>NZ_JAKJTA010000011.1:0-200270 GCF_050337555.1 Vibrio profundum
GGGATGATGGGCACCCAAGAAACGAAGCAGTTAAAGCGTTAAAAAATGACACGTTAACCCAATGGAAAATCGACTCTGGTTACCATGACCGCTCCCTGTCTGAGACGGCCATGTCTCGATACAAAGGACTCACTAGCGGTCAATTGAGCTTAAGGCATTACAACGCTCAAGTCGGTGAGGCACTCGCTAATGTCAAAGCCATGAACAAAGTCATAGGACTAGGTATGCCTGTTAGACACTAACGGAAGCTAAGCGTAGGTAAGATCTGTCTTCAACCTGATTTGTTCAACAACGCCCTTTTGAAAACAAACAACCCTAAAAATCGAAGTGCCGTGCCGTGTCCTGCCCTATACTTAAACCACACAAAAACGGCTGTCACCGCGTATGGAAATCATTAACACACAGCATGGTTCTTGGGCATTTGAGATCCCTAACAAGCAGTACAATATCATTGTGAGTAGAATGACTGGGCAATGGAACATTGAAACCGCGGTCGCGGGTATTGATGCGCTTTTGCAACTGGCTGCGGAGCACTTCCCTGAAAAGGAATGGGGGGTGCTTAATGACATGCGGATCTGGGAGCTATGTACCCCCGAAGTGACCGAATACTTTAATAATAGCGTGCTAAAATTCACCAAACTGCAACTAAAATGGCAAGCTGTTCTTCCAAGTAACCAGCTTCATAAACGACTCGTCGGTCAATACACAGAAGTCACCCAAGGTGGACTAATTACGCGCTTTTTTGACAACGAAGAAGAAGGTATGCGCTGGCTGATATCTAAAGTCTGTTGCTGAGCAATACCGTTCGGAGTTGAATTTAAGCTAACGTCGCGGTGCATAACTAACCCTTGCCTAGGTTAAACCCTCTTCTTGATTCAACCCCAGTTCCCGCTGTTTCCTTTTGGTGAGCCCTAACGACACGATGCGGTAGGACTCCTGCAAATAGTACCTGAGATCTTCGTCAATTTGCATCGAATGGTCATAGCATTGAATCCATTTCATGCCACGAGATGCAAAATAAGGAGCGGGTTTGTAGCCTGATTGCTCGCTTAAAAAGGCATAGTTGTTATCTGATGCTTTAAAAATAAAAGCAGGTAAATCGCCAGGACCTAACCCGCCGATGGCAAATACTTTCCCGCCCACTTTCCAAACATGAGAGTAGTGCCATTGCATGACATATGTCGTCGCTGGTAGTGATTGACAGAATTCATTAAACTCATCATAAGTCATTCGAAGGTATCCCTAGGTCAACTTATTACCAAAGTAAATAATTGCTACACCGCATAAAATAACCATAGCTCCAAGTATGTCCCACCGTGTGGGTAATACCTGCTCGACACCCCATAGCCATGCAATTGCTGTCAGCACGTATACGCCGCCATATATCGCGTATACTCGCCCTGCGTCATCAGGATGAAGCGTTAATAACCAAGAAAATATGCCTAGACTGACCGCTGCGGGCAATAAAAGCCAAATAGACTTCCCTTGATTTAGCCATAAGTTCGGCAAGTAGCAGCCGACAATTTCAGCAATTGCAGTTAGGATAAACAAACCAAAAAAGTACATATTCTGTAGCATGAGAATGACATCGATAGCGCTAAAAGGGCGTTGACTCTACTACACAACTCACTTAGCGAGCAAACGGATTCAGGTCTGCTGGCCTGCAAAGAGGTGTTTAACCTTGGTAGCTAAACATATATTGATAGATAAGCAGACCTTCGTTCCTCACCACGCTCTAGGGTTTATTTCGTCTTAGCTGGAAAAGCGTAATCAAAGCGTACCGTTTGACCTTCCCGAGCCACAACTTGCTTCCCTTTTGGATAGATTGAATATTTCCACCTCGATAAGGCTTTTATCGCAGAATCATTGAAAATGTGCGCAGGTTTAGCATCCAAAATACGAACGTTCACCACTTCTCCATCTGCGGTGACATCATAAGATAAATTTACATACCCTTCGACGTGACGCTCTATGGCAAATTCAGGATAGACCGGCACCACACGGATAATCGGTTGGGTAAAGGTCTGATCTGTCTGATTGTGCTGGATGATGGTAGCTTCAGGTCCTTTAGGTGCCATACTGCACCCCGCCAGCACTAGCAAGATCAAGCACATGATATAACGCATCGTTTTCTCCTAAATTATTTTTCGAGGACAAACGAGGTATACAGCAAAAGCCAATGAAGCTAAAGATGTAATCGAGAATCGTCCTCTAAGATGAGTTGCTTTTCATTTAATGGAAGAGGCGACCCTGATGCTCGCAGTCAAAAGTTAAAACTTAATATTTGCGATGGTATTAACGTAATCTATATTTATTACTCTATTCATAATCTAGTGAGAGCTACATGAGTAAGTGCATAAATACTGGTCGTCGTACTTTTATCAAGCAATGCGTGATTGGCGGCGTCACTGTTTATAGTGCGCCAATGCTGTTTAATGTGAGCCAAGCGGCTCAATCAAAGATTAACGAAGCAATCAAAAGCAATTGGAAGCTCGATGGTGAACCTCAATACCGAACAGATGCCATTGAAAAAGTCACGGGGCACAAAATATATGGCCGTGATTATCGGGCGAAGGATATTGAAGGATGGCCGGATAATCAGCACTACGGTTATATTCTAAGAGCGCCCAAAGCCGATCACGTCTTTGAAGGGTTCGATCTCAATGTCCTACCTGAAGAAATTCAACCCTATAAAGTGATTACACAGAAAGACTTAGCGAATAACGAACTTAAGCTTCCCGATTATTATGGTAAAAAGATGCTGTTGAACGAAGGATCACCGCCAGATTACCTTGGGCATGAGCTCGCGATTCTCCTGTTTGATTCGTTCTCAAAATTCAAAAAGGCTAAAAATCGCCTTCAATTTAATCAGGACGTTATCAAGTATGGAAAGAAGGTGCCACTGGTTATGGCCAATCAGGACCCATACGCAACATGGAGAATTGTTCGTGAAGAGTCATCAAATGGACACGGCTCTAAAGATGACTTTTCTGCTTTAGAAAATGGCCTCATTTTTCCTAACATTAAAAACCATAAACCCGTTTGGCCATCTGCAAATAAAAACAGTTCGAACAACGTAAAACGAGCCATGTATTACGCCGACAAGATTGATTCTGATTTAAAATCAAACGAAAGTGATTGGCTCATTTTAGACAGAGATTTTCAAACGCAATCCATCGAGCCAATGATGTTCGAGGCGGAAGCCTTTAATGGCTACTTAGATGCGAAAAACAATTCGTTGCACGTTGTGATTACAACGCAATCTCCGCAAGATTTTCACGAGATGACGGCAAAAATCTTATCTGAAAGTCCCCTCACTAAGCATATCAAGAAATTGATTGTTCATTCTCCTTATATCGGGGGAGGGTTTGGTGCAAAAGACCATACGATATTTCCCTATTACGGGATAATCGCCAGTATCTTTGCCAAGGCTCCAGTTCGCATCGCAAATGACCGCTTTGAACAATTTCAATCAGGCATCAAACGCCATCCCTTTGCTATTTCCAATAAAGTCGCTTTTAACAAAGAAACTAAAAAAATCGCAGCAGTTCAGTCGGATATGTTGGTAGATGGCGGTGGTCGTCTCAATTTTTCGTCATCGGTCACTATGGTAGGAGCCAGTGCGCTTCAGGGTATTTATTATTTCCCTAGAAATGATATTTCCGCCGTTTGTTATCCTTCTCAAACACCTCATTGTGGATCCATGCGTGGGTACGGCACGTTACAAGCGATGCCTACGATAGAGCTGATGATGAATGAAGCGGCTGAACAGTTAAACGTCGACCCGATTGAGATTCGAAAGATTAATGCGCTTAAATCTGGCGAGAAGAATACGCAGGGGGCAATCCCTAACGGCGCATTGCGCTATCACGAAATTCTAGGGTTAGCTGAAAAACATCCTGTGTGGATGAGTCGTGTCACTAAGAAGAAAACGTTTGAGAAAGATAACCCGAGCCTTTTATACGGTGTGGGATTCAGTATCGTAACCAAAGACTACGGAACCGGCGCTGCGGCCCCTTCAGGAGCGATTGAAATCACGCCTGAAGGCACCGTGATCGTTAAATCCTGTTTTATCGAAATGGGAACGGGAACTGATACTGCCCAAGGTGTGATACCAAAGAAATATTTGGGTGTGTTAGCGGATGACGTCATCGGCGGTGTTATCGAAGAGTTTGAGGCGATGGAGTTATTTGATACTCAGAACCCGTATACCATGTCTCAACAGCACCAAGATAAATCACAGAAAAATCCTCGATGGACCCCTGTTGTTCCTATGGCTTCTTCAGCCAGTATGTCGGCTTTTTATCAATCTCATGTGACAGAACAGGCGGCGAGAATACTGTTTGAGCAATCGTTATTTCCGGTCGCGATAGAGATATGGAAAGAGAATTACTTCAACAGTGATTATGCGACTATCGATTTTAACAACATCCTCGATGCTCGTTGGGTCGATGGTAATCTGACGTTGCAAGGTTACCCTGATATCCCCTTTAAAACACTGGCAATGAAGGCGCATGCGAAAGGGCTGATTACATCCGTGATGGTTCATGGTTTTAATCGCTGGGCATGGGCAAACGCTGAGTTTCAACTCAGCGGCCAGCGCTATACATATCCTATTGATGCCCTAGCGGTACAATATGGTATTGGCGCTAAACCCTATAAGAAAAACCAACATGGCTATCAGGTTATAGAGCGTAAATCTGTCAGCTACCCCGATACACAACTTAACAATGCAATGGTCACCTACTATGCACCGGCTGCCACCTTAGTGGAAATCGCTATTGAGAAAGCGACGGGGCATGTCAATATTCTTGAAAGCCATACTTGGTTAGAGGCTGGCCGTGTGATTGTCCCAGAGCTCGTTGAAGGGCAAATTGAAGGCGGTTTGGCGATGGGCGTTGGTCACGCATTATATGAATACCTTCCTGCTGATGAAACTGGTGCAGGAAATGGAACTTGGAACCTCAATCGTTATCAAGTCCCACTCGCGAAACATGTTCCAGTCTGGAATATGAAACATACGATTTTGCCCCCTCTCTCCGATTCCGATAGTCCCAAAGGCATTGCGGAAGTGGTTATGATTCCCGTGGTTTCTGCGCTAGTAGAAGCGATTTACCAAGCGACTAATACACGCTTCTATCATCTTCCCGTTTCATCACAAGATATTATGAAGGCGACTGAACTATGACAATGATTACTTTAACTATTAACAACAAGATCCATGGTCCTGTCGACATAGATCCTGAAGTGACTATGTTGGAGTTTCTTCATGAATACGTGAATTTGACTGGGACCAAGTTCGGTTGTGGCCAAGGTATTTGCTCAGCATGCGTCATTATCCAAGACAATGAAGATGGGAAATCCGAAATACACAAAACCTGTATTACCAATGCGGTAGGTTTTAATGGCAAAAAACTACGCACTATCGAAGGGCATGCTGAGGTTGACGGTAAGGGAGAGATCATTGCCCTACACCCAGTGCAAGAGTCTCTCATTAAGCACTTTTCTTTCCAGTGTGGTTGGTGCACTTCTGGTTTTACCAACCATACCATCGCCCTCATAGAAGAACTTAAAAGAAACCCGATACCCGTCGATCAAGTTGAGACGAAGATCCAAGAAACATTGGGCGAACATGTTTGTCGTTGTACGGGGTACGTTAAGTATTATGCTGCGGTGAAAGATACCATTCTCAAAACAAAAGGCGCAACACTATGAAAAGAATAAATGTTGCGCTACTCATGCTAGCCAGCTTTTTCTCCCATGCCGCAAACTCGGACGACAGTTTGATTGAGAAAGGCAAGTACCTTGCGGAAATGGGCGACTGTTATGCGTGTCATACCACTGACGGAGGGGAACCTTATGGAGGCGGTGCTCCCTTCAAAACCCCATTTGGCACACTCTATTCAACCAATATTACACCGGATAAAAATGAAGGGATTGGTCAATACAACTATCAAGACTTTTATGATGCGATGCACAATGGGGATGCGCCCGGAGGGCAGTTATATCCGGCCATGCCCTATGCCTCTTTTACGGGCATAACGGATGAAGATACGAAAGCTCTATTTGCCTATTTTCAAAGTATTACCCCTTCGTCTCAAAAGAACAAAGACAACGACATGATGTTTCCGTCTAATATTCGGTTCGGTATGAAAGCATGGAATATTATGAACCTAAAGGAAGGGAAATTAGCCTCAGATCTTAACAAAAGCCCCAAATGGAATAGAGGGAATTACATCATCAATACGTTTGGACATTGTGGTGAATGTCATACGCCACGTAATTTAACGATGGGAATGGAATCAGAACAACATTTTCAAGGTGCAATGATAGGATCAGTGTACGCCCCTAATATCACTCCTCAGTACCTCAAGAAGGAAGGTTGGGGAAGCGAGGATATCAAAGCGATACTGGCACACGGATACTCTCGTAAAGGCACGGTCGTGGGAGAAATGTATACGGCGATTTTTCACAGTTTGAGCAAGTTCAATAAAGATGACTTGGAAGCTGCGACGGTGTATTTACTCGACAGCGATGAGGTTGTTGAAGGTAAAAGTTTGACTTACAAACCCAAAGATACTGAAAGTAAAGGGCAGGAACTTTATCAAGCGTATTGCGCAAATTGCCATGGATTTGAGGGGGAAGGGAAGCCGAACTATGCACCAGGCATGGCTGGCAACGCGACCTTATCTCAAGATAATCATCACAACACCGCACATGCGATCCTTTATGGTATTAAGCCACAGTATTACTCTCATACGAACGCCTTCTTTACAATGCCCGGTTTTGATTCCCGCTTAAGTGATGAAGAGTTAATGCATTTATTGAATCATCTTTCGTCAGTTTATACTGAGAACGTCGCGCAGCTTAGCTTAGTGGAAACTCAAGAACTAAGAGAAAAAGTGGAGGACAGCCAAGACGATGCAACTCACTGATCTTCATATATTAAGTGACATTCAAGGTTGGATGGAAAGTAGGCAGACTTTTTGGCTTTGTACCGTATTAAAAACTTATGGCTCTTCTCCGAGGCCAGCAGGCTCTTTATTTGCTTGGAATGGGAAGCAACGTTTGGGGTCGATTTCAGGCGGGTGCTTGGAAGATGCGTTTATCCAAAGGCTGGACAAGAACCTTATTCATACTTTTCCTCAAGTCATATCCTATGGCAAAGACTTAGTGGACGAACATGTCAGCATTGAACTGCCTTGTGGCGGAAGCATTCAGCTACTAGTAGAGCGGTACTTCCCTGAAAGCTACTCTAACCTACATGGTTTCGTTGATATCGCTAACGAGAAACAGCCATTCCATAAAATCTTAGATATTAATAATCACACCATACAATACCACTCAGACAGTTCACTAAACGCTTCGTCTATCGAGTTATCAGGTGACGATTACATACATATTCACTACCAACAAGTTACCCAGCTACTCTTGTTGGGTATTAGCCAAGTCAGTGAATGGGTTGCAAAACTCGGATTAATGGCGGGTTTTACGGTAAAAGTATGCGATATGAGAGAGGAATTAGCCAGTAGCTGGAGTTTATCAGGAACGGATAAGCAAGATAGTATCGATGTGATTTGGCGGAGCCCAGATCTTTTCGTTGAAGAGAACATTACCCAACAAACTGCCATATTGGCGCTCGCTCATGACCCTAGAATTGACGACCTAGGACTAATGGCTGCGTTAGAATCAGATGCTTTCTATATTGGGGCAATGGGTTCAAAAAGAACCTCTATAAATCGCTATGAACGACTAGAGAGGATTGGGGGCTACAGCAAACAAGAACTCGCTAAGTTAAAAGCACCAATTGGGCTTCCAATACACAGTAAAACACCGTTTGAAATTGCGGTGTCAATTATCGCCGATGTCATTGCTACTCAGAATAAAAACGAGGCGTGATGGAGTTTTGTGCCTTGTTGCTAGCTGCGGGAGATTCCAATCGATTCGGTGCAGATAAACGATTTATCGGTTCCCCTCCCCTTCTAGAGAAAACATTGCATTCGTTATATAGCTCTTATGAGTACATCGTTTTAATTCATAAAGAGGGGGATGATTTATCCGCTCTTCGAGTGGATAGAGAAAAAGTCATCTTACTGCCGCATAGCAAACATGAAGATAGTAGCTTAGGTGCCAGCATCGCCAAGGGGGTAGCTTATCTCCTAGAATCCAATATTAACCCTAAGTTTTGTGCAATCCACCTCGCAGATATGCCTTTTATCAGAAAAAAAACGATTGACGAACTACACCAGCGCTGTTTGCGCACTCGTTCTACCACTCAAGAGAGTCAATGTATCGTCAGGCCCATATTTGAAAATGCGAAGGGGCATCCGGTCATATTTTCTGAACATTTTTTCTATAGTCTAAACCAGTTAAAGAATTGTGACGGTGCGAAAGAAGTTATACGACAAAACCCTGCAAGTTATCGTGAGATTCTAACGTTAGATCAAGGAGTTATTCAGGATATTGATACACCAGATACAGCATGTAAATTTGGTTTGGTCTAAGACCAAAGCCTTTGTTGATTCACTCAGTTAATAACTCGCTGCCATTGATGTTTATTTGGGGGGCTATTGCAATCCAGATAGCCTAGGGTAATGCCAGTGGGTTCTTAATCAATTAGCCCAAGCATCCGAGTTTGAAGGTGGCCATGACCATTCCGAAAACACATAATCATTTAATATATCAATCAGTTGAATTGACGCCTGCGATTTTTAATGACATATACATACTTTCAAAATTTATTCTATACTTTCAACATTTAAAGTTCTCCTGTAACTTTAATCCACCGCTCACGAATGACATTAAATAAAAGTACGGATGATTCAAACTAAAAACTTAACTCTTAAACCAGTTACGCAAAATGATCTCAGCCTATTTCAAGATCTGCTTAGTTGCCCTACCTTCACTCGTTACCTGCCAAAAGAACGTCCGTACCGTGATGAAGAAATACGTGACTACCTATTAAACCGAGTCGAACACTGGAAAAAGGGATTTGGTACATTTACTGTGATTGAAACTCAAACGAACCAGAAGGTCGGCTACGCAGGTGTCGAAATTCTCCAAGATAAGACGAAATCGGACATAAGATTTGGTATTTTACAGTCGAAAAAAGGTATGGGCTATGGTCAGGAAGCGGCGAAAGCCTGCTTAACGTACACGTTTAGCCTTGGCCAGCACAACGTAATTTATGGTGCGGCTATGAGCGACAATATTGCATCAATAAAAACTCTCTGTCGTCTCGGCCTGCGAAAGCGTCAAGACTTAGCTCTCTATGATTGTGGTGAATTGTCTTATTTTTCCATTCACAAGACAATCGCGTCTCTCGACTCTGATAATCCACTCTAGATCAGCACCTTAATGTGTCAGAAAACAGCCAATCCTTGATTCATTACTGTACATCCCCATCTAAATAGAAAATAATGACTTCTACCTGTTCTGCTAATTGTTCCACTTAGCTTAATTTAGTTTAAGCAGCGAATTCAATGGCAAAACAGTCAATGTTCTCCGTCCAAACGTGAGAAATCAAAATTGACGATATTTGCAGTCACTAGCGGCTGTAAACACAAATAAGTTTGGCAATATTCCCCTATTGGGATTCTGATAACCTTTGTGCGCGACAACAATGAATCAAGATAAATTTACCAACATATATAGGCTACCTGGCTCAATTCAAATTCGCATCGGGAAATGGCAGCAAACCTTTCGCGGTACTTCAGACATTGTGCTGCATCAAGCCCTGCAAATTCGTAACAGACAATTCAAAACCAAAACACTCATCCCGACTGGCTGGTCAGTCAATCTGTTTGATAGAGACGACATCACTGTCACGCACCACGGTAAATACATCCAAACGGCGATGCGCTCGATGCTCGACAGAAAAGTGGCTTACAAACGAGTCTACTTATCTACCGTTCCTATGCCGAGCGCAGAATCCCTACTCATTAACTTCAAACAAGAGTGGCTGCAAAAACACAACCGTGTCGCTAAAAAGTACAATCAGATAAAGCTCAAAGAATTTTTGCGCTACGCCGTGGAAGAGCAAGAAACTCTATACCCATCGATCCCCGCACCGCAGTTCGATATCCAGCTGTGGAATAAGATTGTGCGCTCAGAACTTGGCTCAGAGAAACGGTTTGACAACCCATTCTTTGTAAAAAAAGCGCAAATATCGTCACAAGTATCTTAGTGGAATAGTAGAAGTAGCACCCGATCAAAAAGTGCTCCAATTGAACCGACTGTGATTTGACGTGCAAATAGAAAAGGACAGCTCCCTCTTTACCCACTCCCCTAGCACTGTGCTAGATTTGTATAATGGGTTCCCTTAACATCGTTCTTCAGACCGTCCTTTCCCTCGATTATGGTGCGACATGAAAAATATCAACAGCAAGGCTAAAGAAGTAATACAGTTTTGGTTCGAAGAACTGGAACCTCAGCAATGGTTCGTCAAAGATGAGGCACTGGATAAAAAAATTCACGACAAATTTTCTGCCATTCTCAACCAAGCCGCTCAAGCCGAGCTTTTCAAATGGCGTAAAACTCCACACGGCCGCCTCGCCGAAATCATTGTCTTAGACCAATTTTCTCGCAACATTTTTCGCGATACGGAAAAATCGTTTGCTCAAGATCCATTAGCACTTGCGCTTGCACAAGAGGCAGTTGCTTTAGGCGCGGATCAAGCACTGAGCAAAACAGAACGTTCATTCATGTATATGCCTTACATGCATAGCGAGTCATCCGCGATCCACGAAGAGGCGCTAGTCTTATTTCAGCAATTGGCTAATCCCGATACATTAGATTATGAATATAAACACAAAGCGATCATTGATAGATTCGGCCGTTATCCGCACCGAAATGAGATTCTTGGAAGAGTCAGTAACGCAGAAGAGTTAACCTTTCTATCTGAACCTGGATCGGGCTTCTAACCTAACCAAAGTGATTAAAAAGGTATATGTTAGTCAATGGGGACAAGCGCTTAAAAAAACTGTTCACGTATTGCTGATATCTTGGAATCACTATGAAACAATCGGAGTGTTATCTAAACACTCCGATTGTGGCGTAACAATTGAGCTTAATTTTGCTTTACAAAATCAACAAGCCCTAGCCATTAGAACTTAAAGAAAGACAAACGCTGTTTCTGCTTCTCTGCTAACTCAGACAATTGAGCGCTAGCCGCCGCACTTTGACTAATGCCGGATACATTCTGATTCACTAGCTCAGAAATATTTGAAACATTACGGTTGATATCTTGCGTCACCTGAGACTGCTGCTCAGCAGCAGTCGCAACTTGTGTATTTGAATCCGTAATATTGGCTACAGCGCCACTGATCCCAGTTAATGCTTGATTCACTTGGTTGGACAATTCGTTGTTGCGAGCCAGTAAATCCAAGCTTTCTCGCATACTGTGATTCGCCAAGTTTGCTCGGTTTTGCAATTCTTGAATGATCGCTTGTATTTCACCCGTCGAGTGTTGAGTTCGCTCCGCTAGAGTACGAACTTCACTTGCAACAACCGCGAAACCACGCCCTTGTTCACCTGCACGTGCCGCTTCAATCGCCGCATTGAGTGCCAACAAGTTCGTCTGCTCAGAAACACCCTTGATCACTTCAATCACATCGTTGATTTGTTCAGATTGATCTTTGAGCTGAACAATAATTTCAGCAGCATCTTTAAGAGAATCCGACATTTTCATACTGGCTTCGTTGCTTTCTTCAAAGATAGCGAGCCCAGAGTTAGCAAGGGCGTCTGCTTCACGAGCAGTAGAATCAGCGTGAACCGCATTATCACTCACATTATTTGCCGTACTTGCCAACTCGTTAACTGCAGAAGCAACCTGTTCAACCTCAGCAAATTCTTGGTTCGCATTTTTTTCTGAATGCGCCATTACGCCAGACAGTTGCAGGGCTGCTGCTGAAACTTCTTCACTTGTACGTGTTAATGCTTGCACAGTATTTTGCAATTGGTCAGTCGTAGTATTCACATCCTCGCTAAGCTTGGTGATTTCATTGTTACCTTCCACCTTCGCACGTGCACTTAAATGCCCTTTAGCTAATTCGCGCATAACAGATTGGATATTTCTTATCGGTGTGACAATGTGGCCAGAGATAACAAAGGCAATGAGCAATGTCACTAGAAATACAGCGCTGACACCAATCATGGCGTCACGGCGTACCATTTTATTGTTTACAGCGCTTGTCTCCATCGCTGTCGTGGCAAAAGTATTCACTTCTTTAGACAGGTGCTGAATGCGTTCGACCATAGTGTTACCTGCCGCTCTGTAACCAGAAACAAATTGCTGATATTCATTTTCGCCTAAAGTTCCTGCGCGGTGACGGCTAAATATATCAGTAGACCGTGTCGAATATTTGAAGTAGGTATCAACCGATACGCGTAACTTGTTGACGTCACGTGCAAACGTTTTTCGATCTGCCATTTTGTCCAGTTTCTCATCAACGTGAACAATCGTAGAATTGAGCTGGTTCAAAAATGCTTGGCCACGAGTTGTATCATAAATCGCGTATACGGCATTGATGCGCAAAGGATAAATAAGATCGCCTATCTCAGAGATAGTATTTTTATAAAACATCAGGGAGCTGGTGTTTTCTTGCACCGTATTCTGCTCTTTTTGCAATGCATTATCGGTAAACCATAATGCGATAAATAGAGCCAGTGCAGTAATGACAACGGGAACCAGTACTTGCTGGCGGATAGACAAGTTTTTCAGAGAAATTTGCATCATATGCCTCAATTTTCATTGTACAACGCATCCATGCAATCTATATGTTCTTAATAACGGCGCAAAATACTAATGCAATCTCAGATCTATGTCTACTTTTTGACCAATCTTAAATTGCAAAAATATCAATAAAATCTCGTAAGCATAGGGCAAGTTCAGCGTCGAAATGATTCGAGTGCGTTTATACGGCATTTTGAGTTTGAGGAATATGAGATAAAACAAAATAAAATAGAACAACACTTTATCGCTCTAAGATTATTCAATTATGGCGTTCTACAAAGAGAGAAAGGGATGGCTACCACTTTATGGGGAAGATAAAAGGAACAAGCTGCATGGTGTTTTTTACAACGTATCATACAGCTTTGTATGGTGAACTGGATGGAATCCAGCTTCAGAAGTCACATCCGCCTTAGATGTTCAAGAACGATGCACGTACTCCACTATTACGCTATTGCCTTCTATATATGCTCGTTGAATCTCACCATCGACACTCATTTTACTGGTGAGGTGAACTTCACTCGGTGCAGTTAAATTGTTTTGCACTAGTGATGGAATCACTTTTTTGGGGTCCACATGTAGTTGTTCACAAAATTGACCGACAAAATTCATTGACAGGGGCAACTCACCTCGCAGCAAGCGGGAAAACTCGAGCTGTGACAGGCCGAGTCGCTTCACCATTTCCATTTGCGTCAAACGCATTTTTGCTTTTTGTGACATCCACACTTGATTCAGCGCTTCTCGATCTTGTTGCGTAAAATCCATCAATAACCTCCAAACAATTAACTGCTAATAGTGTTGATAAACCGCTATTTAATAATGTCAATTTGAAGTGAATATTCGACCAATATTGTGCAGGGCTACAGCGAGAAAACACAACACAAACAACTTATAAACCCAATAGCCTCACCACTCAAAAAACTTGAGCATAATTGAAGTGAGCCCGCTACAACCAAAGCAAGATAGTCATCATTGGAAGATAGCTTGGGATAACAGAAGTATAAGGGAAAGGTAAGGCACAAAGAGGTGGAAGCTGCAAAGACCTAGATAAAATAGAAAGTTAAGTTTAATTGTTCGGAGAGCATCACACTTTAAAAGAGGAAACGGCAGCCCGATTTACGTTCTGCCGCTTAGATATCATCTATCATCTATCATCTATCATCTATCATCTATCATCTATCATCTATCATGATGATGCTTGAACCCTACGGTATCGATACCCAAACCCGACACTGGCCACCACAATAGAGAAGAATAGATATGATAACGCAAAAATAATTGGCGAACTGATAACGTTTGCCGAGATTCCCCATGCAACCCCCGCGACTGTGATCGCTAGTTTAGAGAACATGCCACAACAGAGAAGAAACAAGGCTAACTCAGGAAAGCGTGAGCTTCGAAATGCAAACCAGTAACAAGCGCCCATCGCAACGACAGCCACACCCAGCCCCAAAGCAAACGAGTGGAAATGCTCGGCTGACAAAACGCCTGCAATTATAGAAACAATTACTAATAGTGCTATTTTCATTCCACCTCCACAGTAAAATCAACTATCTAACAAATACCTACGTTAGCTATCTATCAGGTTTATTACGTTTAATGCCATTCTCTGGTGTAGCAGAAATGAATGCAAACCGAAAACGTTAACAAATGTAACCTTTGAATTCACAGATCAAATAAATCAAAATATTACATTTACCATTCAAATACAAGTATCTACCATAGAAAGCTTCATTAGTATGAAAGGGGCACTTAAAATAGTTAAAATGAAACCTAGCGCATAAAAATTAGTGAAATGAAGGAAAAACATTAAATTCTGACCGAGTATTCGTTGACTTGAGCGTCGATTGCTCTAAAATCTCCTATCAGCTAGAAAGCAGTTCTTTGTATACATATGCGTTTCGTTGGATTATTTGTAATTTACCGTCGTGTCGTACGCAATAGCAATCTACTTTTCCACGCTATCCGCGCCGAATTCGGCCCAATTGTTTTGATTTAGGATATATATTATGTCTAACACAGTAACTGGTACTGTAAAGTGGTTCAACGAAACTAAAGGTTTCGGTTTCATTCAACAAGAAAACGGTCCTGACGTTTTCGCTCACTTTTCAGCTATCACTGGTGACGGCTTCCGTACGCTAATCGAAGGCCAAAAAGTTGAGTTCGTTGTATCTCAAGGTCAAAAAGGCCCACAAGCTGAAAGCATCAAAGTACTGTAACTTAGTCGCTTTTTTTTAAGAATAGCCAGCTATATGCTGGCTATTTTTTCGTTCAAAATTCAAGATTATGGCAATTAAACCTACCATTTATAAGTTCCGCATCGCATTGACCGACCTCAACCGCGACATCTATGACTCGCTTGCTCTAACCGTTGCAAAGCACCCTTCTGAAAATAATTTGCGTATGATGACTCGTGTTCTAGCGTATTGCTTAAACACCGAGTACCCGTTGCAATTTACGAAAGGCCTTTCAACCATCGAAGAACCGGATATCTGGGCGAAAGAACTCGACGACAGCATTTCACTTTGGATAGATGTGGGCGAACCCGATCCCGACAGAGTGCTCAAATCAAGCAAGCAAGCTAAACAGGTCAAAGTCTATTCTTTCAATAGTAAATCCGACAACTGGTGGCAAAAAAATAAAGATAAACTTGCGCGAACAAAAGCAAGTATCATCCAGTTTGATGCCGACGGCATTGAAAATGTAGCCAATATTGTCGAGCGACGTATGGATATTTCGGTCATGCTTTCTGAGCAATCGATTTATATCGGCACTGATACCGGATCACATCAGGTAGACTGGAAATCTCTCCATTCCCATGAATAGTTTGCAACAATCACTAAGTCGAATACTGGCCGATCAGCTCTCTATTGTGGCTGAGTATCCCGAAGTGTGGCACTGGTATTGTGACAAAAACCAAGTACTGTTTGAAAAAGTATGCGCTGTAAAGCCGGACATCTCCGCCGAGCAGCATTTACTCGGTATCGCGACCAAGCAGCATATGGAATCTTTGTCTAAGTTACAGGCAACGCAAGCCGCAACGTCTTCGATGAACCAAATCATTCAGGATACTGTTGGAAAAGAGCATGCTGAGCGCTTTAAGTCGTCCGAACTCCTTGAATTTACAACCAGTACTCATATCTGGCTCTATATACAAGGCTATTTAGGAATGGATTTCAGCTTAGCCAACGACTATGCACAGCAAAGCGCCGAGGCTCTCTCAAGTATCACACTCTTGCCTATACAAGAATTACGTACCAACTGGCTAGCAAGTTATTACTTAGGTTTATCTCACCATAAAAGTAAGAGGAAACCTGGCTTACTTGAAAAGCTACGATGCCTGTGGGGGAAATAATGCCAGGGCGCCAGATCTGTTGACCTAGCAGCTCACTGGCACAGGAGCGATTACAGGTCCGCGTGAGGGCCAAACGCTTCATAGTGAATTCGATCACGCGTAATGCCCATCTGCTCAAGCTGATCAACAATGAACTTCATAAATGCAATCGGCCCACATAGGTAAAAGTCTGCGGACTGAACTGGCAATTGATCCTGAACACGACTCAGTTCCATCTGTCCAGTAAAGCTGTCAGTATTGGCTTCTTGCTTCCCATACCATAGCCACTGCTGCCAGTCATGATCCGAAATTATGCTCGCCACTTCATCCGCGAAACTGTGCTGAGCACGATCCGCACAGGCGTGCAAATAGAACACCTCTTTTTTGCCTTGAGCTGCGAGCAACTGTAGCATGGCCTGCATTGGCGTAAGCCCTACTCCTGCGGAAATCAACACGGTAGGAGTGCCTTTCTCTTGATAATAAAAATCACCCGCTGGCGCATATAAGCTGACGCGATCCCCAACGTTAACTTCATCGTGTAAGTAATTTGATACCATACCATTTTGATAACTTTCAGCGCCTGCTTCTCGCTTAACTGAAATCCGGTAATTTTGCCCATTTGGCTTTTGAGACAAAGAGTACTGACGAATTTCTTTGTACTCCGACGCGCTAGGCTGTAACTCAATACCAATATATTGACCCGGTATGTAATCCAGTACAGCGTCGCCATCCTCTGCTTCAAAAGTAAAGCTAGTCACCAGTTTCGATTCCTTTTTCTTGTCGGCAACAACAAATGGTCTCGCATTTTTCCAGCCTCCGCTCGCCTGTTCACGCTCACTATACAGCTGCCCTTCTCGGCCAATAAAGATACTCGCCAGTAATTGATAGGCCGCTACCCAAGCTTCTTCTACTTCTGGTGTCAAGGCTTCTGGTGCCAATTCACGTAGCGTTTCAATCAAGTGGTGTCCTACTACTGGGTAATGCTCGGCTTGAATATTGAAGCTAGTGTGCTTGTGAGCAATGCGCTCTACAGCTCCTGTCAACACTGATAAGTTATCGATATTTTTCGCATACGCGGCAACGGCTTGAAACAGGGCAATGCTCTGACGACCAGTTTTTTGATTCGCCATATTAAACACATCTTTTAATTCAGGGTTGTGAGTAAATACTCTTTGATAAAAGTGATCTGTCAAAGCTGTGCCAGCGCTTTCAAGTAGAGGAATGGTGCTTTTGATAACGTTAATTTGTTGTTCAGTTAGCATTAACTTGCTCCTTAAAGAGGAAAACCGTCATAGAGAGCTTTCAAATGAAAAAGCAGCACCTTTTCATAGCGATAGACTAAAAGCTCAATGCGAATAAATTGCAGAGCTCCTATATAGCAAAGTTAGTGCCAGGTTAGTCATCCTATGACAGGTGGGCTTTCGAGGTTGGCTTTGAAATAGTAATGAGTCATAATGACTACACACAAAAGAGTCTTTATGACTCAATATGAGCAAAATGACACAGGCCTTGCTATGAATGATATTTCGATTGCCAATCTAGCCGAACTAACGATGTCGCTTGCCCGAGGGCAGAATAACCAAGAAAGGTTTGCTAACTTACTCGATAGTGTACGCAAAACAATTCCTTCCGATGCCGTCGCTTTATTGTCATTACAAGGCAACACTCTAACTCCTGTTGCCATGCACGGACTCACACAAGATACCTTTGGACGGCGCTTTGTTATCGATGAGCACCCAAGACTCAAGGCTATCTGTGAATCAGACAGTGCCACTTTTTTTAGTTCTAACAGTACCTTACCAGATCCGTTCGATGGTTTGCTGATGGAACATGATGGTGATATGCCTATCCATTCTTGTATGGGATTACCACTTGTTTTTAGTGACAAACTGCTTGGCGTACTAACGTTAGATAGCCTTACACCGGGTTTGTATGAATCGATTCCACGTCAAACACTCAGCACGCTTGCAGCCATAGCCGCATCCGTTCTAAAAATGGGTCTGTCATTTAACCAATTAGAACGGCAAGCACTCCATACCCAACAGAAATTGACGGAGCTTAATGACGAAGCTTGGGAAAGAGACAGCCAAGAAATGCTTGGTAACAGTGATGCGATGAAGAAACTGAAATCCGACATTGATGTTGTCGCGCCATCAAACTTCAATATCCTGATCCAAGGTGAAACTGGTGTGGGGAAAGAGCTCGTCGCACGCGCCCTACACCTAAAATCTGCTCGCCAATCGCAGCCTCTCATTTATGTAAACTGCGCTGCTCTTCCTGAAAATTTAGTAGAAAGTGAACTGTTTGGGCATGTAAAAGGTGCGTTTACTGGCGCAGACAAAACAAGGCTAGGTAAGTTCGCGTTGGCTGATGGTGGTACGATATTTTTAGATGAAATTGGTGAGCTGCCGCTTGCAGCGCAAAGCAAAATTTTACGCGCGCTGCAAAACAATGAAATACAGCCAGTTGGCAAAGACCAAGTGCAAACGGTCGATGTTCGAGTATTAGCCGCCACTAACCGAGATCTCCATACTGAAGTCAAACAAGGGCGATTCCGCTCTGACCTATTTCATCGGCTAAGTGTTTTTCCTGTGACAGTGCCACCACTTCGACAGCGCGGCCACGATGTGATTATTTTAAGTGGTTACTTTCTGGAAATAGCGCGAAAAAGACTCGGAGTACAGCAGCTAAAATTTGCATCAGGTTTGCTAGATAGGCTGACAAATTATGATTGGCCTGGCAATATTCGTGAGCTTGAACATCTGATCAGCCGCGCTGCGCTGAGAGCGAAAGCCAGAAGCCAAGCAACTGACTTAGTTAGTGTTACTGAACAAGACTTCGACACATTAGAGCCTTTAACTGAACAAGATACTATAGAAGCGGCTCCGCCAAAAACACATCCCCCAGCTACTATCGATTTAACTGTGGGGATCAAAACGGCAACCGATACGTTTCAACGTGATCTAATCATTTCCACCTTGTCGGAATCCAATAATAATTGGGCGCAAGCCGCAAGAGCATTGAAAACTGACAGAGCCAATTTGTGTCGATTGGCAAAGCGGCTAGGGATCGAAGTGACCAAGCAGACCAAGCTATCTGGTTGAGAGCATTTTACTTATATCAAGTCGTTTAGAGCACATCAGAAATGAGTTTAGGCGTGACGCTATCGCTGATAGAATGGCGCCGAGTCCATCCATAACAAAGTTAAAGTACGCTATGAAATTAATACGCTGGTTTTTAGGCCGCATCATTCTTCTTGTTAACGCCCTATTTTCTCCTAAAGGAGTCAAGCGTGAAGCAACAGAACAAATACGAATTGATGCTTTAGCAAAAGGCCTGTCTCTATATCAGTTTAACGCATGCCCATTCTGCGTAAAAGTACGCCGAGCGATGAAGCGTTTATCACTCAATGTGGAACTACGTGATGCGATGAAAAACGAGACTTATCGCCAAGAGCTAGAAACTGGAGGGGGCCGAGTGAAGGTGCCTTGCCTACGTATCGAGCAAGAAGGACAAGTTAAATGGATGTACGAATCATCCGATATCATTGCGTATTTAGAGCAGCGATTTAACTGATTCCGCCTATATGAAATAAGCAAAGCTAAGTAGGCTTTGCTTATTTCCATTCAACGTTAGCTTGCAACGTTAACTATAACCTTGTAGCAACTGCTGAAACTTTACATCGATGATTAAATAGCAACTTGCGTACATCAGAGCAACAACCCCCGCTGTCACCATCAACGTCAGTTTTGGAGAAATCACTTTTTTGAGTGGGCTTTTTAGATATTTGGCTTTCAGATTCACTAAAGAGATTTTTTCTTGGTCAGCTAGACGGTAGTCTCGTACCATCCCGTACACTACGTTTCCTATCTCAGTCAGTTTTTCGTTCCCCCTCTCTTCTCGCCCATACCGGCCTTTAAAGCCTAACTGCATCAGTAGATACAAAAACTCAATCACGTAGCGATATTTTTTAGGATCCGATTTAAGGCGTTCCAATATAAGGAAGAACTTTTCACCACCAAAGGTTTCACTATGAAATTCTGACAACAAGCTATTCTGGCTCCAGCGGCTTTTTTCACCCCACTCTTGACTACATACAGCTTCATCGATCGCCGAACATAGGCAATAGCGAATAACCAAAATAGAAGCGCGTTCAACTTCCATTTCACTAAGCTTTCGCTCACCTTTACGGATTTCTCGAGCAATTTGATCTCGAAATGGCATAGGATCTTCTAGCCATGGAATTGACGACATGCACGACAAGGTCGCAATCAACCATGAAAATTGGTCTACCAATGGGTTAACACCAAACTTAGTAATATCTAAATCATCCACAGCAATATTGCGTGACATGTCCGGTGAAGGCATGACCTCCATAGGTTTGCCCGGTTCAGGTTGAAACAAGACAACCGTTGCATCATGATCAACATAACTCATAGTCGTACCGCCCATAGTTGTAACGATAAGTTCTTAAATTCGCCTGAAGTATGGATCGCAATCGCCGCTGCATCACTTAATTCAGCCCAATCCTCAGAGCCTTTTTCCAATTCAAAATAGGTATAACCAGCATGGTAAGGCAGCGCCCTAGGTACCACGGGCATTGCCTTGATCTTAATACCAGGTAACTGCAAGTTAATAAGGTCACGAATATTGTCGATTGAACCAATCTTAATCTGGCTCACAAACTGTGAGTAAAGCACATCAATGGTCACATCCGCCTTCACAGCCAAAACAAAGCCCATCGACTCCAGCATGCTCTTGTCTGGTATCGATGCAGTACGAATACCAAAGTTTTGCTCTTGTAGTGGCAGTGGGATGGCGCGCTGGTCCGAAACCGCGCTAAGCAATTGTTTCAAACTATTGAGACTAACAGTTAAACAGGCCGTCAAATCTTTGTGCAAGTACCGCACGTAGTCCCGAGGGCGACGTGTAGAAGAGCACAAAGTGGAAAACTCACCTTCCGCCTGCATTAAAATTCGATATAAATACTCTGGATGAATGCCGGGAATATCGGATAAATGTAAGAATAGTGGTTCATACTTATTCAATATTTGTAAATACATGAAGTCTGCCACCGACGACACGCCTTGCTGGTCAACCGTACCTAACCGCTCAACGATGGATTCCGCCTTATGCTTAAGCATGGACGCAAACTCAGTGGTGAATCGGCTCAAAACCGGAGACGCGTGAATGTCAATACAGGTAGGAATAAAGCTATCATCTAGAACAACCTTACCCTCGGGAGTCACTTCCGACACTTTCAAAATGGGGATAGAAGTGTAAGCACTTCGATCATCGTCTTCATACATTAACTGGAAGTTAAGGCGACCAACTACTATTTGAGCTACATCAGAACTTTCAAAAACTGAGTCGACCACTTCTTGAGGATACATTGAATAGCGAGAGTGACTATTGTCATCACTAAACTGCTCCATGCGCTCAGACGGAAGCGGACAACATAGATAGATAACTTTGTTCGTCACATCAGCCGACACTTCCAAGACTGCAGGTAAGTCAGCCAATGTAGGAAGATCAAAGGGCGTTCTATCTTGCAAGATCCCCTCTACTTTTGTTACACCAACTTTTCCTAATAGCAGGGACTCGTTATTGAGCTCTAAGTGCTTAATTCCCCAATGTAAAGGAGCACTATATGCGCTAAATAAACCACCGAGCTTTTGTTGGCTTCGATCAAGCTGTTGAAAGTGCTGTGGCTTCATGAACATCCCGTCTTGCCACACTACAGGGTTATATAAAGACATATCCGTTTCCTAAAAAAATGTTTGCTCAACGCCGCGAGTATTGTCGATTACGAGTTCACTTCCCTGTACTTTGAGGTGCAAGTAGTATCGGGTTTTTGGCTTAATCATTTCGACTTTTCGCCATGACGAACCATTGATATGACGGAAGGCTGCCGAAAACCCAAGAGCTCGAGTCTTAGAATTGAGCTGGATAATCTGGTGAAGATGTTCGCCCGGCTCTAGCTGAAATTCATAACGCTTAATGTATTCATCACCCAGTGACGCTTTATCGTTTTCAAACAACGCAAAGAAATCTAAACTACGAAACAAAACCGGCGAGCTTAACTCATGAATACGTAAAATTACTGGCGATGATTGCCCGCCTTCTCGTGTATTCAGTGCTTGTGAGGAATCAATCACCAACTCCACCGATGAAGTTTTCGGAGTTATCCCTGTTGATTCTTTAAACTGTTCCCATGAACTGCAGCTTGACAGCAGAAGTACCATGGCGACTACAAAAAAGTTACGCATTTAGTTCCTCAGTATTCTGATTATATTTTTCTTTTAGACGACGTTGAATCACTCGATCCGGCGAACGAGTAAATTCTTGTACATTCGATATCTGTGTCTTACTTAACGCTCGCCACAATTCTACTTTGTCAGTGAGGCCAAATTGAGAACTCTTACAATTCGTCACCACATCCGGCAACAAGGTATGTAATTGTTCGACTGCCGCTTCACTGAGTGCACTACGATAATTTCTTTGATGTACATCTAGCTCATCACACATTTGCTCCACAAGCTCATGTGGGGAAAGCAGGTTCTTATGGTGAAGATTCAACATTAAGTCGGCCAGATTGATCTTTGGCTGACTTTCACTAGTGTCATTCTTTAGCTGCTCAACTTCTTCAAGACTACTCTGTAACTGGTCTAGACAAGTGCGTAAACATTTTCCCATTTGCTTGAAAAATACCTGTCTGTTTTGCAAATGTGCATAGTTCGGCGTGCCTAAGCCTGACAGAAACGCTTCCATCAAAGCGCCATTTTCCGCATGTGGAAGAGCGTCTGCGCTTGAAACTGTTGCTGAATGTGGGCCTTCATTTACTTGAGTGTTACGTATGTGAGGCGGGGCCTCTTCGGACTCATTTAGCTCTTCCCAATTGACGTCAGTTTGCTCAGCCATCATAGGTACACTCGGTGCGTTCGGTACATTCGGCGCTGTCACTTTCTCGATTGGCAGCACAGGAACAGTTTCTCGCTGATTGGTTTCAGTACCAAGCCAATCCTCTGGGATCAGAGCACCGGAATCGAACTCTGCAGAAATACTGTCACTGTCGTCGATAACTTGACGGCGAACCTGTTGAGACAACGGCGCTTGACGCTCAGAAGAAATATCATCGAGCAAGCTCTCTTCGGGAGACTGCATCGCTGAAGAAAGGTGTACGATGGGGTCGTTTTCATCTTCTGGGGTTTCTTCATCTTCAAAAAGGCTACCTAATGCCACATAATCTGAACGGTCAGGCTCAACTTCGAGTTCACCGAGGTTAGCTAACGGATCAGCCGTATCACGACTTGGGTCAATATCAATGGCGATATCAGTATTGGAAGCAATTGACTCAATCTCGACAGAAACTTCATATTGACCTAGCGATATTTGATCACCATCGTAAAGCGACACTGGCTGATTTTTTAGAATCTTGTTTCCGTTGATCAATGTACCGTTAGTGCTCACATCACTCAGATAAAAAGTGCTACCGTACACACTGATTAAACAATGCGTACTAGAGATAAAGCGATTGTGATCGGTAAGCGTCACATAACAGCCTTGTGCTCGCCCAATAGAGCCTCCCGACTCTGGGATCTCTATGTGCTTCGCCCCCATGTAATCATCAGGGTACTTTGCAATATTTAATACCAACTGGACTAATTTCATTCGCTGCTCCTTAGAATAAAAGCGCAATCGTGAACTCTAACCCGCCAAGACCGTCATTGTAGACTGGCTTTACATACGACAATTGCGGGACTAATTGAAGGTATGCCTCTGGATCAGAGCCTAACTTCACTGCGGCTCCTACAGATACAACGATGCCAGCTTCAAACTGATTGATGTTTTCCAATTGGGAACCATATTTATAGCCGCTGTTGTCAACAAACCAACGGTTTTTGTACTCGCTGTATGCCGCCGAAAGGCCGAGGCCTAATAATGGAGTAAACTTGCCCCAATTTGCGATCGCGAATTGAGGGACAACTCTCAATTCATAGCTAGTCACCTTTTGGTATACTCCACCTGCTGGCGTATCAGTTTCGCTATTGAGATAGTTAAAACCCAGCCACCAACGCATTCGGTTGTTATTCTCATCAATTGGACGAGTATGCACCAAACCAAAATTCATGGTATCGAATTCACCACTATCGCCTTGTGTATAGCCAATGCTATCGATTTGGCGATAATTAACCGCAGCTCCATACCGCTCCCCTTTCGCTAGTGCCACACTAGAGAATAAGCAACATAATGCGCAAATAAAAATATAATGAATTCTGCTCATTTGTTTTCCTTTCTGTACTTAATTTAGAGCTGTCTCCACTTATTTCTCATCATATAAAAGCGAGGAAAAGCATCTGAACTGAGTTTTGGCAATGTATAGGGAAAAGGAAGATACCAATATAAATTGGTTTTTCAATGGCAGTCAGATAGCGACATATAAAAAGGGTATTATGACTATCAATTCCGTCGAATTACCTAGCAAAATAGTTATTTTAACTAGCGTGTAACTTGGAAGGAAGTAGTGCTATCAATTAGGCTAAACGTTAACGATCTCTAATGTCGAAAAAGTCAACAAAAAATCATTAACTAAAAGAAAGGTACTTACAAGTAAATTTTCTACGGCTGTGTAAATTTAAAGTTATTTTTGATCATAAAATAACCCATCTAGATTGATATTAATCACAAATATGGTATTTTTATATGAGTTCAGTATCTGCATAGAATTCTATTTGTGATATTTTTTGTTCGTTATCGCTGCGCCTTCTTGATATAGAAACATTGCTGATAAATTAATCACCAAGACGACTTATTTATAGACCCGAAAACGGGCAGGCTTTGCTTGTTGATTGTGAACACGATTTTAAATGGCTAGTAATTTAATAATAATTAAAAACAAATTTGGACACTTAATAACCAACGATTTGCTCTAAAGTCATATTAAAACGATACAACCAGTGACGGACGTGTACTTCCAAGTTTATTGAATGTCAAATAATTGTGATGAGAAAAATTATAATTATCAATCGCTTTAGATTGAACAAGATTCCACCATCACATCGCGCTATAAGCAGTGTTTTACTGCGAATAGAAAATTGATTGTTTAATTGAGATACAACGTCGCCCCATGTTTACAAATAAGTTCACTAGAAATCCGTTTCTTTTGTCTACGCTATTGCTAATGACCGTGGTCACCTTAGCTGGCCTAGCCTATTTTTTAATCAAACCTAATCCATTATTGATCTATGCGTCAGCCGCCGCAGGTCTGGTTTGGGGAGCCTACAATGTAACGCTCAAAATAAAATCTAGAAATAAAAACAACCAAAGCACACTTGCTACTGAAAGTGACACTCTTGCGGATATCCTTCGTCCATTACTAACAGCATCAAATAAGAAACCGATCTATCTGCTAATGGGAAATAAAGAAGCAGGTAAATCACTATTCATTCACTCATCGAATGCTATTAAACCAATTGATAAACCAAAAACTCGCTCCAACGAATATTTCCAGTGGTTTGAATCTGATGCTGCAGTATATATCGAACCCAACGATAGGTTGGTTTTTCAACAAGTGTCAAACTTTGATTCTGAGCTTTGGAAAACGTTTGTCCACGAAGTCATTTCTTACAACCCCAGAAAACCATTTGCTGGCTGTTTAACGTTTGTTGATTTCGAATATTTCCTACTTAACGAGAGTGAGGCGATCGATCACACCTTAGGTGCTGTCCGTGACAGGTTAGCTTCTATTGGCCAACTGACCTTGTCAACTTTACCCGTTTATTTAGTCTTCACCAAAATTGACAAGTTAGATGGGTTTAAAGAATACATTCAGTTCAGTCCACTGAAATCCTACGCTGAATACTTATCGATCCCGATGAAAGAAGCGAAAGGCGCTCACATTGACTACTTTTCAGACAGCTTCAAGAACTTGGTTACCGTTCTCGAATCTCAAGCGCTAGATTCATCCGTCAACTCAAGTTCGACAGACGAGAAGAAAGCAACGTTAGGCTTCCCTAAGCAGTTTGAGCTTTGTGAAAAAGAGCTCGCCAACATCATTGATATTCTCAATCGCACCGTCGATGGCACTCACCATATCGACTTAAGGGATATCTTCTTCACATCCAGCTTGCAAGGTGGACGTAAGTACAACCTCTTAGCGAAGAGCTGTAGCAATTACTTCAATTTACCTATCATAGCGTCAGAGCATTCCCACCTCTCTGAAGTACCTTATTTCACACGCTTTTTAGTCGAGTCTCAGATACTGCCTGAAGTCGATTTTGCGCAAGAAAATAAAGCAAATTTAGAGCGAATGCAACGTAGAAGCTATGCTGCCCTACTTTGCAGTACCGCACTCATCCTTGGTAGCGGCTACGCGCTTTCTGCAAGCTTAAATAACAACCTCAGCGTGATTGATCGTCTACTGGACGTAAATAAAGTCTCACATCATTTATACAGTAACGATTTCCACCGCTCGATCGCGAATGCCAGTGAGTCTGTCGCCCCTACGTACCAAGCGTGGTTAATGGGAAATAAAGCACTCGATCACGAGCACTTTAGTATGCACGTGAGTCGACTAAAGCAAAGTACGCATATTGCCTATAAAGCGCTTATCGATACCGTTGGCAATCAGCTGATGCCTACCATTGAACAAGGTTATCGTATCGCGCTTACTCAAAACCAAGATAACGCCAAAGAGGCTTTACCCTTACTCAAGGGATACTTGATGCTTAAGTATGCTGATAAGCGAGATATTCCATTCTTGAAATCAGAAACGCGCGCGACGTTAAAAAGTTTAAATGTCACACCTCAAGTTGTAACAGATGTGAGCAAATACCTAGACGCTTACTTTAAAACTGATTTTGAACCTGTTGCCATCAATATGGATCTTGTGCGCTCTGTTAGACGTACTCTACTGGCTAAATCTAACGTCGACCTCGTATACGCCAAATTAGTGAACCAAGCTAAGTTGTCAGACCTTGGTTCACTCAACATTGAACGTGCGATAGGCTTTAACTTCAATGATGTCTTTAGCAACAAGGCTGATGTACGCAGTTTAGAGATCAACAAGCTCTTCACCTCGACAGGGTTTAGTACCTTCTATCGACCAAGAGTTGCTCTAATGACTAAGAACGTCATTTCTGATGATTGGGTGCTAGGTTTGTCGAACCAAGTAACTCCGACTGAAGAAGAGCAGCAAGCCTTCAAAGAAAAAGTACGTCAAGAGTATACCGATGACTATATCAATGATTGGCGTAACGCGCTGAGCGAGCTCAAGGTTAAAAATTACCATAATATTGGCGAGTTAACGAATGCGATAGATTTGGTTTCCGGCCCTTCTTCTCCGTTAACGACCGTACTAAAACAAGTGTACTCTAACACCCATTTCTCTCCAGATTTGAACAAAAACCTACACTTGAATAAAGATAATGCGGCCCTTAATAGCGCTGTCAATGCTGTCAGTAAGCAAGCGGAAAAAATGATCACTCCAGACTACGTGCTGATGAGCCGAGTGGAACAAACATTTTATCCTCTTAACCAACTGCAAATTCGTGAAACTGCCAATACGCCAACACCTTGGGAAGAAACGATTACAGCTCTGAGCCGTTTAAGAACTTACCTAAAAGGAATTTCTGACGCTCCAGACCCGCAAATGGCAGCACTTGCAGCTGCGCGCTCACGTATGAGTAGCTCAGATGCCGATCCAATTGTTCAACTTAAAGAGATTGCACAAAAGTCACCAGAACCTGTTCGCAGCTGGTTGATGGATATCGTCAGACAAAGTTGGGTGGTCATGATCCATGAAGCGTCCAAAGGTATCCAAGAGCAATGGAATAGCGAAGTTTACAGTAAGTTCCGTCAGGTAGGTTTACACAAGTATCCATTTGATATCCACGCTTCAGAAGAGATTTCTCTGGCTGATTTTGAGCAATTATTCTCAGCAGGCGGAATACTAGACAACTTCATCAAAGAAAACTTAGCGCCATTTTATGACACTAACCTTTGGTCACCAAGGAAAGTGGAAGGCGAAGAAATGCCGCTGTCATCAAGCTTATTGGTACAGCTGAAAAACTATAATGTGATAAAAAACACTCTGATCAGTAAGAGTACTAACCGCTTCTATATCCCATTTAGTGCCACTGTGATGGATCTAGATTCAAGTGCGATCCGTGCCAATATAAAGCTGTCTGATAGTACTATCCATTACTACCAAGGGCCTAGTAAAATCAGTGAGCTACAGTGGCCACCCAAAAATGGTGATTACGATGTAAGCATCACGATTCAAGACATTACCGATGAAGGCAAACAGCATGTATTGAACGAAAGTGGCCAATGGGCAATTTATCGCCTGTTTGATGCCTCGAACATTACAAGCCTGAAAGATGGTGGCTTCATCAGTAATATAAAGGTCTCAGGCCGCTACTTAAGCTTGAAGATCCATCCGCTAACTGCGCGGAACCCATTTACTTTGCCAGAGCTGTACAACTTTACTCTGCCAAAGAAAATAACAATATAAAAAATATAATTATAAAGTTAACAACAAGTACGCAAAGTACGAAAATAACAACAATCAGAAAAGGCAGGACCAATGATATCAGATTCTAGTTTACAAGGCTTAGACAAGTTAGACAGGAAAATACTTTCTAACCTCCTATCTAACGGACGCGAGTCTATCGCTAATCTTTCACGGAACATCGGGTTGTCACGAACCGCAGTTTCAGAGCGAATTAACCGCTTAGAGAAAAGTGGAGTAATAAAAGGCTACACTGCGCAAATACGCGTGGAAAATGAAGGGCGACAAGCGGCCAGTTACTTACTCATCTCTTGTGACAAAGGTAGAAAAGACGAAGTGACCGAAGCGTTAAAAGAGATCCCAGAGATCCGTCTGACCAGTATTGTCGGTGGCAGTTACGATATCATTGCTCTTATTGAAGCGCCTGACCTGCACGCGATTCATAGCCTATGTAACGAGATCGAAGGCTTCCCAGGCATTCGAACTCTTAATAATACGGTAGTGCTACACCAACCTATCGTTCGTTAATAATTAGATACATACCGCTTAAAATAGCCACTCATAGAGTGGCTATTTTTTTAAACTCGTTTGAGTGCTGCTGATTTAATGACTGATTGTGAAACTTTATGAAATGTTTATGGATGGTGTCGACAGGAAGTCATGAGAGGAGAGTTTACTCGATCAAGGTGCACCTAAAACCACGAATACCGAAATATAAAATTCTAACGCAAGTATTAAGGACAGTGAGCTATCTTGCAAGATGACTAGATAGAGAAGAATGTAGGTACAGCTACCAAGCTAGAAAAGCCTAAGATCAAAAAAGGAGAGCCGTAGCTCTCCTTTTTAGTGCATATCTATTCTTTAAAAATTAAAGAGCAGATTTTGCTTTTTCAACTAAAACAGTAAATGCTGCTTTGTCGAATACTGCGATGTCCGCAAGGATCTTACGATCGATCTCGATAGATGCTTTCTTAAGACCGTTGATGAAACGGCTGTAAGATAGACCATTTTGACGAGATGCCGCGTTGATACGTGCAATCCAAAGTTGACGGAATTGACGTTTCTTGTTGCGACGGTCACGGTATGCGTATTGACCAGCTTTTGTAATTGCTTGGAAAGCTACGCGGTAAACACGTGAACGTGCTCCGTAGTAACCTTTAGCTTGTTTTAGAACTTTTTTATGACGTGCACGAGCTTGTACACCACGTTTTACGCGAGGCATTATGCTTCTCCTAAACTAAACGATAATAAACTAAAAAGAATTAAGCGTATGGCATCATACGAATAACTGCAGCCACTTCACATTTAGGAAGGATTGCATTCGGACGTAGCTGACGCTTGTTCTTAGTAGTACGCTTAGTCAGGATGTGACGTTTTGTAGCGTGCTTAAACTTGATACCACCAGCAGTTTTCTGGAAACGCTTAGCAGCACCTTTGTTGGTTTTCATCTTAGGCATGATGAATAACTCCGCATTGTTGAGTTGTTAAACAATAGTAACTAAGGCGAATAAAATCCCGCCATTTCCCTTCTTATAAAAGGTCAACGGCAGGATTTAATTACTTGCAAGCCGTTAATTACTTCTTTTTAGGGGCCAACACCATGATCATTTGGCGGCCTTCGATTCGAGTCGGGAAAGATTCGACAACAGCTAAATCAACTGTATCTACTTTCAAACGATTCAAAACGTCGACACCGATCTCTTGGTGAGCCATTTCGCGGCCACGGAAGCGAATAGTTACTTTCACTTTGTTGCCGTCTTCGAGGAAACGTGTCAGGTTGCGTAGTTTTACCTGATAGTCTCCAATATCAGTTCCAGGACGGAATTTTACTTCCTTAATCTGAATCTGCTTTTGCTTCTTTTTCTGCTCTTTCGCAGCTTTGCTCTTCTCGAACAGGAACTTGCCATAGTCCATCACACGACAAACTGGTGGCTCGGCGTTAGGGCTGATCTCTACGAGATCCATACCAGCTTCATTAGCTGCTTCAAGTGCTTCATTAATTGAAACAACACCAACAGCTTCACCGTCAGCGCCAGTTAGACGAACTTCACGAACGCCTCGAATGTCACCGTTTAAACGGTGCTGGTTTTGTTTGGCCGGTTGTTGGCCACGTCTTCCGCCTTTAATAGCTATTCCTCCAGATTGAGCTTGCGGTTAGAAACCTCGGCGTGGATATATGAAATAAAATCATCCACTTTGAATTTACCTAGGTCTTTACCTTTACGAGTACGTACTGCGATTTCGCCGGCTTCCATTTCTTGGTCACCACAAACCAACATATACGGTACACGCTTTAAAGTGTGTTCGCGGATTTTAAAGCCTATCTTCTCATTTCTCAAGTCCGCTTTGGCTCTAATTCCACTTTTTTGCATTTTTTGTGCAACTTCTTCAACGTACGCGGCCTGTTTGTCCGTGATATTCATAATCACAGCCTGTTCTGGCGCCAACCACGTTGGGAAGAAACCTGCATATTCTTCAATCAAAATACCGATGAAGCGCTCTAATGAGCCTAAAATTGCACGGTGAATCATCACAGGCACGTGGCGTTCGTTATCTTCACCTACATAAGTTGCGCCTAAACGCTCTGGTAAGTTGAAGTCTAGCTGAACGGTACCACACTGCCATGCACGGTCTAAACAATCGTGCAGCGTGAATTCAATCTTAGGGCCATAGAATGCACCTTCGCCTTCTTGAATCTCATATGGAATGTCCATTGCTTCAAGAGAAAGCTTCAACGCTTCTTCTGATTGATCCCAGATTTCATCTGAACCAACACGCTTTTCTGGGCGAGTTGACAGCTTCACGACAATATTGTCAAAACCAAATGTGCTGTATGTGTCATACACCATTTTAATACAAGATGTCACTTCATCTTGAATTTGGTTTTCTGTACAAAATATATGTGCGTCATCTTGAGTGAAACCACGGACGCGCATGATACCATGTAATGCACCAGATGGCTCGTTACGATGACAAGAACCGAATTCTGCCATACGTAGCGGTAAATCACGATATGATTTCAAACCTTGATTGAAGATTTGAACGTGGCCTGGACAGTTCATCGGCTTCAGCGCGTACTCACGGTTCTCTGAAGAAGTCGTGAACATTGCTTCTGCGTACTTGTCCCAGTGACCTGAACGTTCCCAAAGAACGCGATCCATGATTAGTGGGCCTTTCACTTCTTGGTAGTTGTATTCTGTGAGTTTCTCACGAACAAATACTTCCAAGTCACGGAAGATAGACCAACCATTGTGATGCCAGAACACCATACCCGGCGCTTCTTGCTGCATGTGGAACAAGTCTAAGTGCTTACCGATTTTACGGTGGTCGCGCTTCGCAGCTTCTTCCAAGCGAGTAAGATGCGCTTTCAGCGCTTTCTTATCGTGGAAGGCCGTACCATAGATACGTTGTAGCATCTTATTATCGCTGTTACCGCGCCAGTAGGCACCAGCTACGTTCAACAGTGTAAAGTGCTGACAAAAGCCCATGTGCGGCACGTGCGGACCACGACACATATCGATATATTCTTCATGATGGTACAAACCTGGACGGTCGTCACGAGAGACATTTTCGTCCAAGATTTCCATCTTGTAAGTTTCGCCACGCGCTTCAAACGCATCGCGAGCTTCCTGCCAGCTGACTTTCTTTTTAACAACAGCGTATTTGGTCTTCGCCAGCTCTTTCATACGCTTTTCGATTTTTTCTAAATCTTCTTGCGTAAGCGAATGTTCCATATCGATATCGTAGTAAAAGCCGCTATCAATTGTCGGACCAATCGCCATTTTCGCTTCAGGATACAGCTGCTTAATCGCGTGTCCTAGCAAGTGAGCACATGAGTGGCGAACGATTTCTAGACCGTCGACTTCATCTTTAGCGGTAACGATTTCAAGGCTCGCATCGCTCTCGATAAGATCGCAAGCATCGACACGAATACCGTCTACACGGCCTGCAATCGTTGCTTTCGCTAGGCCTGGGCCGATAGATTGAGCGACATCTAGAGTTGAAACTGGAGTATCAAATTGACGTTGACTGCCGTCAGGAAGAGTAATAATTGGCATATTTTATCCTTTACAGTGGTGTTGCACACCAAGCAACACGTGTTCAGTTATAACGCTTCAAATATAAGCGTATAGAATTCAAATAGCTGCGCGAGCTTGCGCACAAATACGAATGTGTTTTAGCTAACGCTCGGGCATTGTAACGGAAAACGGCGAAATAACAATATCGTAAAGGAATAACCACGTTGTAAAAGAATAACCGTGCCGTAAAGAAATAACCATGCCGTAAAATGGAAAGGCATTGGAAACACCTATAGGGAATTGTTTTCAATATTGAGCTGAAGTGATGATTAGAATGGGAACTCAACCTGCATCATCACATTGTCGTAACTGTCTTCATGCCACAGGTAATCAAATCGGATGCGGGGCTGTCCTGAGTTTTGATCGCCAAACCCTAAGCTCAGCTGAAGGCCATGGTTGAGTAGCCACTCTTCCGAACCGATAGCACCGACTTGATCAGGCTTGGTCGGTAAGTTGGTATTAAAAGTGGGATCTCTTTGCGCCGTTTGTGGTTGCCATACACCCACACCAAAGTGGCTAAAAGAAAGGCTATCTGACAAGAAGGGTTCAGACTTGTATTTTATCGCCCAATCCGACCAATAGTTATCCGTGGTGTCTTGTGAGTTTGAAAAATCAAAAGACGGCATCTGAGGTACAGAATCCGTGGGTAGCGTAAAATTGTCAGCAAGGGCCGAAGCTGTTCCTGACCTTTCCGCAATAGTAGGTGCAGTCTGATTATAGGTATTGCTTGATGCCGGATCAGAGGTGCTAGCGAATACCTGATTAGATATCATACCCACAAAAACCCCAATAATGATCCAAACTTTTGACATTAATTCTGCCTTAAACTCTATCTGCAAACCCTATCAGCCCTAAATCCTGCAATATCATGATGAATGGTAAATACGCTGCTCATCAAGCAATTTCGCCACACTCGGCGTCGTCAAACCTGCAATCGAATTTCCAGCCAACAAATTATCGCGTATTTGAGTGCTGCGAATCGCCACTTTTTCTGGACAAGCGAGTAAGCTCCAACGGCGCAAAATTTCATCATACCGATAAAATTTCGTGAAATTGACAATATTATCAGGACCCATGATAAACGTTATGTCAGCGTCAGGAAAGTTCTGCTGTAACTCGCTTAATACCGCGAAAGTGGTCACACTGGTTCCGGGAACATACAGCTGCTCCTCAACCTTAGACAATTCTACATTCGGCAGCGCGATATCGGTAACAAATCCAGCCAGCAATTCGCAACGCAGCGAGTAATCCGCCATTTCTTTGCCCCATGCATGGCTAATACTCGGTACCAACAACACCTTGTCATAATGACTGAGTGACTCGATCACACTTTTATGACCTAAGCTAGGCGGGTTAAACGCGCTACCAAAGACAGCAATTTTGCTCATTATTTACCCTATCTACGATCAATGTCCACTTCGCAGTTTTCTAATTGGATGAAATGAGTATGATATTACCATCAAACACAATTTCATAAATCATCGCAGGAAGAAAATATCATGGAGCAAGTTATTAGAGATGAGATGCGAGTTCTCCCATCTATCGATCCTCACTTCGAAATTACCCGCCGAGTCGATTTTATCAAACGTAAGCTACAAGAGTCTGGATGTCGTTCTCTAGTTCTCGGTATCAGTGGCGGTGTGGATTCGACTACATGTGGTCGTTTGGCTCAATTAGCTATCGATCAACTTAATGAAGTCGATCAACTCAATGAAGCCAATAAAACCGACCAATACCAGTTTATCGCTGTACGCTTACCTTTTGGCGAACAAAAGGATGAAGATGAGGCGCAACTCGCTCTATCTTTTATTCAACCTAGCCATTCAGTGTCAGTCAATATCAAAGAAGGCGTTGAAGGTACTCACTCGGCAACTCGTGCTGCGCTGCAAGGCACTAACCTTTTACCGACCGATACCGCTAAAGTCGATTTTATTAAAGGTAACGTGAAAGCTCGCACCCGGATGGTAGCGCAGTATGAAATTGCAGGCTACGTCGGCGGCCTTGTGCTGGGGACCGATCATTCAGCTGAGAACATCACTGGCTTCTATACTAAATTCGGCGACGGGGCATGCGACTTAGCGCCACTATTTGGCTTAAATAAAAGACAGGTCCGTGAGCTAGCAGACACACTAGGCGCACCAAGCGTATTGGTCGGCAAAGTGCCAACAGCAGATTTAGAAGAGCTCGCGCCACAAAAAGCAGACGAAGATGCATTAAACCTAAGCTACGATCAAATTGATGACTTCTTAGAAGGTAAACCACTGCCAAGCGATGTTTCTGACAAAATCGTCGCCATCTATAAAGCCACACAACACAAGCGCCAACCTATTCCTACGATCTACGACTAATTATGTAAGACATAAAAAAGACCTCACTATCGAGGTCTTTTTTATCTTATCCGTGCCACTTACAGTGAAGCTTAGCCTCGGTAGTAACGCTGAGGTACAAATGGCATTTTTTCGATAGTCATTGGCAGTTTCTTACCACGAACCTCGGCAAAGATTTCGTTACCAATGGCCGCTAGATCTGCGCGAACATAAGCCATAGAGACAGGTTTACCTGCGTTCGGCCCCGCCGTACCACTCGTCACGATACCGATTTGTTGTCCGTCGGCATCAAAAAGTTCAACGCCTTCACGCACTGGTGCTTTGGTTTGACCAACAAGACCAACACGCTTACGTGATACATCTTTCGTCGCAATTTGATCAAGGATGATATCTGCACCCGGGAAACCACCTGCACGTTCACCATCGGTACGGCGAACTTTGCTCACTGCCCATAGAAGGCTTGCTTCTACTGGCGTTGTTGTTGTGTCGAGATCATGACCATATAGACACAGTCCACACTCTAAACGTAGTGAGTCGCGAGCACCTAGACCAATCCACTCCACTTCTTCACAAGCAGTCAGTTTACGCGCGAGCGTTTCAGCTTGATCGTTGGGTACAGAAATTTCGTAACCATCTTCACCGGTGTAACCACTGCGGCTTACTATGCACTCAATACCTGCAACTTCAAGTACGCGTACATCCATAAACAGCATGTCTGCCACTTCAGGTTGAAGCTTAGCTAACACCTCTGCCGCTTTTGGTCCTTGAAGTGCCAATAAAGCGCGATCTTCAATCAACTCAAGCTCTACGCCTTCAGGTAGGTTCGCCTTCAAATGAGCAATATCTTGATCTTTACATGCTGCGTTAACCACTAAGAATAGGTGATCGTCTAAGTTGGCCACCATCAAGTCATCAAGAATGCCGCCTTGCTCGTTAGTAAAGAAAGCGTAACGCTGGTTGCCCGCTTTTAAATCAATAATGTCGACAGGCACTAAAGACTCAAGCGCTTTTGCCGCGCCATCACCACGCAGGCGCAGTTGGCCCATATGTGATACATCAAACAAGCCCGCGGCATCGCGAGTATGCAAATGTTCTTTTTTTACCCCTAGCGGGTACTGAACTGGCATCTCATAGCCGGCGAATGGCACCATTTTCGCCCCTTGCTCAACATGTAAAGCATGCAACGGAGTCGTTAATAGTGTTTGGTTTTCTTGAGTCATTTTATTCTCCATCAAATCGCGTTCATGGCATCGAAGCGCGACTTTCTTACTGTCAAAGATTTCGCGTCAGAAAAGTAGTTTCCTATAGTAAACAAGAATACTCTCAGCTCAAGGCAATTAACGAAATGGGAACACAAAAACAATACCCAGTTAACATAAGTGCAACTTGGCTGCGCGATGAAAAATTGGGACTTGAAAGTTATTTCCGCCAAAAATAACAGAATAATCAGACAAGTCAATAAAAATGCAATCGTTTGCCTTCACTATAGGAAATAAAAAAGCAAACGTTTACGTCATTTTGCTGTCACCCACAAAATGTGGGCATCGGCTTCACTCACGGAAACCAACATATGTCCCATGTTGGCATCGTAGTAAACACTGTCTCCTTGGCTCATCTTTACTGGCTCATAAAACTCCGAATAAAATAAAATTTCACCGGATAAAATCAGCAAAAATTCTTCGCCATCATGACGAACCCAATCGGTGTATTCTTCAAAACTTCTCGCCCTCACTTGGCTCTTAAACGGCGTCATTTTTTTGTTTGAGAGTTGAGTCGCCAGCAGCTCATGTTCATAAGTGGGTGTCGGGTGTGGTTTCCCTTCCCCACTACGATTGATATCACGCCTACCTGTAGCTACCTTTTTCCTAGGTGGCTCAAAGAGTTGAGGGACATCTATCTGCAAACCATTCGCCAATTTCTGCATAGCTTGAAAGGTTGGCGAAATCTGCTCATTTTCTATCTTGCTAAGCGTCGAACGAGCAAGCCCAGTTCGTTGGCTTGCTTCTTCCAATGTGATGCCTAATTTAGACCGAATTTGTTTAATGCGCTGGCCAAGTTGTAGGGGCTCAATAGTTTGCTCCCCAGACTCTTTCGCCAACGTAATTGATGGGTACTCATCAAAGATACCTTTAGACATACAATTCCCTCTTAAAACGCCACGTCCTAGGCTCTAAAAATAGGGCGTATCACCACCCTGTTATTAAAGCTCGAATTAAAAAAACTTACTGTGCCAACGGTAACACATTTAGAAATTTTGTTTCCAATAGGAAATTTTGTTTGATTGTTCCTGCGAGTCAAGGTATGTTACTGGCTTGTTAGATATCGAGATGCTAGTTCTGGTTTTGGGCAAAAGTAAAATTTAACATTTACCCAGCCAGTTTTACCCACTTTTAGGGATTGAGTCGCTCTGCCCAAACGTCATACTTATTGAGAACCATGCGTATAGCAATACTGCTTGTTAAGCATACTCAATTTAAGTAATAAGTACTGAATTGGTGCAGAAGTTAATAAAGGCCTAGCAGCCCAACCAACACACCGTCTTTTACTCACGTATTGGGTTGCTAAATTATGGGAAGGTCCTCAACGATGAACAAAGCACACAAAAATCATAGTCTAGACAGCTTCTTCACTACTAATCTGACTGCTACCGACGACGCGGTTTTCGCAGGTATCCAAGCTGAGCTACAACGACAGAATGATCAAATCGAACTAATCGCATCAGAAAACATCGTTTCTAAAGCGGTGATGCAAGCACAAGGCACATGCCTAACTAACAAATATGCAGAAGGCTACCCAGGACGTCGTTATTATGGTGGTTGTGAGCACGTTGATACCGTTGAGGCCATCGCTATCGAGCGCGCCAAAAAACTTTTTAACTGCGAATACGCAAACGTTCAACCACACTCTGGCGCTCAAGCAAACGGCGCAGTAAAACTTGCCCTTCTGCAACCGGGTGACACGATTCTAGGTATGTCATTGGATGCGGGCGGGCACCTCACGCACGGCGCACGCCCTGCTCTATCAGGTAAATGGTTCAATGCCATCCAATACGGCGTTGACCGCGACACACTAGAAATCGACTACGATGCGGTGCGCGAGCTAGCTGTTGAGCACCAACCAAAAATGATCATTGCGGGTGGCTCTGCGATTCCACGTACATTAGACTTTGCGAAGTTCCGTGAAATTGCCGACGAAGTTAACGCGATTCTAATGGTCGATATGGCCCACATCGCAGGCTTGGTCGCCACTGGCGCTCACCCTAGCCCACTGCCACACGCACATGTGGTGACAACCACAACACACAAAACGCTGCGCGGACCACGTGGCGGTATGATCTTAACCAATCTTGAAGACATCAATAAAAAGATCAACTCAGCGGTTTTCCCTGGTTTGCAGGGCGGCCCTTTGATGCACGTGATAGCGGCTAAAGCCGTTGCGTTTGGCGAAGCACTCGGTCCAGAATTTCAGGGCTACATCAATTCAGTGATCAACAACGCAAAAGTTCTTGCTGAAGTATTGCAAACTCGCGGTTGCGATATCGTTACAGGCGGCACAGACACGCACTTGATGCTCGTCGATTTACGACCAAAAGGTCTGAAAGGCAACCAAGTAGAAAACGCGCTAGAACGTGCCGGGATCACATGTAATAAAAATGGAATTCCTTTCGATACAGAAAAGCCTATGATTACGTCCGGTATTCGCTTGGGTACACCAGCGGGCACCAGTCGAGGTTTCGGCGCAGAAGAATTCAAACTCATTGGTGAGTGGATTGGAGATGTCTTAGACGGGCTTGTTGCTTGTCCTGAAGGTAATCCAGATGTTGAGCAGCAAGTGCGTAAACAAGTGAAAGCACTGTGCCTACAATTTCCTCTTTATCAATAAATAAACAATTTAAATCCTTATATCTATTTTTGGAGATTAACTAATGGATAACACACTGAAATTTGCAGACAGTCACGAATGGGTAAAAGATAACGGTGACGGTACTGTGACAATCGGTATTTCAGAACACGCTCAAGAAATGCTCGGTGATGTTGTGTTTGTCGACTTACCAGAAGTTGAAAGCGAACTTGACGCTGGCGAAAGCTTCTCTCTAGTCGAATCTGTAAAAGCCGCTTCTGACATCTACGCACCAATCACTGGTGAAGTAATCGAAGTTAACGAAGAGCTTGAAGACAGCCCTGAGCTTATTAATGAAGAACCCTATGAAGGTGGTTGGATTGTTAAAGTGAAACTCTCCGATGCATCTGAGCTTGATGCATTGAAAGACGCTGAGGCTTACCTCAACGCTATCGAAGAAGAGTAATAAGAAACAATTTAAAATGAGCTGCTCAGTATTGGGCAGCTCTTTTTACAGGTCGCACTTATACTTATAAAGCCCCTGCTGTATGCAGTACCAGCAATATGCAATACAAGCCATTGGGATGCGCACCGCGAAGAAGGTAGAAACCATGACTGATTTACTTCAAAAAAGCCCTCTCCTAGCTCAACTAGGAACTCAAAACGAATTCGTGGCACGCCATAACGGTCCAAACCACACTGATCAACAGCGCATGCTGCAAGCCATCAACGCTGCTGACCTAGACACTTTGATTAATGAAACTGTTCCTGCACAGATTCGCTTAGAGCAGCCAATGACATTGGCCGAGCCGAAAAGTGAAGCGGATATGCTAGAAGCAATGAAAGTATTCGCTAACCAAAACCAAATTAAGCGTACTTTCATCGGTCAAGGTTACTACAACACCTTCACGCCAAACGTTATCCTACGTAACGTGCTAGAAAACCCAGGTTGGTATACAGCTTACACCCCTTATCAACCTGAGATTTCTCAAGGCCGCCTAGAAGCATTGCTAAACTACCAGCAAATGGTGATGGACCTAACGGGTATGGAAATCGCGAACGCATCTTTGCTTGATGAAGCAACGGCAGCGGCAGAAGCGATGACTTTGTGTAAACGTGCAGGCAAGAGCAAGAGCAATGTGTTCTTCGTTGCAGACGATGTGCACCCACAAACGATTGAAGTTGTGAAAACACGTGCAGAATACATCGGCTTCGACGTACAAATCGGCGCACTGGATACACTTCCAGAGCAAGACGTGTTTGGCGCACTGGTTCAATACCCAGGCACAACTGGTGAAGTTCACGACCTAACTGACATCATCGAAAAAGCACAAGCAAACAAAACATTGGTTGCGGTTGCTACTGACCTTCTAGCCTCTGCACTATTAAAGCCTGCTGGCGAAATGGGCGCTGACGTCGTGATCGGCTCTGCGCAACGTTTCGGCGTACCTATGGGGTATGGCGGTCCGCACGCAGCATTCATGGCAACGCGTAACAAGCATAAGCGCACAATACCGGGTCGCGTAATCGGTGTATCAATTGATACGAAGGGCAACCAAGCACTTCGCATGGCAATGCAAACGCGTGAGCAACACATCCGCCGCGAAAAAGCGACGTCAAACATCTGTACTGCCCAAGCACTATTAGCGAATATGGCGTCTTTCTTCGCGGTATTCCACGGCGCTGAAGGCCTGCGCACCATTGCACGTCGCACGCACCACCTAACTGCGATTGTTGCCGCTGGCCTAACGAAATCAGGCTACGAGCTTGCTCACAACAGCTTCTTCGACACCATCACGATTAACTCTGCAGACAACACAGACGCTCTATACGAAAAAGCGCAAACGGCTGACATCAACCTGCGCCGTCTTGATGGCAAACTAGGCATCAGCTTAGATGAAACCACGACGATCGCCGACGTTGCCGCATTATTCACTGTGTTTGACGTGAAAGAAGATGCAAACGCACTGTCTGCTGAAATCGCCGAAAACGAATTCGCTGCAATCCCAGAGTCTTGCCGCCGTACGTCTGAATACCTGACTCACCCAGTATTCAACACGCACCACAGCGAAACGCAAATGATGCGTTACCTGAAACAGCTTGAGAACAAAGACTTCTCGCTAACGCACGGCATGATCCCGCTAGGCAGCTGTACGATGAAGCTGAACGCTGCGGCTGAAATGATCCCTGTGACTTGGCCAGAATTTGGTTCTATTCACCCATTCGCACCGCTAGAGCAAGCTGCTGGCTACACCGCACTAGCACAAGATCTCAAAGAGAAGCTATGTGAAATCACCGGCTACGACGATTTCTCTCTACAGCCAAACTCGGGTGCATCGGGTGAATACGCAGGTTTGATTGCTATCCAACGCTACCACGCAAGTCGCGGCGAAGGTCATCGTAACGTTTGTTTGATCCCAAGCTCAGCACACGGCACCAACCCAGCGACTGCCTCAATGGTATCGATGAAAGTTGTGGTTGTGAAATGTGACGACAACGGCAACGTTGACATGACGGATCTAGAAGCGAAGATCGAGAAGCACCAAGACAACCTATCTAGCATCATGATCACTTACCCTTCTACGCACGGCGTATACGAAGAGCAAGTGAAAGAAGTGTGCGAGAAAGTTCACGCAGCGGGCGGTCAGGTTTACCTAGACGGCGCAAACATGAACGCACAGGTTGGTCTAACGTCTCCGGGCTTCATCGGCTCTGACGTGTCTCACTTGAACCTACATAAAACCTTCTGTATCCCACACGGCGGTGGCGGTCCGGGTATGGGTCCTATCGGTGTTAAATCACACCTAGCCCCTTTCCTACCGGGTCACATTGAAAACGGCGTGAAAGGCAAAGACTACGCAGTTTCTGCGGCAGACTTAGGCAGCGCGTCTATTCTCCCTATCTCATGGGCATACATCGCCATGATGGGTGAACCGGGCCTAACAGAAGCAACGAAAGTGGCTATCTTGAACGCCAACTACGTGATGGAAAAACTGCTTCCTCACTACCCTGTTCTTTACCGTGGCACCAACGGCCGCGTCGCACACGAATGTATTATCGATATTCGTCCGCTGAAAGAAGAAACAGGCATCAGTGAAGAAGACATCGCGAAACGCTTAATGGACTACGGTTTCCACGCACCAACCATGTCGTTCCCAGTGGCGGGCACGCTAATGGTTGAGCCAACAGAATCGGAAGATCTAGAAGAGCTAGATCGTTTCTGCGAAGCAATGATCGCTATCCGTCACGAAATGACAGCAGTGAAAAACGGTGAATGGCCACTAGAGAACAACCCTCTAGTCAACGCTCCGCACACACAAGCTGATCTTTCAGCAGCAGAATGGGATCGTCCATACTCTCGCGAGCTAGCGTGCTTCCCATCGAAAGCAACCAAGGCAAGCAAATACTGGCCAACGGTTAACCGCGTAGACAACGTTTACGGCGACCGTAACCTAATCTGCTCTTGCCCAAGCATCGAGAACTACGAAGACTAATGTCGTGTCATCCTGATGTAGCGTAATAGCAAAAGGCGAACTTTTTAGTTCGCCTTTTTGTTTGGATTTTAATGGTAGTATGACGATCTCACTATATCGAAACTGCCTCTGATCTTCTTAGAGCTACGAAAAAGAAGCTGATGAGTCAGCCTCGATTAGTTAGTTTATGCTCTTACAGCACAAGTACGTACAACTCCCATTATGGTAAATCGACCGTTTGCTATACTGGTGTAAATCATTCCTACAACTTGGGGACGGGTGATGACACAGCGGAATATTCATGGTAACTGGACCATGAACTTTGAAAATCGAATTTTACAATCAAAAATTACGGGCTCAACAAATACAGAACTTAGTCAAGCTTGGTTCGAGGATATGAAGTGTCACCTTTCTTCTTCAGAAGATAATTATATGACACCTTGGGTTAACTTATTCGACTTTCGAGATTGGGACTTAACCACAATAGATTCCTTTGGAAATGCTAATGACAACATACATTGGATGTCTGAAAATAACTGTATATTACTTGCTTTTGTTTTCTCTAAAAAGATGCAACATTTTGCCATGGAGAAAGGGCTGAGTAATAATGGTATTGTTAGGTTTTTTTTCGACTACGGCGAAGCTTACCAAGCCTGCTTAGACAAACTCGAAGGTGCTCAACGACAACAAGACAAGTGAACATATCCTGTAGTGCCTTCTACGTGTTCATTACGGTAAATCGCGCGTTGGCTATACTGGTGTAAGGTAGGTTCAACCGGAAAAATAGACGATGAAACAACGAAATATTCATGGACTTTGGTCTATGCACTTTGAAGGTAGAGTTTTGTATTCGGAAGTCACAGGAGCAACTAACAAAGAAGCAGCTCAAACTTGGTTTGATGAAATGAAGCAAACCATCATTTCATCACCAGAATCTGATATCACCCCTTGGGTCTACCTACTTGATTGCAGTAAGTGGATCGGCACATCCCTAGATAGCTGGGAAACTAATAACACTATCGCTGACTGGCTTTTTGAGCATAATTGCCTTTTTCATGCAGTTGTAATGCCCGGAAGATTACAAGAATTTGCAGTAAAAACACAAATGCATAATACAAGCATTATCCAAGTTTTTTTCGACTACGATAAAGCCCACCAAGCCTGTCTAGACAAGCTCGCCCAGGCTCAACAGACCAAATAAACCAAGCTCCACAGCGATTCCTACGTGTTCATTATGCCCATTATGTTAAATCCGTAAGTTAAGCCTCAAAAATTCAGTTCTAGGGCTATTAAAGCCCCGTAAAGCTGTTTTTAAGCACTTACTCCACCTAGTTCACCTAAAATCGGGCTGTAAGTTTGCAACAGAATTATCCTATTAATAAGTGCAACTTCTGACCACATAGTATACTGGCCGTTATTGACGTGAAAGATTCATTTCGTGTTGTTTTAGCAAACAGGCTATGACGTTTTTGTCCATAAACTGACTACAAAGTGTGTGTACATTATTCTCTAGTCATAACCGAAACCTATTTGCCAATTAACAAGATAAAAATAAGCCACAACTTTCATTTACGGTTTATTGCTCTATGGGTAATTCACCAGCTTAGAGCACAAGGCAGATATAATGTGATTGCCGTAATGCGCAAGCCACTAAGCTGCATGCTTTTCTCCGAGTTCTCATCGATCAATTAGCCTTTTTTGCACAGCCACTGTACCCATCGATATGCCAGCAAGACGTACCTTTAGGTTTACTCCAGTTAGACACATAAACGTTTTCACGATCGGCATTTTTTGCGCTATCCGTCAGTATTGGGGCATCACTGGTCGCACCGACTTGAACGGGTGCTGGGGACAAACGAGGAGTCGGGCCGCCGCTGCTGTACTTAAGTGTGCTCGTTTCGACTATCTGCCCATTGCTTTGTTTAAAAGTTAACTGCACGGTTTTTATATCTTTAGATGAACTGCACCCAGCGCCACCATTTCCAACCGTAAAGTGTGTGCTGTATGCAGATGGTGCGACCGTGATAGTTGCCGGATTCTTAGGCTCTTTACTACACGTAAATTTGACTAAAATCGATGTCGCATCGACAGTAGTGCTCGTCACGCCAGTATAAAAAGAACACTCCCCATTATGACCATCGTCGGCATAAGAGTAACAATGCACAGTGTAAGGTGACGCATGGGCTAATGAACTGATGATGAGAGAAGATAAACCGATTATAACTTTTTTCATTTCCTATCCTTAGGTAGACGATTGTTCAGAGTCAATTTTTATTACTAGAATGCGGGTTCTGCGTTCACACATTAATTCACGTCTTTGGCGCAACCACTGTAACCGTCGACATGCCAGCAGTAAGCATTCACGGGCTTACTCCAATTCGACACATAGATGTGCTTGCCACCCGCCTTTTTGGCGTCGTCGCCGAGCAGATCCGATTGGTCACTTTTTTCGGCGCTCTGATACGGGCCGCCACCATCATCAATGACCACTTTACTTGTTCTGATCGTTCGCCCATCACTCTGCTTAAAGGTGATTTGGACACTTTTAACCTCTTGTGAAGAGCTACAACCTGAATGGCTATCGCCGACAGTAAACTGGCTGGTGTAAGGATCGGGGGTGACTGTCCAAGCTGGCGGATCATACGGTTCGATTAAACAAGTGAGCTTAACCGTCACTGATACTGCATCGGGCTTATCTGTAGGAACACCTTCATAAAAAGAACAATCACCTTTATGGCTATCATTGGCAAAAGAGTGGCAATACACAGTATAGGGTGAGGCATGAGCAAGAGAGCTCAAGAGAAGAGAGGACAAACAGAATACAACTTTTTTCATTTCCTATCCTTAGGTTAACGATTCGAAAAGCCCAAGAATCATAATGGGTTAGAAGCAATTGAAAAAGCCCCTCCTTATTGATAGAGATCTCAAAATTAACAATATGTACACTTTACTAGCCTGATGCTGTCACACCGAACAAAATACTGAGGTAGCGCCTCTACAAGATCTTCTGAGCTTGAGCTAACCGTTCTATACACTCTTCCAAGGCCAAATCATAATTGGAGTAAACCGTATAATTTTGGTTCACCAGATATTTTTCAGCGGAAAACTCCATAAGCTTGGTGGATAAGACAGCAGCAATAAAAACGCAATTATGTTTGAGGGTCCAGCCAGTTATTTCGTCAATATCTCCCCACGAATCTAACGCACCGCCTTCCCACTCGCGAGAGTCAGTGATATGCACCCAAGGCTGGCTATCCCCTTCTGGTGAAGACAACACCTTGAACTTCATCTCTTCAAACCACGCTTGATACCCTTCGGCGTTCAATGCGCCAATGGTTTGGCTACGAAGAATTCTATTTTCAAAACTTATATGCCAGTTTCCGTGAATATTTCGACTCGTCATCACCCGCCCTATCTGCACATTTATCCTGTTTAATTCTAGTCCATCAGACATAAGTGCTCCTGACTCGATATATTTCGAGCAAATAATAACCCACACTCAATATGCAACAAATGTAACAATATGTGTGGTAGGGTATTTATCCTTATTTATAGATATTCAACATAAAGGATTATTATGAAGAAAAGCATACCCTTAGCAGCGCTTATTCTGCCGTTTTTCATTTTGCCGAATGCAAGTTTTGCAGCCTCCGCGACACCATTTGCGGCAGTGCCCGTGAAGGACCACCTTGCTATCGCTACATCGGCCAACACCGTTTGGGCAGGCATGATAGGTTTTGGATTCACCGTCACTAACCCGACCAACAAGCCCTTAACGTTGAAAACCTTGTCGTTCCACATCCCGACTGAAGTGCAATCGAATATCTCCAATATTCTAGCGCTAGAAAACATCGCCAGCGATGTACCAAGCTACAATTCGAATCGCCAAGAATATACTTTTATAATGTCCAACTCTGGCCAAACCTTGCAACCCAGTGAGTCGATTCAAAGCATGTTCTACGTGCAAACCAGAGACAGTGGCTCCGAGATTGCGGATTCACCCATCGCCATTTACGCCAATGAAGGTCAGCTATTATTTACGCTTTCTCCCACCGACACCGCACTTCCAACGCTCAACGCCACCGTTACCAGCCAGCAAGGGGATGTTGACCTCAGCCAACCTCTGTCGGCCAACGCCGAACCTATCGCGCTTCCCGGTAATGCATTGAACGGCGCAGCTTATCAAGTCTCGTTGGGTGCCGCGGCAACGCAAAACCGTGATGGCTCCATCACCGAAGTAATACCAAGCCCTACCACACAAGAAGTCGACGTGGTGAGCGGGAAAACAGCGAAAGCAAACTTTCAGTCTCAAGTGAAGAACTACGCCCAAGAGAGCATGCATCCGGTTAACGTGAGCATCGATTCGCTGCCATCAAGTGGCATGTCTGGAACAATCAGTGCAACCAGCACTAACCACCTGACCTTCACCAGCAACGCGCATTTTTCATCAAGCTTTTCTACAGCCATGATGCTGCCCAACGATGGGCAAACCTACACCATCAAACCAAGCGTTCCCGGTTACAACCTAAGTGGAAGCTGCACCAACGATTCCAATGAAATCGATTGCCACTACAGTGCTCAGGTTCAGCATTTAATGGTGGGTTACTGGGCTGATTGGGGACCATGGTCTATCAGCCAAACAGCCGAACAAGGTTACAACATGCTGATTATCGCGTTTGGTTCCATTGATAATAGCGGCCCTTCGCTCGCCGCCTTTGGCCCAGACAACAGCAAAGTCAATTTGATCAAAGATATTCAGGCAGCAAAAGTGGCTCACCCTGATCTCTCCGTGCTGATCTCATTTGGCGGGGCAAACAATACCTATTTCATTGACGACAACTCAAGCGATGCTCAGATCGATAAGCTTGCCAGTCAATTGAACGATTTTCTTGATGAGTATGGTTTAGATGGTGTCGATTTCGATATTGAATCGAAATTCAGTTATCACGTTATGCATACCTTGATTCACGACTTGCAAACGCATCGCAAAGCTGCGAGCAAAACGCCTTACATCGTAACCGCAGCGCCGCAATTTAACACGGGCGCGGATGGCAGCGGACAAATTGTTTCTCACGGCCACGAACCAAAGCCGTATTACCAAAGCTTGACCGACACCTCAGGATTGGCCGATTTTAACTACGTGATGTTGCAAGAATACAACACCCCACTATCACCTCCCTATTTGTCTAATAATACCAAGCTGTATGAAAATAACTTTGAGATGATCAGCGCCACCTTTAACGATCTGAAGTCGATGCTCCCAAGCAACTCAACCACCAAACTGGTGATTGGCGAGCCGGCGTCTTTCCACAGTGCAAGTCCTGCTGGGATTTTCTACGATTTCACCGGCTCTGCGTATAATCAGAGAGACTTAGAGACGGTCGTGAATGGCGTCAACAGCCAAGTGAGCCAAATTAAGGGCGACCCTAAGTTTGGAGGGATAATGGAATGGGACACCTATGACGATCAGATCTACAACGCTGGCGCGCCATACGGGTTTGCCAAAGGGATTATCCCTTGTGTAATACACGGCCAATGTAGTGGTTCATAATTAACCAGATAAAAATACCTTGATGACAAAAGATATTAACCAGAGGCGAACCGCGCAGGTTCGCCTTTTCATATTTCATTAGTAATCAAATCATTCTCAGCGAATCTGTCGCAACTAGGCCGTCGCAACTCTAAGCAGTCGCAGCTAAGCAGTCGCAGCTAAGCAGCCGCAACTAAGCGGTCACAATTCTAAGCAGTCGCAGCGTTGGCGATATAAAAGCCAAGAGAGCATTCTTTAAAGGCCGTTGCAGCCCAAAAGGCGGTTGGGCTCTTTGAGGTTTTATAGTAGGCATCGGCAGTGTAACCAACGCCATCGCAGCCCGCTTTGCACAATTCAAAATATTCAGCAAACATCTGCTCGGCAAGCATAACGACAAAGATCACCCACTTGATCAACGCATACACCATCGCAAGAACGAGCTTCGCTTGGCTGCTGGCTTGATAGCGAGTCAAGGCCATGCCAATCAGTGCAACCATAAATGAGCTGCTTGGTGATAAGTACCCCACCGCTGTCTCATCCGCGTAATTATCGACGGCTTTGCCAAAATCAAACATACCTTTCAAGATTTTCACAAACGCCTTCGTGGTAGCAAATTTCAATTCCGCTTCTTCTGGGTTGTCACCATCATCAATTTCTTCCTTAATATCCATACAACCCAATGCAATAGAAAGTTGTGTCATCGTGATATAGCCCGCGATGCAGTCTTCACTTATCCAGGATTGAGTACCACCTAAAAGGGTGTTTTTCTGTGATGTATTCTGAGCAAAATCGACTGAATTAAGAGACTTACCAGTCATCACCGCGTAGGTCGTGTGCAACGGTAAGGCCGCGAGAAATGCAAACATGGTTCCCCAAGTGAGGTCTAAGCCAAATAACTTAAGCAGCCACCCTAAAAAAGGCACTTCTTGATCTAGTGCTGTGAGGACGAGGTTTTCACCTAACTTGGCTAGCTGAGCCAAGGTTGTTATCGCACTCTCCGCTAATTGACAACCGCTATGTATCAGGGCTTTCTGATCTTGTAGCACCTTCACAAAAGCTTTCTGATCAAATCCACCCATGGTCGCGTCATACAATGACTGCACCATATCTTCGGAAATCACCAAGCCAGACTCCACCACTTGGCTGACCAATGACGTCAAAGTGGTGTCGAAATCGCTATTCGAAACATCAAGATTCGCCCCCATAGAGACCATCGCATTCTGCACAGACATACTCGAAACCGAGCTGCAAAACTTATTGGTGACATAGTTTTGAACACAAGAATTAGAGCCTGTAACACTGACTTGCTGAGACACAGACGCACCACCCGTGCCCAAGCGTCTATCTGAATACTGCGTCCCAGATAGGCCATCAATATCCGTACAAAGGGTTTGCTCTATATTTTTTAGAAGACCACTACTTTGCTCAGCCCAATGAGTGCTTAGGCTAGCCACATCTCTGATTTGTTGTTTCACACTGCCCAACAAACTTTTCGTTAGCGCAAAAATATCCGAAAAGTTGAACAGCAGTTTGATATACAAAATAATGGTTTTAATTACATCGCCCACAAACTGCGCCACTTTACACAGCACCGCATACAAGGCTTTGGCAATATGTTCCACGGTATCCATAACGAACTTAACCGCTTGCTCAATTCCATTTTCGATGTAGTGAAAAGCAGCAGAAACCTGATCGCCAATCTCTAGAGTCACTTTAGTTATGGTTCTCGCCACTCCGTTGATCATCGTTTTCACGCCATGGGTAATACTATGCACGATATGGCTAAAGGCATGACCGATGCTGTGGAAAATGCCACCCAGCGCAACCCCTTGCATTTCGCCAGCCTGCAGCTGCCTGCTAGTGCCTGTCATGAGGTCGATGGTCCACGAACCGTGGAGACTTTGCGTTAACTGGCGGGTGTTTTCGCCGGCAATGTAGCTTATCTGATTGAGCGGATTGACCGTGTGACCATTTGCGCTCGACACTAAGTTTGAGGTGTTCGGCGGCGTGTTGCTACGACTCGCCATTTTTTGCCCTGCGCCTCGAATGACGTCAGCGACACCGCAGGCTTGATCGTCAGAGACCGTTGAGCCAATCAGATTCGCCTCCCTCAAACTTTGAACATTCGTATGATCTTTGTCAGCCATACGTTTATTAGCAGCAACGTCAGAGTTTAACGCCGACCACGGCCTTTCTGCCCCTTTGGTGCTGAGCAAAATGCGATCCCCAGACAGTATATTGTCATCATCATAAATTCGAGCATAAAGAGTCGGCGCCGTCATATCCGTGGCTCGGGTAGACACCACCACACGTCCCACTGCATTGGTTTCAATAACAACTGAATGTTCACGGCTAATGCTATGCGCATAGCCATGGTAGTTATCAATCAAGCGGCATGGTCTTGAGCTACGCACTTCAACCTTCACTCCCGCCGCAACCGAATACCCGTTGCTATCGAGGACACTCAATTCACTATGGTAAAAAGTATCCGTCACTTGCTTTTTACCCGCAGCTTCATTGGCTTGTGCCTCTGCCAAAGACATAGGCACAACCAATTGCTCTTCGTGAGTGCTCAAGGTGAATTTATCCTGAATCACCAACGATTTGATGTATTCAGAGCCTCCGGTTGGGTTAGGCATTTGCTGGACGGTGATCGCGTCGTATTCATTGGCTGAGTGAGGCGGCAGTAAAACGCCAATAAGATCAGCGCTGTCTGGATACCAGACGTAATCCTCATAACCGTAATTTTCAAACTCACCAATTTTCCCAGCAATTTCTTCAGGAACAAACGGGCTAGTGATACTGCTGTTGTCGACTCGAGTACAGCTTTCTCTGAGCTTGTAAGTTGGGCTTTTCGCATCGTCTTTGAGATGCGCAACCACACTGCAAATACCGTAACTATTAAATTGGCGATGCAAGGATTTCACTTTTCCCGAGACACTACTAGACGTCGATAACACATTGGTGACGAGATCGTAATACCGATGCGTCGTGCTATACCCATGCATGGTGCCATCTAGGTTGTGGTTATTGGTGTGATTGACAGCAATCGCCATATGGTCATCGTAAACCACCATACTTTTATATTCGGTGGTGACACGAACGATATTGCCATTGTTGTTTCCCGACATCATCACTAAGCTCGGGTTACCCTCTAAGCTCTGACAGCTATAAATCACATCGTGGCTATGCGGATCATCATTTGAGACAAATGTAACCGCGTGAAACGCTGCATTAGCCGATGGGAAAAAACTAAACGTACACTGATTGCTTTCAGGAACAAAACGAGTCAACTTCACCGACTTAATATTAAAGTGCGCGCTGTCCACGTAACCCTTCGGAAAGATATTCGTCGCCACGGGAAACGTACTCGACAGGTCAATACAAGCCCGGCCAGCACTAACACCTCTCAAGTTACCAAATGTCATCACCCTTAAATTCAAATGACCATCACTTAGCACCACACTGGGCAATTCGCCTACCAGCACATGATTAAACTTAACCACCGCCATATTTAAATTAAGCGGTTGCCAGTTAGAATCTATGATGTCCACTTTTTGTCCGGGAGTAACGAGCGTGCGAGTGGTTCGGTAATAGATACTGGCATTGTCATGATTGTCCACCAGCACCGTGAACATGGCACCAAGGGTGTATCCTGCGTCGTCCACCATGCCATTGTCGGGATGGCTATAAGCAAAGAGGCGATAATTAAGCGGGTTCGCGCCGGACGGAAGCTGGGTTATAATATCCGTGCTAAAACCGTGGCCTGACTCTAACGTTCGATGCTGATGCGTGACTTGCCCGTTTTGTTCTAGGGAAATCAGCTCCATTTGTACTGGGCTAGGTAAGCGAACATCTTCACCTTGCTCGGTTTCAATATATGGCGTGTGATGAGTGCCGTACACAACCGCATGATGCCCTTCAAAGTTAGTGATTTCCCCGCCTGTTTTGAGCATCAGTTGATCATCCATCAACTCTCCTGACATCGCTATTGTAGCCGGTTGCGCCATTTGTTCTTTTTCTGCATCGGTTAACTGCAGCGTCGGATCTTTCACTTCATATACACAGTTCTCCGCAGCCCATGCGGAAGGAGCAAGCCCAGTATTAACGATTGCAGCGAGCGCCGTGAGCTTTCCTGCCGCTCCTAAAAAACGACGTCGAGAAATAATATAGTCAAAGCTTTTTATTTGCTTCTCGACCAACAAATCATTTTTCACGCTTTTCTTTAAACGTGAGAATAAATGACGTCGCAGTTTACTTATCTCTTGAAAATTAGACATAATTAACTCTACATCCACACGCTAAAAAGATTGAAAAGACGTATTAACCGATACGAAAACTGGCTTATAACGGTTATTTTGATAGGCACCATCGACTAAGTTCACTCTAGTCATTTTAAAAGCCCACTTACTTTCATCAATACCATTAACGTCAGAAGTAATAATGGCATTGTGGTTTATTTTACTGTCGTGGTACTCCATCAGGTGTCGGCCATCATAATCAAGAATGGCAACTTCACCATTCCCTAGCGACTCAAACTTGAAGCGAGAGTTACCATTCGACTTAGGGGCGGTATCTTGCTTTCTCATTGCAATCCGGCTAACTGTTCTTTTCGCGCCATTAATAGTTGGGTGAAGCGTTTCATATATGGTAAGGAAAGTGTTTGTTTTTGAAGAAACTAGGTAGACCCAATTATTTGCTATTATCTTTATCTTAAACTGTTGGCCACCCACTTCATTGGATTTAGGACTGCACACCAACGCTTGGTGGTATTTATACTGGTGATAGTATCCTGATTCAAAATACTGATTGTCGCGTGTTGATATTTCAAATATATCCCCATCATTGATTATTAACCCATCAGATAACACAAGTGTACTTGTCATATTTAAGCCCTATCTTTTGTATAATGACATCTGCTTACCGATCGTCTATGGACAATATCTTCACATAAGCAGTATTTCAGGATCATTAAATTAGTATTATTTTTAACCTACAATCTATATATGGCTTCATTTATAAATAAGATCTAAAATAATTTGGCGAACACGCTAACAGCTCGTTATGTCAGATTTATTAAAATTAGTGATAGAAATGAAAGTTTAGTCAGGATGAAATATAAGACGTATTGACCCGCGAGTTATTATCTGAAATCAGGAATAAGCATGGTCAATGTATTCCTGATTTCAACTCCTGACTGAAACACAGTCTCTACGAGAAAACTTACGATAGTTGACGCTATGCCATTGTAGTCACCTTCGATCTGCCTATACTAAGTGAATACTCAACTAAACTCAGATCGAGCTAGAACCCGCGCAGAAGCGCATAACAGAGTTCTTGAGAAGTTACTTCAGCTCAACGCGTTTGCTCTTGGAGGGGCGTTATCGCTAAATCACGGATGAAAATTCTATTGTCACTGCTCCTGTGCCTGTTTTGCTTTCAGGCGGGTGCCGAGCAGGCTGAACCTATTACTAAGCTGACGGTCGCCGTCGGCAGCTTTCCCCCTTTTGTCACCTGCAACAATAACAAAGCAGCAGGCATCAACGTCGACTTCGTGAGTAAAGTGTTTGCTGCCGTCAATGTCCGGCTAGAGTATACTTGCATGCCGTGGCGTCGCGTTTACAAGTCTGTTAAGCGTAATAAGTTTGATCTTTCTTTTCCCTACATAAAAAATCCTGAGCGAGAAAAAGACTTATTCTTTTTTTCTGAACCTATCATCATCACGAAACAAGTGATGTTTCATCGCAAAACTCTGGATCTCTCCGAGCGGCCAAAATCTATGCTCAACTTATACAAAATCGGCGGCTTACTCGGCCATGCTTATGGTCCGAATATCGCTGAATATGATAAAGAAGTAGGTCTAGATCGCTCCGAAACGTTAGACATCGGCTTAGAGAAATTAGCCAAAAGACGTATTGATATTTTGATTGAAGAACTCAATACCGGAAAAGCAGGGATCGCACGGCTTCCTGAAAACATGCGAGACCTATTCACCTATTCTGATCTTCCTGACAGCGATAAAGGCATTAAAAACTACCTCGTAACCGGCCACGATAACCCGCGTAGAGAACAAATTGCTCAGCTTTTTTCCGCTGGATTTAAAGCCGTCAATAAGGATAAGCCTGCGCCATAAATTGAGCTGCGCGACGATGAATGGGTTAATCCCTAGATCTCAGCAAGAAGCCTCTCCCTAATTTCAAATTAGGGAGAGGCTCGGGTATTACGGTGAAAACTTGGGTATTACGCTGAAAAAGAGTACACTGCGCGCGATATCTAACACCGTTATACTGCGAACTGAATATGCCTTGTCTCGACTCTTGCTTTACGCCATTTTCCACCAGCCTCAGCGCATATTCGCTGCCAGAACGATTCACTTATCCGTTTTTCTACCACCCTCACCCGTTGGCAGAACTTGCAGTAAATCAGCTACAAAACCGCTTGTTGGAACATCCTCGATTACAGACGCACTTTCTACAAGAGCCACAAAAATCGGGCAAAATGTTTGGTGTCCTTGTGGTGAAGAACTCATACGGGAAGCTTGGTTATCTATCGGCGTTTTCAGGAAAAATAGCTGAAGACAGCCAAATCGATGGCTTTGTCCCGCCCGTGTTCGACACATTCGAGAGCAGTAATTTCTATCAAGTCGAAAATCAGCCGATCAACTTAATCAATCAAGAGCTGACTGAACTCAAAGACGACCCAGCAATAGCGCCCCTCAAGCAGCAAATAAAAAACGAGCAACAACAAGCCGAATATGAGGTAGAGCAGTACCGCATCACCACGGTCGACAATCGAGCTCAGCGAAAACTGCGCCGACAAGAAGGCGAGAAAGAGCTTGGCTGTGAGCAGTATCAGCAGCTTCTTGAACAACTGAGTAAAGAGAGTGTCTTTGAGAAAAATCAGCTCAAAGCCATAAAAGGCCACTGGCAAACACAGGTAGAGACGCTGCAAGCGCAACTCGACCAGTGGAATAACCGAATTCAGCATTTGCAGTCAGAACGTAAACGCTTGTCCAATGAACTGCAAAACAAGCTATTTCGTCAATTTCGATTCCTCAATAAAAACCAAGTTGAACGCGATTTACTGGACATATTCTCCGAAACAAAGCACCCGACACCGCCTTCTGGATCAGGGGATTGCGCAGCGCCTAAGCTACTGCAATATGCGTTTAAAAATGGCTTTCAGCCCATCGCACTCGCAGAATTCTGGTGGGGAAACTCGCCCAAATCAGAAATTCGTAAACACAAACATTACTACCCTGCTTGTCAAAGTAAATGCTTGCCAATCCTCACTCACATGCTTGACGGAATGGCGCTCGACGACAACCCGCTGCTCGATAACCCAGCACAGGATATTGCCTTTAATGTGGTTTACGAAGACGAGGCCATCGTGGTTATCGATAAACCTTCAGGGCTATTAAGTGTACCCGGCAAGCACATTACGGATTCGGTCTTCACGCGCCTACAAGAACGCTACTCTAACAACGAGGAAGACCCTATTGTCGTTCATCGCCTAGACATGGCAACGTCGGGCTTACTGGTGTTTGCGCTGACGAAACGCGCCAACAAAAGCCTACAAAAGCAATTTATTAGCCGCACGGTAAAAAAACATTATGTGGCCGTTGTAGACGGCGCTCTTTCTCAGAATAAAGGCAGTATTTCGCTACCGTTACGCGGAGATCTCTACGATCGACCACGACAGTTAGTTTGCTATGAGGATGGTAAGCCCGCTCATACTGATTGGGAACTCATTGAGACTCGCAACAATCGCAGCAAATTACGCCTCTACCCCGTAACAGGGCGAACGCACCAACTTAGAGTGCACTGCGCCCATCCGCAAGGCTTAAACACGCCAATTGTCGGCGACGATCTTTATGGCCGAAACGATCAAAGATTACACCTGCATGCCGAGCAATTAGAGATCCTCCACCCTTATACCAAAGAAAAAATGTGCTTCACGGCAAACCCTGAGTTTTAATTATCAAAGGTGATTTGTCTCAGGGAAAATATACCCTAAGATTATAATCATTATGGATTATTAACTCGGAAGTTCTTCATGCTGCTTAGACTTGGTAAGATCCTCTCTCTGATGATATTGCTCACCTTCAGCCAGATTTCTCATGCACAGACCATACGGCTTGCCACTGGGGAGTGGGCACCATACCAATCCAGTGCCTTGAAAAAAGATGGGTTCGTTACTCAAATCGTCGTTGAAGCACTAGCCCGTGAAGGCTACCAAGTTGAACTCGTTTACATGCCGTGGAAAAGGGCCATCAAGGAAATCGCTCGGGGCGGCGTCGATGGCTCTTTTATCTGGACAAAAAACAGCGAGCGGGAAAAGATTTTTCTATTCTCAGACCCCGTAATATCACTCACCAATTCCCTCTTTCAGCTCAACAGTAAACCTATCCAGTGGGATAAAGTACAACAACTCAGTCAATACCGCATCGGAGGGTTACAGGCCTATTCCTATGGTATTGAAGAATATGAGAAGCAAGGTTTTCTCAAGGTCGAGCGCATTTATGTCCCTGAAAACAACTACAAAAAACTGTCATTAGGCCACCTCGATCTCGTTATAGAAAATACCGATGTTGGCATGAAAATCTTACACCGCATTGGAATGGCGGATGAAATATCCCCCAACCCGAAACCCATCACGGTCAAATATGGTCATTTTGTGGCGCCAAAAATCTCCCCTAAATCTGAAAAGCTTATCGCAGACTTCAATCGAGGCCTCGAAAAATTGAAATCTGAAGGGAAAATAGATGCTTACCGTCAAGCTGCGAGGCTAGGCGAATACAACAAATAAGCTTGTGTTTAGCAGCGAATATCGGAGTACAAGCTCGTGCGTTGCTTATCCATCCCTGATGATAATTCTTCATTTTTATAAGTTTTAGGGAATTAATTCAGTTCTAATCTAATTCTTGGCTCCTACAATAGCTGCAAGTCTTGCTCTGCGATCCGATCGACATGTTCGCATTAGGCAAGCCCAAATTGGATTTTCATCAATGCCAGCAAGGCTTACTCACTTTCACCGTAAAGAAGCTAGGCAATAAACATAAAATCAAGATGAAATCACCTTAGTACCCCATTGATTAGGAGTGATACGTGAACAAAATCTTATTCATTTTTCTAGCTATGTTAACGCTTAACGGCTGCTCTCCAGACAAAAAGCCTCAAGCGCTCGGCACGCTAGAGCGTGACCGCATTACGTTTACCGCCACCGCCAATGAGATCATTCGTGAGCTTCCCGTCAAAGAAGGCAGCTCCGTTAAAGTTGGTGAGGTGCTCGTTGTGCTCGATAGCAAGAACCAGCAAGCTATACTCGCGCAAGCCGTTGCCCAAGAAGCCAAGGCCGCAGCCTATCTCCTCAAGCTAACAAATGGCGAACGGCCGCAAGACATCGCCTCTGCTCAAGCTCAGGTTGAACTTGCCGACGCGCAGCTCACCGAGGCTGAAAAAAACTATCGACGGACCACCGAACTCAGACGCAAAAAATTAATTAGCCAATCTGAGGCAGACTCTGCGCTTGCCAACCGAGACTCAGCGCGAGCGAATTATCACTCAGCATACGAAGAGTTCATGAAGCTAACCGCCGGTTCTCGCCCGGAAGATGTGACCCAAGCAAAAGCAGCTCTTGACGCAGAGAAAGCGCAAGTGGCGCTAGAGCGCCAAAAGCTGGCGGAGTTAACCATAGTTTCAACCCGCAATGGTATCTTAGATAACCTGCCGTATAACCTTGGCGAACGCGTGCCGGTCGATGGCATTGTGGCGGTGGTGCTCGCGAATCGCGTCCCTTATGCTCGAGTGTATGTGCCAGAAACGTATCGCGCGGGTTTTATCGTAGGTAAGCATGTCACGGTTCATGTCGATGGTGTCGAGCAAACCTTTAAAGGTACGATTCGCCAGGTGTCTTCCGATCCCTCTTTCACCCCCTATTACGCCTTAACTGAACAAGATCGTTCACGCTTGATGTACCTCGCTGAAGTAGATCTCGATGACTCGGCTAAAAATTTACCTTCCGGTTTGCCTGCTCAAGTGGATCTAGTGAAGGACAACCAATGACCGATTACGCAATCAAAGCCGAAAATGTGGTGAAGCGATTTGGCGACTTTACTGCCATCGATGGCATCAACTTAACCGTACCTAAAGGCAGTATTTATGGCTTTCTTGGCCCAAATGGCTGTGGTAAATCGACCACCATACGCGTACTAACTGGCTTATTAACGCCAAGCGAAGGCCATGTCGACGTACTCGGCCTAGAAATCCCCCGCCAATCCGAGTTATTAAGATTGAAAATTGGCTATATGACGCAGAAATTTTCTCTCTACGATGATCTCACCGTCGAAGAAAACCTACAATTTATTGGCCGAATATTCGGAATGGGGCGAAAGGCTTTACGCCAACGAATTAACGAACAAACGACCACCTACGGGCTCGACCAACTGCGCAGACAAAGAGTTGCGGGTATGAGCGGCGGACAAAAGCAAAGACTCTCTTTGGCCTCCGCCACCATGCATAGACCGGAACTGTTATTCCTAGATGAGCCCACTTCAGCGGTCGATCCTGAAAATCGCCGCGATTTTTGGGAACAGTTGTTCGATCTGTCTGATCAGGGAACCACTATATTGGTCACAACGCACTACATGGATGAAGCGGAACGCTGCCACCGTTTGGCCATCATGGAAGCAGGCCTAATGCGTGCCGATGGCCCACCGGAAACGTTAATGGACGACATGCGTGTCAATATCGTGGAAATCAAAGCCAATAATCTACGTGTACTCAAAAGCAAACTACTGGCACGCCCAGAAGTACGCTCGGCGGCGCAGCTGGGCATACGATTGCGAGTTTTAATCAATCGAGATGTACCTGACCCTATTGTTTGGTTAAAAACGAACTTCCCCGAGATAGCTCAAGCGGAAATGAATATCGCCCGAGCAAGCCTCGAAGACGTGTTTGTATCGGTTACAGGAACAGGACGGCAATGAATTCACTATATAGAATGCAAGCGGTGATCATCAAAGAGCTGCGACAACTATCACGCGATCGAATTTCCTTCGCGATGGTCGTCATGATCCCGCTAATACAGCTATTACTCTTTGGCTACGCCATTAACACTAATGTGCGTCATATTCCCGTAGCAGTCGTCGACCAAAGTGGCAGTGCCGCAGGCCGTGCGCTCGTGGAATCGCTTAAAGCCACGCAAGTGGTCGACTTTGACCAACATTACGCAACGGCAAGTCAAGCCGAGCAAGCCATCAAAGACGGTGTGGTCAGGGCCGCTCTCATTCTGCCAAAAGACTTAACCCAGCGCATGGTGCAGGACCGAGAACTCGGTCAATGGATTGTCGACGGCAGTGATACCGTCATCAGTAGCTCGATTCTTGCGCTGCAGAACATGCCACTTAGTGACTTAGATATCCAACTCAGGCCTGAACAAATCAAGACCTTTGAAGTCACGTTATTTTACAATCCAAGCCGGCGCTCTGCGGTCAATATCATTCCGGGCTTACTGGGTATTATCTTAACGATGACGATGATTTTGTTTACCAGCGCCGCTATCGTTCGAGAAAAGGAAAGGGGTAATTTAGAGCTATTGATCACCACGCCCGTGCGATCAATTGAGCTGATGATCGCGAAAATATTGCCATACATCGGTGTCGGCCTGATTCAATCTTTGATTATTCTAAGCTTGGGACACCTAATTTTCGACGTGCCAATCAATGGCTCGGTATGGCAGATATTTTTAGGCACCCTACTCTTTATCGGCGCAAGCTTAACCTTAGGGTTGATGATTTCGACAGTAGCAACAACTCAATTGCAAGCAATGCAAATGACGATTTTTGTCCTACTGCCCTCCATATTACTCTCTGGCTATATGTTTCCTTATGAAGGAATGCCTGTGGCGGCGCAGTGGATTGCAGAATTTTTGCCCGCAACGCACTTTATGCGCATGATCCGCGGCATTGTATTACGTAACGCGGATCTAATCGGGCTGTGGAAAGACACATTATGGATGATTGCCTTCATGATATTAGGCTTAGTGGTCGCGTCGATGCGATTTAAAAAGTCCCTCGATTAAGCGATTCTTTAACACTATACCCAAACTACTTGGTAGATGCATAACGCCAGCGCAATGCTGGCGTTATGCATTTTTCTGACTCTGAGTTTCATTCTTGAGTTCAAATAGCCACTGCATTTCAAAAAATAGCGGCGACATACGCTGCCACTCTGTACTTGGCCGTTCTCTGATTTATGAACTACGTTTAACTAAGCAACATAACACATAAAAATAGTGCTCAATCTATTGAGCAACATAAAGAGCTAGGAGCGACCAATGAAGAATTTCAACTTTTTCGAGCTATTCAACACCTCTGACTATTTCATTTTCTACTAAATGAAACTCTGCTGAGGAAATCTCAACAGCACGAGCCTAAGGCTGATTTTGTTGAACCGCCTTAATAAGAACTGACGTATCCATACGCCCATTGCCTTCTTCTTGAAGCTGGGCGTATTGTTTATCTACCTGTTTAGTTAACGGAAGATCCAAACCAACGCGCTGCGCTTCATTTAAGCAAATATCTAAATCTTTACGCATCCAATCAATGGCAAAACCAAAATCAAATTCACCTTCGGCCATGGTTGTCGCTCGATTTTCCATCTGCCAAGAACCCGCTGCACCGTGCTTCAATACGTCAACAACTTGCTCAATATCTAGGTTAGACTTTTTCGCCAACAAGAGCGCTTCACTCAAACCTTGCAGCACGCCGCTGATACAAATTTGGTTAACCATTTTACAACGCTGGCCCTGGCCATTTTCACCCAGCAATGAGATTTGCTTAGAGTAAGCATCCATAACGGGCGCTGCAGTCTCGAATACTTCAGCATTTCCGCCACACATTACTGTCAGTACGCCGTTTTCTGCTCCGGCTTGACCCCCAGAAACTGGCGCATCAATAAAAGCGTTGCCTTGCGCTTCACACGCTTTCGCTAACTCCAGAGCAAGATCAGCCGATGTCGTAGTATGGTCAACAAGAATAGCCCCGGGTTTTAGCCCCGCGAGCACACCCTCTTCCCCATAAATAACACTGCGAACATCGTTGTCATTTCCCACACACACGAAGACCAAATCACAATCTTGCGCCGCAGCTCGTGGAGTGTCTTGGTAGCTTCCAGAAAATTCTGTTACCCAACGCTGCGCTTTTTCCGCTGTTCGGTTAAATACCGTCGTGGCATGGCCAGCTCGTTGTAAGTATCCAGCCATTGGATAACCCATTACACCAAGCCCAATAAACGCTACTTTCTTTCCTGTCATGCCTAAACTCCTGAACAAATAATTTCACCAAAACTACTGTGCTGCCAGCATACCCACATCTGTGGGTGAAAAATAGATGTAGGCAAAAAAACAGATACCGATAAAAAGGAGTCTTTGGCCTGATATTACTCAGCTCATCTGGTAAAGTGGAATTGAAGCTGAGAAATATCCGTCAGCTAGGAGAGTCGCCGCATTATATGCGACCATAGGCTTTTATCCTTTACTCGAAGAGGCGCATCAGCAACATGAATTTCAAGGCCGCAATTTTTGACATGGATGGACTGTTACTCGACACCGAGCGAGTATGCAAACAGATCTTCGAACAAGCATGCCAAGCGCAGCAGGTGCCATTTTTAGAAAACGTCTATATGTCGATCATCGGGTGCAATTCCACCACGATTGAACAACTCATCCGCCAAGGCTATGGGCCATCCCTAGATTATCCAGCATTACACGACGAATGGTACAAACGCTACACCGATGTGGTTCTGCACCAAGCGATTCCCATCAAAGAAGGCGTGATTCCACTACTCGATCAGCTTCAATCACAAGCCATCCCGATGGCTGTCGCGACATCCACAGAAAAAAGTGTGGCCCGCGTGAAACTCAAACTAGCCGGTCTCGATCATTACTTCACTAATATCACCACTGGGTGCGAAGTAAGTCACGGCAAGCCAGATCCAGAAATTTACTTGTTAGCCGCGAAAAGACTCGGTGTGGAACCACGGGAGTGCCTTGCATTTGAAGACTCGAACAATGGCATAAAAGCGGCGATTAAAGCTGGAATGATGGCCTACCAAATCCCTGACCTCGTTCAGCCAAACCAAGAAATCGTCGCACTCGGTCACTCTATCCTACCAAGCTTAGCAAACGTACTTGAGCTCCTAGAGGAACCAAGCGTAGAAGTTTAACCTGCGGTTAGAGAAAATACCTTCTGAAGCCTGCCTCAGTTATTGATAGGCAGGCTTACGAGAGCGCAAATGTAGGAATCTTTACCTAGGTTACAATTTATAGACACTTTTAGCTTAATTCTGGACAGAACCTGTTAACGATCTGCGTTTCGAGTAAGCGACTTTGGATTAGCAATCTTTTTAAGATCCCACCTTCTCGTATTTCAGATAACGTGCGATTGAGCAAATCGTAGTAATGCTTATCGAATGCACTTCCAATACGAGTAGAGAGCATTAATTCTTTGCAGAGTTAAGGATTGACGGAATCTATTCATCGCGCAATGTTCAACTGTTCTCCGAACTTCCCCTAAACTTTTGTGCTTAAATTCTCTGATTTTTTACGGTCTATACTCATATAAGAGTCTATGAGGTGGTAGTTCATGCAGCCAAACAAACACGGTTTATCTTATCTATCAGTATCCGATCATGTTTTAATCCAAGTAGCTGAAGGATCTTGGAATCTGCCGACCGCCGAGGAGTATGGAAGACAAATAAAACAAATGGTACAGGACAAGTTGCCACCCAAATGGGTATTGTTTATCGATTTGAGAAAGTGGCAGTTCTGTCCCCCTGAAGTATGGGACTATTTCGATGAACTCTACTTGTGGTTGGCCAACAACGGTATGATTGGACAGGTACTTCTGTGTGATACAACAATGATGAAGCATTTCGTCACTGGCTTAGACGCTAGAGCCGGAAACCCGTTACCGTTTGGTCAATTCATATGTGATAACTATGATGATGCGCTGGAATGGTGTCAGCAACAGCGCCCGAGGTGCCTCGAAAATTAAGTTTTACTCTCGTCCGAAAACGAACCACGAGCGTTTTCGGCCGTAACTTCAATCCGTTTTATGACGGAAATACAATTATGTGCAAGAGTCCAGCTAGTAATGTCATCAACATCTTCCCATGAGCCTGATGATCCCCCTTCCCAGCCCCGAGCATCTGTTATGTGTGCCCATGGCGTTGTGTCATGAAAGCCCTTCTTGGATGAAAGTTACCTCGTACCAGTATAATTGATACTCGGTGTACCATAACCTCCGAAGTTCGACCCTATTAGTATTGCATCTGCACGCCTTTGCGAGATGCCTTATACTTACCTGAAAGGTCCGTTATGGAAACAAAATTATGTCAAAGCGAAGAATTCATGGTGATTGGACTATGGTTTTTGAAGGTAGAATATTGAAGTCTAAAATAATCGGAGCAACCAACTCAGAGGCTGGTATTGCTTGGCTCGAAGAGCTTAAAGTAAATATTATACAATCTCCGGAAGGGGTTGATACTCCTTGGGTTGGGTTTCTTGATTTCAGGGATTGGCAGGGTACGTCACTAGACAGTTTGGAACAATATCAGGTAGCGACGAGTTGGGCTACTCAAAACAATGCTATCATGTGCGCGTATGTTATTTCTAAAGAACTACAAGGCTACTCTATAAAGAAGTTAAATAGCAATATGCTGGATGATAGTTTTAATCGGTATTTTTTTAGTTACGACGAAGCATACCAAGCCTGTCTCGATAAACTCTCCGAAGTGCAAAAACAATAAGAGAAGTCGTTTCCCCCACCTTAGCCATAAGCCTTGATAAAAACGGATATCCACAAGTTTCAGTTCTGCCACAACGTTTTTTAGCGATAGAACTCATCGTTCCTTACCTACCATAACCGCAGTAACAATAGCCGGTATATAGGTGCACTATTCCCTAATGTCGCACTACTTCAAGTTGATCAAACTTGGCCCAGAATCTTTCTATCACAGTGTTGGGCTAAATTGTTTAGGACACATTACGTCCTATGTTAGCGTTGGGCTTCAGAGAGGTTGTCTAAGCATGCTTGAGCAGCTTCTTGGTTATTCGATCCAATAATTTGGGACCTGAATAGTCTGCGGTCAAAACTCATGGTCCATCCACCGTGGATATTTCGCTGTGTCATCGTTCGCCACTAAGTTAGAGATTTCTTAACCCAGTATAGACCAGAGGGATTATCATTTTGAAAACAACACCGTATAGAACTCAGAAAGATGTGTATTAAACATAATGGAGCAAGAGGCACCTGATTTGTAAATGTAATTTTCCAATATTTCGTATTGCTTCACGTTGGCCAAACTCCGGCCAACGTCTTTCCATCACTTCGTTGAGCTAGGAATAAAAGGGGCAAAGATCAGTTTTTAATCTCTAGAGAAGCTACATCGTTGCACAAGTCCAATAGGTGCTGGGTCGCTTGCATGTGCATTGCATAGTCGCTAAATAACGCTCTTCTCTCATCGGTCATTTGTTGCAATTCGCTCTTCAACTTCCATTGCAATGACGTGGTGTGCAGCATAGCGTTCAATGGTTTATACACCCATAATTCATAAACCGAGTTCAAATCGGCAGTCACTGACTCTTTCATCTGTTGAGTGCAGCCTGAATGCTTCATCTTACTGATATTCTCTAAGCTCAACGTGTATTGTTCTACTTCTGCAATCACCTCCATCAACGGCCTATTGTCTTTGGCAAGCACTGTTAGCTGCTCTCGAATCAAACTTAGCCAATATTCTTTCGTGACTATACGTTCAAGTTCCGGGGAAGACTCATGTGGGATCTTGCTCTCTATTGCAGACTGTGAGGCTTTCACCACTGCCCTAACTTTTGGAAAAGGAAGTTGGTATTCTTTACATAGATCAACGATCAAAATGTGAAAACCGCCGCCAGGAAGATGAATATTGCTTTTCAGCGCAGTAATAGCATTGGCTTGGTCATTGGTAAGATGGTTCATAGGTATGGCGTTCTCTGAAAACTCGGTAAATTACGTATTAATAGTGATGAGATAGATGGTGCTTCCTCATTCTGGCAGACAGATTACTAGTATTAAGAAAAGTTAGTCAAACCTGATTTCAGATAAGAACAGCTTGATATAGTGGTTCGGCGGTCAGAACAGGTGACCGCACCACTAGCTCAGCGGCGCGGCAGAGCAAAGATCCCACGCTACGCGTCACACTCAGCAATCACATGACGCTTGTCGATACCCTTCGAGCGGTTCGGTTCCCAAATACTGATCACGACCGAGAACAAAATTAACCCCGCACCTAGGGCTTGGATGTGGCCAAAGGCTTGGTCGAGAAACAGATAACCCAGCACGTTAGCCGAAACAGGGCTCATAAATCCGATAAACGATGCACTGACTGGCGACATACGTTCAAGGCCGCGAAACCAAATGAGATAGCCAAATATCGCGCCAAATAGGCACAGATAGCTGTAGCCGATTAGGTTGTCGAATGTCAGCTGTTCAGGCACGCCTTCGATATATAGGGTGAATGGCAGCAACACTAAACCGCCAAATAACAATTGCCACCCGGTAAAGCCGACCAGTGACACTCCTTGCGGGCGGCCCCAGTGTTTAATCAACACATTACCTAACGCCATACTGACAGTCCCCAGCGCCGCAATGAATAACCCCAGATTATCAAGCTGTGCATGACTGGTGAAAACGAGTAATGAGAGGCCACTCAAGCCGACGAACACCGCCAATAATTTTTGCCGAGTGACTTGCTGCTTCAATATCAAAGCCGATAATCCGATCACGACCAAAGGCTGGATTCCCATCACCATCGCTAACGTGCCACCGGGCAAGTGATAAGCTGCTGCAAATAAACAACCAAAAAAGAGGCTAAAATTCAACACGCCCAGTAGCAAGGCTCTCATCCACCAATGGCCCATTAACTTCCGCCGCGCGAGAGCGATCAAGATAATACCTGCGGGCAACGCACGCACTGTGGCCGCTAGTAATGGTCTATCAGCTGGGAGCCATTCCGTTGTGATTATATAACTGCTACCCCAGACAGTGGGTGCTAGCGCGGTTAACAGCGCATCAAATCTCGTTGCCGATTGTTTCATTTTCCCGCCTCCAAATTCACTCTCATTAAAGTATCTTTTCAAAAAGACAATTTAATCTACTAGTCAAATAAGTTCCGATCAAGTATCTTTTCAAAAAGATTCATCGGTCTTTGGATTTGAATTAGAGGGAAATAAACATGGATAGCGATCACGTAGAACGCATTTTGGCCCAATGGGAAGCACAACGCCCCGATCTGGATTGCTCAGCAATGGCGGTTATCGGACGCCTTAATCGAAGCAGCCGACTCATAGAGAAACGTCTGCTACCTGTCTTCAAGCAACATGGCATCAGTGCGATAGAGTTTGATATTCTTGCAACATTGCGTCGCAGCGCGGCACCAGTCACACCCACAGACTTGTACCAAGCGCTTATGCTCACTTCAGGAACGATGAGCACTCGGCTAGAAAAGTTGGTTCAAGATGGTTATATCCAGCGCACACACGCCGATAAAGACAGAAGACGTTGCCACGTTTCGTTAACACAAGTAGGCATGACATTAATCGATAAAGCCCTTGATGCGCATGTAGATAACCAGCAACAAATACTTCAACCTCTCAACAGCGACGAGCAAAAGCAATTAGCGCACCTATTACAGCGTTGGTTACTCACCAATGAATAGCAGTTCACAATGGTTCAAGCTTGTCAATCAAGAAATCTCGTTCAGATTGCCTCCCAAAAAAGTGCATTAAGAAGCATATAGACTTGTTCACTCTTAGTTCATAAACACTATTTCATCCACTTTGGATTGAGAGGTTAGTCACATCAAAAGAAGTTTTTTTCAACGAAAGGATTGAAAAAAAGCACCTCGATCTTACATTTCGTCCCCACATTTTTAACAGCATCTATGCGGTTAAAGCCTGCTTCCAACAGCATTTAGACGTTATCTCCATAAATACAAAGAGGTTTTTATTGGTCAATACGACTTAAAGCACTCAAGCGTGAAACCTTAGATCTCATTTATGCATGATGAGGTTAGGGGGCAATGTAAGGATAATGCGGCGGTTGTAACCGTGTATTTCAGGGAGTGTGGCGAGATTGAGAGTTGTCTGTTACGTAGACCGCTTAAGATTCACTCTGTTCATGTTCTTACAAATAACATAGATACAAACGCCTAACAAACATTCTAATAACTCAAACTGGTTTCCAAGGTGGAATGCCTTGTTTATCCAAACTAATCGAGAAAGTTAATGGAAGCTTCAAAAATAAAAAGCATCCTTTACAAAGTAGTAGGGCTGGTAACTGTCTTATTGCTTTCTGGATGTGATTCTGCACTGCTAAACCCGAAAGGGGCCGTTGGCGTTCAGGAAAAAGAACTCATCATTACCGCTCTATTTTTGATGTTGATCGTTGTAATCCCTGTGATTCTAATGACGATTTACTTCGCATATAAATACCGAGCGAATAAAGGGACTGATGAAGACTATGCTCCTGAGTGGTCACACTCTACTAAAGTGGAAGTAGTTGTCTGGACCGTACCTCTAATCATCATTGTGATTCTAGGTGTCATCACATGGCGCTCAACTCACGCTTTATCACCTTCTAAACCACTTGATAGCGATGTCAAACCAATGACGATCGAAGTCGTAGCTCTGGACTGGAAATGGCTATTCATTTACCCAGACCAGCACATTGCGACTGTTAACTACGTAGCATTCCCGCAAAATGTGCCAGTTAAATTCCAGATCACTGCGGACAAAGTCATGAACTCGTTCTTCATCCCACGCTTAGGTAGCCAAATCTACGCAATGCCGGGAATGGTAACGAAATTGAACTTGATTGCGAACGAAGCGGGTAACTACCGTGGTATCGCAGCAAGCTACAGTGGTAAAGGCTTCTCTGACATGAAATTCACGGCGCACGCATTAAAAGATCGCGCAGCATTTGACACTTGGGTTCAATCCGTCAAAGCAAGCCCTGAAACGTTAAGCGATTTCAGTCAGTATCGTGAACTTGCTAAACCAACTGTCAATGCACCAGTGGCTTACTTCTCAAATGTGCCGCCATATCTGTTCTCTGACATTGTGACCCAATACCCGGGTTCAATGAACATGAGCGCGTCTGATAAAGCATGCCAGACTCCGACCGAAGGATAATCCAATGCCAATACTTGGAAGATTAACTCTCGCTGATATCCCCTATAACGTGCCAATTCTGGTGGCAACATTTGCCATTGTGGCAGTATTGGGTATCGCAGTACTTGCTTACGTTACATACCAACGTAAGTGGACTTACCTGTGGAAAGAATGGTTTACCACCGTTGACCACAAAAAAATAGGCTTCATGTACATCGCCGTTGCCATGGTGATGCTACTCCGTGGCTTCTCAGATGCTCTTATGATGCGTAGCCAACAGCTACTCTCATCGGCGGGCGACGCTGGCTACTTGCCACCCCATCACTACGATCAAGTCTTTACCGCTCACGGCGTAATCATGATCTTCTTCGTAGCAATGCCGCTAGTTATCGGTTTGATGAACATTGTAGTACCACTGCAAATTGGTGCCCGCGACGTTGCATTCCCATATCTAAACAACCTAAGCTTCTGGCTGTTCATCGTGGGTGTTATCTTGACGATGATGTCGCTATTCATTGGTGAATATGCGAAGACAGGTTGGTTGGCATACCCACCACTTTCCGGCATCAAAGCGAGCCCGGGAAGCGGGGTAGACTACTGGATTTGGGCACTGCAAATCTCTGGTATCGGTACTACTCTATCTGGCGTGAACTTCTTCACAACGATCCTACGTATGCGCGCACCATCAATGCCATTGATGAAAATGCCTGTATTTACATGGACTGCCTTGTGTGCAAACATTCTGATCATCGTCTCGTTCCCAATCCTAGCTGTTACCATCGCGTTGCTAACACTTGACCGTTATCTTGGTTTCCATTTCTTTACCAATGATATGGGCGGCAACATGATGATGTACATCAACCTAATTTGGGCATGGGGTCACCCAGAAGTGTACATCCTGATACTGCCTGTATTCGGTGTGTTCTCTGAAGTTACTGCTACGTTCTCTCGTAAGAAACTGTTTGGTTACACTTCTCTTATCTGGGCAACAATCGTAATTACTATCCTTGCATTCGTAGTATGGCTACACCACTTCTTTACAATGGGTTCTGGTGCAAACGTTAACGCCTTCTTTGGTATCGCCACCATGATTATTTCCATCCCAACCGGGGTGAAGATATTCAACTGGCTATTTACCATGTATAAAGGCCGTATCACGTTTACCACTCCTATGATGTGGACAATTGGCTTCCTGATCGTGTTCACCATCGGCGGCATGACAGGCGTACTACTGGCTGTACCGGGCGCTGACTTTGTATTACACAACTCAGTATTCCTGATTGCTCACTTCCATAACGTAATCATTGGTGGTGTTGTATTCGGCTGTTTCGCTGGTGTTACTTACTGGTTCCCGAAAGCAACTGGCTTCACTCTAAACGAAGCTTGGGGACGCCGTGCGTTCTACTGCTGGGTAGGAGGCTTCCTACTAGCCTTTGTTCCGCTATACGCACTGGGCTTCATGGGCATGACTCGTCGTTTAAGCCAAAACATTAACCCTGAGTTCTTCCCACTGCTTGCTGTTGCAGCGTTTGGTGCACTCGTTATCCTTGCGGGTATCGCATGTCAAGCAATTCAAATCTTTGTGAGCGTACGTGACCGTGAACAACTCCGCGACCTTACTGGCGACCCATGGGATGCTCGTACTTTAGAATGGTCAACGTCTTCTCCACCGCCATTCTACAACTTCGCTAAGATCCCTGAAGGTGGCGAAATCGACGCATTCTGGTACCAGAAGCAACGCGGCGAATTCAAACCGATGGAAGAGCAGGAATACGAAGAAATCCACATGCCGAAGAACTCTCCAACAGCGTTCTATATCTCAGCACTAGCTCTAGTATTTGGCTTTGCGATGATTTGGTACATCTGGTGGCTAGCAGGCGCAAGCTTCGTCGGTATCATCTTCCTATGTATCAAGCACAGCTTCAATGAAGACATCGATTACTACGTGTCTGTCGAAGAAGTTAAGCAAATCGAAGCAGAGCGTCGAGCTCAGCTCGTCGAAGCAGCAAAACTAGCAAAAGATAAAGAAATGGAGTTGGACTATGCAAAATGATGCAGTAAGTCACGCTCATGATGATCACCATCATCATCACGCGGAAGAAATCAAACGCAACAAATTGTTTGGCTTCTGGATCTACCTGATGAGTGACTGTGTATTGTTTGCAAGCTTATTTGCAACGTTCGCAGTACTTGTAAGCGCTACAGCCAGTGGTCCAACAGGTAAAGATATCTTCGAAATACCTTACGTATTCGTAGAAACTATGTTGCTACTTCTTAGTAGTATCACGTTTGGTTTTGGTGTGATTGCGATGCGTCGTAAGCACATCGCTGGCCTTAAGTTCTGGATGGCTGTTACCTTCTTGCTAGGTGCAGGCTTCATCGGCATGGAAATCTATGAATTCCATCACCTGATCGCAGCGGGCTTTGGCCCTGAGCGCAGTGCTTTCCTATCTGCCTTCTTTACTCTAGTTGGTACTCACGGTCTTCACGTGACTTTCGGTTTGATCTGGCTAGCAACTTGTTACTGGCAGCTTAACTCGAAAGGCATCAGTGACGTGATGGAGACTCGCTTTAGCTGTCTCAGCCTATTCTGGCACTTCCTAGATATCGTCTGGATCTGTGTATTTACCATTGTGTACCTAATGGGAGCTATGTAATGAGCAATGAACATGCTGATTTGAGTGTATCTGGATACGTGAAAGGCTTTATCGCCGCTCTTGTCCTAACCATTATTCCATTTTACTTCGTGGCAACGCAGAGCTTACCAAAAGACACGACTTACGCCGTGTTGTTTGCTTGTGCGATTGTGCAAGTGATCGTGCACTTTTTCTACTTCCTACATATGGAAGCGAAATCGCACGATGGTCGTTGGAGTATTATCTCCTTGGTATTTACCGCCGGTGTGGTTGTTATCTTGATTGGTGGTTCTGTCTGGATCATGTTGAGCCTCCACCAAAACATGATGTTGTAAAGGTTTCGTATGCTGAAAAGCTATCTCTCCATCACTAAGCCAGGCATTATCGTTGGTAATCTTATTTCTGTTGCTGCAGGGTTTTTCCTTGCAGCAAAATCAGAGCCAGCGAGCGCACTGTTACTTCTATACACTATGTTCGGCGTTGCATGTGTGATTGCTTCTGGTTGTGTAGTGAACAATATTTTCGATAGAGATATCGATTATAAAATGGAAAGGACTAAACAGCGCGAATTGGTACAAGGCGTGGTCAGTGTTGACCACGCGTTTATCTACGCGTTGCTACTACTGGTTGCAGGAACCGCGGTGATCTATAAATTAGTGAACCCTCTTTCTGCTGTAGTCGTGCTGTTAGGCTATGTATTCTACGTCTTCTTCTACACTATGTGGTACAAACGTACCTCGGTGTATGGCACGTTGGTCGGTAGCGTTTCAGGGGCTGTGCCACCGTTAGTAGGCTACCTTGCCGTCACTAACTACATCAGCATTGATGCCGTATTACTCTTCACGATGTTCTGCCTATGGCAAATGCCGCACTCGTATGCGATTGCCATGTTCAGAATGCAAGACTACAAGGATGCTGGTATTCCAGTTCTCCCTGTAGAGTACGGCATTAAAAAAGCCCACCAACACATGAAAGCCTACGTAGTGGCTTTCAGCTTGGTTGCACTCGCTCTGTTCTTCTATGGAACTGGCGGCTACGAATACCTCGTCGCTTCATCGCTTGTATGCCTGTTTTGGATGCGCGCAACATTCAAACCCGTCAATGAAGACAATTATGTCCCTTGGGCAAAAAATGTCTTTAAGATCTCCCTGATCGTTGTGATGGGCGTAAGTTGCGTCTTGGGCCTAGAGCTCATTCCTCTTGCGATATAAGCGCCTGTAATATAGGCGATTGAGATAAAACACTAAAGCGTGCATCTCCCTGAGCTGCACGCTTTTTTTCATCAAGCCAATTTATCATCAAACGATCTCTGCTCACAAGGAATGAGAAAAGTTCAGTTATTTAAGAAACAACGCCGATACACTTTACAACGGAGTCATTTACTCGCTCGCTGATTAATAGTGTCTGCAAAAAGGCATGTCTACACTTCCCATAATATATGCGACAAAACCCCGATGAACATCCTTATATCGTCAAAGATAATTATGTCTCATTGGCTATACTAAGTTAAAGAACAAACTTATATTGATAGGTGACGCGATGAAGCAGCGAAATATCCATGGGCTATGGACCATGAGATTTGAAAACCGAATACTGTATTCAGCTTTAACTGGGCCTACCAATAAAGAAGCCAGTGAAGCTTGGCTAAAAGACCTAAAGTCTCACGTGATGACCTCTAAAGAAGGTGACGTTAAACCATGGGTAATTTTATTCGACCTTAGAAGTTGGAGCATGACCTCATTAGATGCGTGGGAAGCTAATGACAAGAACATGGAATGGCTTTCTGAGCACTCCTGTATTTTTCTTGCTTTCTTATTCTCTAAAGAAATACAACACTTTGCTATTAAAAAACACCTGAAAGACCAGAGCTTTGTCCATTTCTTTTTTAATTATGATGAAGCTCAGCGAGCTTGCCTAAATAAGCTCGCTGAAGATTAAGCCTGAATCCGCGTCCCCAGCCACCTTTCCTTCTATAAATTCGATAAACTCATATCAATTGTACTTCTCCATTCACGTTCTGTTACCTGCATAATAGAAGTGGTTCCGACCGAACCACTAGATATAATGAAATCGGGAGATAATGCTTTGAGTTTTAACAAACTTTTTTTCATACTGCACGAATCGCCGCCATGATCTGGGAAGATTAAAGTACTCAGTGACCCATTTGAAATGTAATACGTATCACCGGTAAAAAGGTAAGAATGACCTTCTGGCGATCTATAATAAAAACACATTCCCCCCCCTGTATGTCCTGGCGTAAAAATAACATCCAAGCCTTCAACAAGCTCTGATCCTTCCTCAAGAATAATATCGGCATCGGTACCAATATGCTCTGCCTCTATTTTGCTAATGCATAGCCTGTTGTTATACTTTTCTTTAATCCTGTTTAAAGATTCACTGGCTTCGTGCCTATGACTAAGATATTGATAGTCAACGCCTCCAAGTTCATCGAATTCATCTACTTCACTACGACTGCTTGTGTTATATATTAAGACATTACTATCTTCAGTTTGTAAAAGGTAGGCATGGGTATTAAATCCAGAGAAAGGGTGTTCCGTATTTGTTTGCCATAAATCCTCAAAAACTCTCTTCATGACCTTATCCTCAATATAAAATAATGTTCAACGTAAACTATTTATCTAAGGGCTTACTCAGGTAAAAGTAGCACCCAATTATTTAATGACTCGATTCGGACACTATACAACTTAAAGTTAACTTGAGGTCAAGTGATCAATTCAGATTTATATAATAACGGTTACTAATGTCGATTGACCTGCTTCATTAATCGAGGTGGTCAACTGAGTCATACTAGATTGATTATTGGGTTGAGGTAAATTGGAAATGCAAATCATGAATAAAGCACCCATGTTCAATCGCTCTATTTATCGCCAAGTCTTTATAAACTTGTCACACCAATCCATAGCTTCATTATACATTGAAAAGACTTTTACCGGAATTTGAGGGGTGTAACTAATTCGTTGATTAGCAAGGTGTTTTTGCAGTTGGGACGCACAGACTAGCGCTTCAAATTGCTGATTGTGCTCAATTAACCAATCAGCGGTATTCATGCCAACTTCATTCCAACATTCAGGAGTATTTAGCCCCCACTCTCTGATATCACAAATTACTCCCCATGGCTTAGGAGACCGCTCTATGACCATTCGCTTAATGTGCTCATCTAATTCAATGAACATCTCTTTATTAGACTGGCCAATAAATTTAACACGAATCAAGCCATCAATCATATCTATAGTATAGTCACCATGGATATTTCGTTGTTTCATTACTTCTACTCATTTAACTTAAGTCTTTTTCATATTAGTATAGTCGAGCGTGTGCCTCGCTGGACTATTATACCAACATTGAAAACGTCGATATTCACTGAGAAGAGAGAGATTTTATGGGGGCAACATGCCGCCATGCCGGATTAGGGAAAGAAAGCGCCAAACAACTTGCGATTCGAGGTGTTGAGAAAGTTTACCTAGGATGCCGAAATGAAGCCAAAACTAAACAGGCTAAACAAGAACTAGAGAAAACGACCGGAAAATCCGTGTTTGAAATAGTCCTGATCGATGTTTCTAACTTAGCATCGGTTCGTTCCGCTGTTGCACAGATTGAAAGGTTAATCATGAATGCCGAGGGGATTGTTTGAGGCTGTTTTTCAAGCGACCTCTGCGCCGACATCAAATCCACGGATAAGCCAAGTGAGAGGTTAACGACCATCGCCATTGATTCTACTGGCCTCAGAAAAAACATAGCGTTAACGTGAGGCGTAGTTAGCGAAACGCCCACTTTGGTGTTGGAGATAGCCATGATATCCATACCGTTGTATTGACGACTAAAGACACCATGAATTTTCAGGTCGTCGATGACCAGTGTAAGCAAATCGACATTGACGTTGAGAAAATCACTTAGCTTCTCGCACAAAAAAGCCCTTTTGTGAAATCACAAAAGGGCTCCTGAAACTAACTTCCGTCTTAAGAACTCACTGAGTGCTTAACCGAAGTCACCAGAAATATATTGACGAGTCTTCTCTTGGTTTGGACGCTCAAAAACTTGATCCGTCGTACCAAACTCTTCAAGCTGGCCTAAATACATAAAACCAGTGTAATCAGAAATACGGACCGCTTGCTGCATGTTGTGAGTCACGATCACGATAGTGAACTTGTCTCTTAGCTCAGTGATTAAGGTCTCGATAGCGGCGGTTGCAATTGGGTCGAGCGCTGAAGTGGGTTCATCCATCAAGATCACTTCCGGCTCTAACGCAATAGTACGGGCAATACATAAGCGCTGCTGCTGGCCGCCCGACAAACCGTTTGCATCTGCGTTGAGTTTGTCTTTTACTTCTTCCCAAAGGTGCGCGCGTTTCAGAGCTGATTCCACTTTGCTTCTGAGTTCAGCTTTTGAATATTTGCCTTGTAGTCTCAGACCGAATGCCATGTTCTCGTAAATTGACATTGGGAACGGGGTAGGTTTTTGAAAAACCATACCAACCTTTGAGCGCAACTCGTTGACGTCGGTGTTTGAGAAAATGGTTTTGCCATCAAGCAAAATTTCGCCTTCTGCATACTGAGTAGTATAAAGATCGTAGATACGATTCATTGTTCTCAGTAGCGTTGATTTACCACAACCAGATGGCCCGATCAGCGCAGTCACACGATTTTTATAGACTGGCATAGAGACGTTTTTCAGCGCTGGCTTAGATCCTTTCTTATAGAAGAAACTTAGATCGTTGATGTCCATACGATGTTTCGGGTGGGCCACTTCATCGTTCGAAGCCGTGTTTAAAGTCATTGTGGTCATTTTGCTCTCACTAAAAACGTCTGCCGCTGCGATATTCATGCTTTTCTCGCTTTCATCATTTTCGGCAACACAGTCGCCAGTATATTCATAATCAAGATAAAGGTGGTCACAATCAGTGCCCCTGCCCAAGCCAGTTGCTGCCATGAAGAATATGGACTCATCGCAAATTGATAGATGGTGACTGGCAAGTTAGCCATTGGTTGGCTCATGTCTGTTGTCATAAAGTTGCTGTTTAATGATGTAAACAGTAACGGTGCTGTCTCTCCGGAAATACGTGCCACAGAAAGTAAGATAGCAGTAATAATACCCGGTGCCGCAGCGCGGTAGCTAAGTTGTGTAATTACTCGCCATTTTGGCGCGCCAACTCCAGTACCCGCTTCTTTCAATGTTGGTGGAACCAGTCTCAGCATTTCTTCCGTTGAAGTCACAATCATTGGCAAGGCTAAAATCGCTAACGCAACTGCGCCTGCCCAACCTGAAAAGCCTCCTGTTGGCACCACGATAACCGCGTAAACAAACAGGCCGACTAACACCGATGGCGCGCTCATTAACATACCGTTCAAAAATCGGATACTCTCCGCGACTTTGTTCGATTCATCTTTGTCTGCAAGCCAAGTTCCGGCTAATACACCAATCGGCGCAGCAATCAAAATACCGACTAAAGTCAGCATGAAACTACCAATCAACGCATTTTTCAGACCGCCTTCGCTGCCCGGCCCTGGAGTCAGTTCACTGAATACCGCCCAGTTGATGCCTTTGATGCCATCGATGATCAACGTATGCAAGATGCTAGCAAGGATTAAAATGCCTAGAGCAGCAGACGCAATACAAAACAGACGGAAAACCAAATTTTTGATTTTTCTTACGCTCATGATGACTTCCTAAGTAGTCGCTTCGCAGCGGCCATAACAATCAAGGTGATTACAAACAGAACTGCGCCCAAGCCAATTAATGAGGCCACATGGATAGGGTCCGTTGCTTCGTTAAATTGCTGTGCAATCGTTGAAGAAATTGTGCTCGCTGGCATAAATAGCGAATCGGAAATATGGTTAGCACCACCAACAACAAACGCCACTGCCATTGTTTCACCCAACGCTCGGCCAAGACCTAAGATACCCGCACTCACAACGGCGTTACGAATCTTAGGCAGCAGAACTTTAACAATCACTTCAAATGGGGTTGCGCCTGTACCATACGCAGCCTCACGTAAAACATTTGGAATAGATCTTAGTGCATCACGGACCAACGAAGTCATGATTGGTAGAATCATGATGGACAAGATGATGCCCGCGGTCAGTAAGCCAATCCCAATCGGTGGACCATTGAACAGAGGGCCAATCACAGGCAAATCACCTAGGTTTGCCGCTGCCCACATCTGAAAGCCGTTTGAGAACCATGGGGCAAACACAAACAGTCCCCACATACCGTAGATAATGCTCGGCACTGCTGCAAGAAGCTCAATCGCTTTACCGACTGGCTCACTGATCCAAGTTGGCGTCAACTCAGCCAAAAAGATTGCGGTGCCCAAAGAAACTGGCGCTGCGATGAGAATCGCAATGAAAGAAGAAACCAGCGTTCCGTAGATTTCTGCTGCTGCACCAAAGTTACCTCCGACCGGATCCCATACATCATGGAAAATAAATCCGAAGCCAAACTTTTCAAACGCAGGCAAGCCACCCTTAACAAGAGAAACTACGATGCCAGTCAGAGCGATAAGTATTAATAAGGCGCTAAATAAGCTCAACTTACTAAAGATTGAATCGCCGTTTACTTTATTTTTTAAAACAAATGTCGTCATAATAAGATTTCACCACCCCAACTCGCCAGCAAATTAATTACAAGCAGTTGGGGTGTTTATCGTTTAGATTACTTCGCGTTCACGAAGGTTTTGCCATTGTGCTTAAGCTCTTTCGCCCAAGTCTCTTTTACCATGTTCACAACGCTTGCAGGCATTGGAACATAATCAAGTGACGCGGCCATCTTGCCGTGGTTGTAGCTCCACGAGAAGAACTTGAGCATTGCTTCTGCTTTCGCTTCATCTTTCTGATCTTTATGCAGTAGGATGAAAGTTGCAGCAGTCATTGGCCATGATTCTGCACCCGGCTGATTGTTCAGCAACAAGTGATAACCTGGTGCGTTCTTCCAATCAGCATTCGCAGCCGCAGCTTGGAAACTTTTCATCGTTGGCATCAGGAATTTGCCATCGCGATTTTGCATTTGCGTGTAAGTCATGTTGCTTTGCTTGGCGTAAGCATACTCAACATAGCCAATCGAACCTTTGGTACGCTGCACATAATTGGCAACACCTGCATTACCTTTACCGCCTAAGCCAATCGCTTTCGAAGGCCAGCTTATCGATTTAGCATAACCCACTTGCTTGTGCCAAGCTGGGCTCACTTGATCTAGGTACTCAGTGAAATTGAATGTTGTACCTGAACCATCAGAACGGTGGACAACATAGATTGCTTCGTTAGGCAGTTTTACACCTGGGTTCAAATCAGCAATCGCTTTATCACTCCAGTTTTTGATGTTGCCTAGGTAGATATCTGCAAGAACTTTACCATTCAGTCTTAGTTCGCCCGGTTTAATACCTGGTAAGTGAACAACAGGCACGATAGCGCCCATCACCATTGGAAACTGGATCATTTTCCCTTTGTTTAGCTGCTCAACCGTCAGAGGGGCATCACTTGCTCCAAAATCTACAGTGTTAGCTGTAATTTGACGAATACCGCCGCCAGAGCCAATCGCTTGGTAGTTAATCTGCATACCTTCTAGTTTATGGTATTGAGAAGCCCACTGAGCGTAGATTGGTTGAGGGAAAGTCGCACCAGCGCCGTTAATCGTAGTCTGAGCTGACGCGCCGAACGATGCTGCAACTAGTAACGATGACACTAGAGCTGATTTGATAAATTTCACAATATATCTCCGATATAAATTCGTGTTAGGCGAGCTGAGGAATTGCTCTTGTCACCTAGGTTAGTTTTAAGTTCCAGTAAAACTCTAACAATCGATATCACTTCGATTCATCAACCGGTATTGCCTAGTCGATGAGATGCAGATTAAGAACACTATGTGACAGATTTATTAAACCTCTATCCAAATAGAAAATTGCTGGTAATAATTATCTCAAAAGGCTATTTTATGATAAGAATACTTCACAAAAACGGGCAAAAATTCGATTTTATGAAGAAATGATGGCGCTCACATTTCCACCAGCACGTTAGGAGATAAGGCGTAATATGACAGCAATATTGATGCTAAGAAGTTGCCTCAGTAAATGACTTCATGCCATGAAAAATCACGTATCCATACGCAATGCAAACACTAAACTAGGAAACACGAATGACTCGAACCTTGTTGCTCGTTGAAGATGACCGATCATTACGAGAAATGTTGATTGACGCATTTCGCCAAGACTCTTTTTCAGTTGAGGCTTTTGACAATGCGGAAGATGCTTTAGAAAGCGCTGAAAGTAATGACTTCGACCTTGCCCTGCTCGATGTCGTCTTGCCCGGAATAACGGGTATTGAGGCAATCACGCCTTTAAGGAGACTACAGCCAAGTATCGGCGTCGTCGTTTATACTGCTTTTGCGACAGTTGACGTTGCGGTAGATGCTATGAAGAAAGGAGCAGACGACTTCATTACAAAGCCCATCGATCCAGCGTCTCTTGCGACCACACTAAAACGTATACACGCGACTAGGTCAAAGAATTCATCCATCGATGAGAGAAGCCATGACTTAATCTTTAGTGCACTCGCCAACCCAATCCGTCGTAAAACATTACAGAAGATCAAACAGCACAGAACAATCAAATTCATGGATTTATGTCGTATTGTTGGTGTGAGTGACCACACAAAATTCAACTTCCACCTTAAACAACTTGTGAGCTGCACCCTAGTGAAGAAAGAGGCTGGCCGTGTATACTCGCTCACGGAAAAAGGGCGCCAGGTATACTCCAGTATGCTGCGCTAGCCTTACAACATCAGCCGTTATCGGCTATAGGGAAATTCATGACAATTAAAAATTTTCTAGAAGCAGAAAAGCAGATTCAATCAGCACATGGTGGTGAAGGTGACACCGAACTGTATGAGATCTGGAGCAAATCAGATTTTTCAAGCAGCTGTGACTTTATGGATCGACAAGTGATCCCACCCAAGTCGACCGTGGGCTATCATCAGCATGGCAACAATGAAGAAATGTACATCGTCCTTGAAGGTACCGGAACAATGACCGTCGCTGGCCAACAAGTAACAATAAAGAAAGGCGACATGATCAAGAACCCACCGTATGGCGAGCATGGCTTAGTTAATGACTCAGATGGTAATATCGAACTACTGATCATCCAGATGAGCTTATAAAGTCGAGCCCACATAGACTTATACCCACCAACAAATAAAGCCTCCGCTAGCATCGACAATATCGCAGTTATTATCTGAAATCAGGATTGACAGGGTTCCCTCATAGCTCACGCCTTCTTATTTATAGAAGGTGTGCTGCTTCGAAATCTTTATATCCAAACCTACCAAACGAAAAAGTGCCCAAGTAATGCTACTTGGGCACGGCTTGTCCGAATTTGAAGAGGCACCGCGACACGGATACTGTTGGACGAAATGTTAGTTGGCTATGTAACAGCACTCTAAAAAGACCGATAGAACGCTGCGCTATGAACTCTCAAGAACAAGGTTTAAAAAGCTCATAGCTAGTGGTAGCTCTAACCCATTGTTCCAGGTAGCGAACTATTTCAATCATACGAGCGTTAATTATACGAGTTCTCCTCTGTCCAAAGACGAGATATGCAGAATTATTTCACACTAACATTCTCATAAATAGGAAAAATTTACGCTTTATAAAAAGCAAATATACATCAAATCACATATAACTCAAATTTTTAATTTATATCATTCACGGGCTAAGTCAAAGTTTCCCGTTATGTTTCTAATCGGAAGAAACATATTGAGCATAACTGCATAGTGTACAGTTGCAGTTAAGTAATGATATCCATATAATCTCCTCCCATTATTTCACCTCCCAAAGATAAGGTGATTAAAAATCACTCAGAAATAATGACGTTCAGAGGCGTAATAAGCAGCATCTAATCTAATTCGTACAAAGTATGGGCTAACTTTGCAGAATGATGCCCGTTTTCAATTGCTAAAGTCCGCTGCCTCCGGCTAAGCGGAAAATAAACCATAGTGATATTGCGGGCCCAGTTTATGAAAAATGTTTTGGAAAAGTTTCTACCACAAATCCCAACCGACAAAGAGGATATTACTGGGAATCTATCAAAAAACTTAAAGCAACTTATGCTACAAGCTGATATTGATTCACAAGAATTGAGCCAGCATACAAGTTTGACCATAAGCTCAATTAATAGGCTGCGCTCCGCTGCTTCATGTGCAAACCCCACCGTAACCACCTTGGCGCCAATAGCCAACTATTTTGGGGTTTCTATCGAAAACCTAATCGGAGACTCGCTGGGCGGAGCCACATACACGGGCGATATCAATATTACCAGTGCTACGCTCATACAGGTTCCAGTAATCAAGTTAGATGAAGTAATAGCATGGAGTGATGGCTTCGTTACAAGGGAGTATGCCAAGTGGGTAAACACTGAACTTGCTGTTGGTGATAGAGCGTTTGCAATTGAATCGGGTGCCGATGATTTAGTCAATCATATCCACAAGGACCATACCATTCATATCATCGATTTGGATGCCGAAATAAATCACTACGATTATGCGTTAGTCACAGAAAAAACAAATCAAAAAAAACCATCACTAAGGCAGGTCCTCATGGACGGTGATGATATTTACCTAAAACCCATGATGGAAGGCTTAAACATTACTTTCTGTGAGAGCCCGACATTTTATGGATGTGTTGTACAGACAATCGTAAACTATTAAATATAAAGAAGAATAATCAATGGAAAACATACTATACTCGGCTAGAAAAGGATCAGGTGACTATAAGCTTCTGGTTCCTCTTTCATGTATCTTTGTCATGATCCAAGCAATATCCACCGTCGTTATATACAAACCTATCGATATAGGCGTTAGTCACTTATTTATTGCCTCTAGCGCACTGATCTATACCTTAGATTACTCAATTTGTAACATACTGGCAGAGGTATATGGTTATCATCATACTCGAAGAGTGATATGGTCAAACGCACTATGTATCCTCTTGTTTACTCTCGGCATACAAATGGTGTTGAGCTTGCCATCACCAGACTCTTGGCAATTAGGTCAATCATATGACCAACTCTTTCACTCGATATGGAGGCAAGGTACTGGTGGCTTAATAGCCGTACTTGTCGGTTACTTTTTGAACTCATTCCTAATCCAAAAATTAAAGATGATGTGGAAAGGGAAACATTTTTGGCTCAGACAAGTAGCTTCCTGCGCTGTTTCTGAGCTTGTCCTACTGACCATTGGTTACATGACTATTTTCGCGTTCGATAAACCATTGAAAGAAATATTCACACTAATCTTTACTGGTTGGTTGTGGAAATTGTTCGCCAACACCCTTCAAGCTCCGTTCGTGTCGTTACTGGCTGGCTTCTTTAAGAAAGTGGAAGGGACAGACGTATACGACTACAACACCAACTTCTCTCCCTTCAAGTTCTAATTGTTCAAGGATATGCCATGAGCCTAGTTCAACAATATCGGAGACTTAAAAAAGCTTTTTTATCCGTTAACTCAGCAGTACATAATCAAAATAACGGGACCAATAAAAGCCTTCGACTAGACAGTATTGTCACCAGCAAAAAGCATGGTTACCCTGTTTGTCGATTGCAGGTAGTCGGCCAAAACATATCAAACGTTTTTACTGCTAGAGAAATATTGTTGGACAGGAATTTAAAATCAGAGCTCACCTATGACGATTTGGAAAAGATTGTAAGGCTGGATGAGCAAATCAAACTCCATGTTGATATGCAAAGAATTAAAATTCAATCATTCAAGCCATCTCTAACCTCTCCCTATGAACTAACGGTCACCTTGAACCAAGTAGGTACAGACAAAATAAAAAGAGTGGGCTCTGAGAATTTGAAGAATAATAACGACTTGCTGAATCGTTTTCTGGGTAGTGAAGCATTTGAGCTTGGCTACACCTTAGGTCAAAAACACTCTGAGAAGGCATCTAATGACTTTGAAGAGGCCAAAAGACTGAGAACCAAGCAGAGAAAATTTAAGTTAAAGAGCGTTCAATTATAAAAAGTGCAATTATAAAGCGTTCAGTTAAAGAGTGTTAAATTATGAGAAAAACAATCATTTTCTTATCGTCAATCGGGCTACAGTCATACTCCCTCTCACGTTTATCTCGAGAATGCGATTTAATATTGGTTGTCGATCAGTTAGAAATCACCCACCTAACTCATGACATCAAGCAATGTTTCCAAAAAGTGATCATAAGCTCTTCAGGGACATATTGCGGACCAATCATCAAGTTGGACCTAGATAAAACGATTACACTTTTACAACCAAAGCTAGCGACTTACGATACGAACAATGTTTACATTGTAAATACCAGCGAGGCCAATACACTGGTAGCAGCGGAGCTAAGACAGCAATTCAGGATCAGCGGCTTAACGCCAAGCGATGCAGTCCTGTTTACTGACAAATCTCGGATGAAAAGAGCCGTCGCAGAAAAAGGGATTCGCACCCCAAAATCATGTTTGCTATCAGCAAATTATGGGCACCTATCACAGGCACTTGGCCAAGCGTTTATTGTGAAGCCCGTCGACGCTGCAGGAAGCTACGGCGTTGAACTTATCCATACTCAAGCCGAACTGGACAACTACTATCTAAAGTATCGCCCGGTGGGCGATAGATTTATTGCTGAGCAGTTTATATCTGGCACTATGTATCACTGTGATGTGGTCATTCAAAATAACAAACCCATATTTCAGGCCTGTTCTGAGTATTTATTTCCTAACCTAGATTTTAAAAATGGCAAAAACCTATCCAGTTTTCCCGTTTTAGACCCAAAACAGCAAGCCACCATTTTTCAATTTTCAAATCAATGCCTTCAAGCACTTGGCTATAGCAATGGTATTTACCATTTGGAACTCTTTGTCGAAAATGGGGAGTGCTTCTTTTTAGAAGTGGGCGCGCGAATACCAGCAGCTCTAGTTGTGAAGATGTATGAGGTTACCTATGGGGTTAATATCGCAGATCTAAGCGTCCAAGCATTAACTCAATCTTTAGACTTGTCGATACAACAAAACTTAACTGGGCACTATTTCATTTGGTCATATCTCGCGAAAACGAGCGGCGAAGTGAAACAATTAACCAAGCCTAGCTTTGCAAGCTCAGTCGATATTCAATGGGAGGTTGAGATCGGGCAAACCATTGATCAAAGTAAATCAATCATAGATCGTGTCGGCGTACTCACTGCGCATAATGATTGTTTAGAATCGATCCAACAAGACTTTGAAAATCTTAGAGAATACAACCCTATCGTACCTAGCTAACTGACCTTTCTCACTCAGCTTATTCATCAGGCGGAGCTAAGTTATCAAGGAATCTAAGTTATCAAAGAATCTAAGTCCTCAAGCGGAACTAAGTCGTCAAGGGGCCTAAGTTGCCAAGGGAACGGAGCCGGAAAGTTACGGAATCAATCACCTGCATAGCAAAAAGCCTCGAGTCATAATCGAGGCTTTTTCTTCAAGGTTTGTCACCAAACCTCATCATCATGTACTGCGGAAAAGGCTCCGCTTTTCAAGCAATACTATGTTAGAGCTAATGCTATGTTAGATCTACAGTCGGCTCAATCTTCTACTTTAGGCGGCGTTTTTTTCTTAGGGATAAAGACTGTATCACCCACTGCTACGTTGGTAATAAATGTCTTATCGCGTTTCGCTGGCTTCTTAGTGCTCTTCGATGAACGAGCTTGTTTATTTGGCTTACCTGCTGGCTTCTGCTTACGGAAATCCGCTTTTTTAGGCTTAATACCTTTGAATTTACCTTTCAAGCCGTCTAACTCAGAAAAGGCAAGATCTTGCTGTAGGTAAGTTTCGACACGTTTAAAGCTATCCCAATCTTTCGGGCCAACAAGAGAAATAGCATCTCCTTTGTTACCTGCGCGACCAGTACGCCCTACTCGGTGAACGTATTCTTCCGTATGCTTCGGCATGTCAAAGTTGATAACATGGGTCACGCTAGCAATATCTAGTCCTCGAGACGCAACATCCGTCGTGACTAATATTTTAAACACTGTGCGCTCAAATTGACTCATGATGGTGTTACGTTGTGTTTGATTTAAGCTACCACTCAGTGCGACTGCCTTCATCTTCTTCTCGTTCAACTTAGCCGTTAAACGATCGGTATCGATACGAGTCGCGGTGAAGATAATCACCTGACGGTATTCAGCTTCTTCCAGAACGCGATCTAAAATCGCTTCTTTGTGATCTAAGTGATCACATAGATAAAACTTTTGCGTGATATCTTTATGCTCTTGGTTAGACACACCGATGGAGATCCGTTTCGGCGAATCCAGCATTTCAGATGCGATATCGTTCACTTCAGCATGATCGAGCGTGGCAGAAAACATCAAAGTTTGGCGACGGCGGTGATTCGCCAGCTTATTAATTTTTCTTAGCTCAGGGGCAAAACCCAAATCCAACATACGATCGGCTTCATCAAGCACTAAGGTATCAAGCCCCTCTAGATAGAGAGAGCGATGTTCTAGGTGATCGGCCAAACGCCCTGGGGTCGCAACAACAAAACGTGGCTTACGGCGTAATGCCTTCACCTGATCGTTAAAGTTTTCGCCGCCCAGAATCAGCGCCGCTTCGTAAGATAAGCCGCCTAGCATAGTGCGCAGCTCACCGTATACTTGTTTGGCGAGCTCACGAGTCGGTGCCAATATAAGGCCGCGTGGATCACTGGCAGAAAACGCTTTGGTCTTTAAAGATTTGTGTAGCATTGGCAATACAAACGCCAATGTTTTCCCTGAACCCGTTTTTGATGACGCCAATAAGTCTTTTCCAGCAATTGCCACAGGGATCGCCTGCTTTTGGATATCAGTTGCCTGCGTAAAATTGTAGTTATTCAGGTTTTTTAATAGGCGATTATCTAAGCCTAACTCTTTAAATTGCAAAGGATTCTCCAGTAAACATAACCGTATTTTCGCGCCAAAGTTCTCTTAGTTAAACGAAAAGGGCGAAAGTTGACTGCGCATAATAGCAAGAATAACGTGTGATCAGATAGAGAAAACCGAAAATTCATCTTAGGAACGACTTCTTAAGACCCATTTAGGCCGCTACGGCACTTCTCTCCGACTGTCACACCGAAGTCAACGTACCACTAGGGTAAAAATAGTCGCCAGAAGCCGTCGATGACCATCAATATAACGAATTGCATTACGTCTTGACTCGCTCGACTATTTCACCTCAGCAATGAGACATCAATCAATTATTCGACGAATTTGTTGAATACATAAATAATTTTGGCTGTGGAAAAGTAGGAGTTCTGTAGGATAGTAGCTACACTTTACATCGTCACTATATATGAAGACTGTGTAGGACGAGACTATTGATACTGAGTTAATACAAAGGAAGAGTATATGAACAAAATCTTTTTAGCCGCTGCAGCTTCTTCGGTACTCCTACTGAGTGGCTGTGCTACTAACATGGAAACAGCGTCAAAAGTGGATGATTTAAGCAACAAAGTTGCTGAGCTAAACAAAAAAGTTGACGCTCTATCATCTGAAATGCAGAAAAATGAGCAATCCTCTAAATCTGCTCAAGAAGAAGCTTCTCGTGCCAACGAGCGTATCGATAATATTGCTCAGTCTTACACTAAGTAGTTCATTCTTACACTAGTAGCAATGCACTAATCGTAGTAATGGACTAATCGTAATGCACGAATTTCGCTCTGGCTTTCTTATCGGGAACGTATGGTAAGCCAGAGCACCCTTTCTGCTCGTTATTTCCCCGCTCTCAGATTTATTTCACCCTCTATTGTCTGACATCAGGTTAAGAATATAAGCGCCCCCTAATTCAACTCATACGTCGAACTCACCACTTCCACTGGAACACCATTTTGCGCGGTAATCGCGGCCTTTACTTTGTCATCAGGAAGGTGGAACTCACCCAGCCACCAACTCAGTTCCTGTGGCACTCGTAAGATCTTTTTACTGCCATCGCTGCGAGTTAACGGCTCATGCGCCTCAACAAACAAGCTACGATCGGGCTCTAACGCCATTTTGATTGGCTCGTCGATAACTCGTACTTTTTCGCCATTTTCGACGTGCTGGAACAACCATTTTATATCTTTGGGTTCCATGCGAATACAGCCAGAACTGACTCGCAAGCCAATACCAAAGTTCTTATTAGTACCATGAATCAAATAATCGCCAATACCATGAGCGAGCCTAAGTGCATAGTCACCAAGCGGATTGTCGGGGCCAGATGGGACGATATCTGGCAAATCGATCCCCTTCTTCTTATATTCTTGCCGCACAGACAAAGGCGGTTTCCACGTAGGCTGCTTACGTTTTTGGCTAATAGTGGTTTCCATCTCAGGCGTATCACGCCCCACTCGTCCGATCCCCACAGGGAAAATATGTACTTTCTTCGTCACGGGGTTGAAATAATATAGCCTCAGCTCCGCCAAATTTATCACTATCCCCTCACGAGGAACGGCAGGGAGAATAATACGGGTAGGTACCGTGAGCACGTAGCCTTCTTTTGGCAAAAAAGGATCGACGCCCTTATTGGCTGCCATCAACGAAAGAAACCCGACATCATACTCTTTGGCGATATCGGCAAGGCTTTCGCCTTTTTTGACTACGTGATATTGAGTGCGACCAACAATCTGACTTCCTTGGGAAGGCAGCAGATATGCGGCCGCCAGCACTGAGCTGGAGAAACACGAGATCATAAATAGTATTAACATTTGGCGAACCCACTGCTTCATCCTAATTAGCTCCTTGCTAGCAATAATCCATGATACCCAAATGACGCCAGAGTATGCCTTTATTAAGGTTAGCGCTGTTTCCCTATTCCACACAAGCACCAAGAATAATGTATGTGGAAAATTTCTCTTGCTTTACTATTGTTATGTTATAACATTCACACCAGTTTTATCAGCGACGATAAAAACACGTTCAAGATTGATACAATGACCTATGGAGAGTCTCATGAAACTTCGGTTTTCCCCTTTTGCCCTACTGGCGGCATTCATTAGCCTGCTTTCGTTCCAAACACTTGCAGCTCAAACCGATCCAATGCAAGTCACCGTTAGCATTGCACCACAAAAATACTTCGTGCAAGCCATTGGCGGAAAGTACGTGAAAGTGAATGTGATGGTTCCACCAGGCGCTGAACCTGATGATTACGAACCAACACCACGACAAGCCACCGAACTGAGTCACAGCAAGGTCTATTTCGCTATTGGCGTGCCTTTTGAAACAACATGGCTCAACCGCTTCCAAGGCTCTAACCCAAATCTGACTATCTTAAAAACGCAGCAAGGCATCGAAAAAATGCCAATGGCTTATGATGACGATGGTCACCGCCTGCCTGCTTCTTCTGGTATCAAAGACCCTCATATCTGGCTATCTCCAGCATTGGTACGCATTCAAGCGATGAATATTCGCGATGGCCTAATCAAAGCAGACCCTGCTCACCAGCAGTACTACCGTCAAAGCTACATGGCGTTTGCGAAAAAGATTAACACTATCGACCAAGAAGTCATTGATATAACGGCTAAGATTCCTGCAGAAGACAACCAATTCATGACTTTCCACCCAGCATGGGGATACTTTTCAACGGATTACGGACTACGCCAGTTCCCTATCCAGAACGAAGGTAAGCAAGCTAGCGCAAAACGATTGAAGCAATTGATCGATCTTGCTAAAGCACAGCACATCAAAGTTATCTTTATTGAGCCACAATTCTCTAAAGAACAAGCTGGCGTGATTGCAAAAGCAATCGGTGGTAAAGTTGTCGCCATTAACCCTCTAGCTGAAGACTGGGGGAAGAACCTTATTACTATCGCCAAAGCATTTAAAGCAGCCGCGCAGTAAGTCAACGATAAGAGATACAATGGAAAATATTGTCGACGTTAACAACCTGAGTTTCGCCTACAAAGGAAACTCAGTTTTATCCGACGTCAGCTTTACTTTAAAAGAGGGCGATCGATGCGCCCTCTTGGGTCCAAATGGTGGCGGTAAGACCACCTTAGTGAAGCTGTTGTTGGGGCTAAACAAAGGCTACAAAGGAAAAATAAACCTATTTGGCCGCCGTCCGGGCAAAGCACCCGATTTAGTTGGTTATGTACCTCAACAGCATCATGTTAAGCCGATATTACCTATCCGAGTGAGTGACGTAATTTTGATGGGTATGAGCAAAGCGCAGCAAAAAGACGCTTCAGGCTTAGCAAGTTGGCTGAAAGAAATTCTAGAAATACTGCAAATTGATCACATTCAAGATCAAATGTTCTCCGAGCTCTCTGGCGGACAACGCCAGCGTGTTCTCGTGGCAAGAGCCTTAATGGGGCACCCTAAGCTGCTGATTTTAGATGAACCAACCAGTAACGTAGACCCAAACATGACGGCCTGTTTTTTCCAGCTGCTCGCAGCACTACCGAAAGACATTGCTGTGCTTGTGGTAAGCCACGATCTCAGTATTCTTAGCCACAATATAAACCGTGTGTTTGGTTTAAACCAATCGATTCGCACACAAGACTCAGTAGAGCTTACGCCTGACATGCTAGATCATTTATACGGCATGAACTGCCATCACTTGCACATTCACAATAAAACGATCACCCAGTGTGAAACCGATCATTGTGAGGCAGAACAATGATGGAGTTATTGCAATACAACTTTATCCAGCACGCGTTGATTGCTGCTCTATTGGTGAGTATCGCGGCTGGCATCATCGGTGTATTAGTCGTGGTCAATCGCCTCGTCTTTCTCTCAGGTGGCGTTGTGCACACCGCTTACGGCGGTGTCGGCCTTGCGTTTTATACAGGTAGTGCCGTTTTACCGACTACACTAATTTTCACTAGCATCAACGCTCTAATTCTAGGTGTGCTGAGCTTAAGAAAAAGTGAGCATTTAGAGATTTTTATCGGTCTGATTTGGTCGTTTGGCATGGCTTTGGGAATCATTTTGATGAATCTGACGCCGGGCTACAACGTGGATCTGAACAGTTACTTGTTCGGTAGCATCCTAACCGTACCGATGGAATCTCTGTATTTGATGGCAGGTGTTACTTTTATTGCCGTGACTTACACCATCTACAACTATCGTTCACTCGTCTTAATGGCGTTCGACGCGGAGTTCGCACAAAGCAAAGGGGTAAAGATAAAAAACATCTACCTTTCGCTGTTAGTCTTGGTTGCCATCACCAGTGTGGTACTAGTGAAAATTGTCGGCATCATCATGGTTATCGCCCTGCTGACTATGCCCGCATACTTAGCTTCTCAATACGTTAAGTCGATGGCGTCTATGATGGTCCACAGTGTGCTCTGGTGTTTAGTCTTCACCGTATTAGGGTTAGTGGTCTCTTTCTACACCAACCTGCCCTCTGGCGCGACTATCGTCACCACTGCGTCCTGTTTTCTAGCACTCAGTTTTGTTCTGAAAGGCTTACTAAAGCTGGTTAAGAAGCCTACCTCTTCAGCACTATGAATAACACGCCTAGCCTCGCTAGGCGTTTTTCATTGAAAGTTCCAGAATGCACAAAGCTCTAGAAAGCACATTGTCACAGCTTTGCTCCCCCGTTAAATTCTACATATCGAAAACGTTCAACACGCCCGCTTGATTTCCAATTAATTTGCTACTGTTTAAGTTCTAGAAAAACAAGATTAATTTGGACGTGCGTATGCGAGTATTTATAACGCTATTTCTTGGGCTAGTTGCGCTTTATCCACCCGCCGTTGCCGAGCAGCTACAGAAATATTCCGAGAGAGATATCCTCGACCGCCCATTGATGGAGCGGTACATCTTGGATGAACTCAAATCTTTACGCCATGAACAACTAGATTTGGAAAGAAAATTAGTCATTCAAATGACCGACAGGGAACTTAATGTCGCCGATAAATCGCTCCAGTATGCCAACTCCACCGTCACTTACTTTTTCTATATCATCGCCGGTGTGGCATCACTCATTGCTTTTGTTGGCTGGCAATCACTTCGAGAATTTAAGAACAACACCAAGGAGATGGCGCACAAGCGTTTGGAAACCATTGCAGAAGACTACGAAAAAAAATTCAGCGCAATAGAAAGGGATTTAAAACGTAAGACACGAATTATTAGCGAAAATAACAAAGAAATCGAACGTATCAACGAGATCCACAACTTATGGCTAAGAGCGCAAAGCATGCCAACGGCTGAGCAAAAAATCGATGTCTACGATGATATTCTTACCATTCGTCCGGGGGATTTGGAAGCGCTTACCTACAAGGCCGATGCTGCTATGGAAATCAAGGAGTACAATTGGGCACTGAGTCTCTGTAACCGTGTGTTGGAGTTGGACACGACCAATGGGCCCGCGCTCTATCAACGTGCCTGCGCCTTTTCCCGTCTAGGCATAGAAGAGCTGGCCACAGAAGATTTAGAGCGAGCGATCGAAGCCAGCCCATCCGTTAAAGACTTGATTGCTACTGAGCCCGACCTAGAAGACTTGCACGGTAATCCAAGATTCGATGCACTACTTGTCAAAGAAACTGATTAGGCCTGAATTAGTGCAGGTTGCGTTACTCATTTCTCTCAGACGCAGCGGTTCATTGTGGTGTTTTCCACGATAGTTTGTCCCCACACCGAAATAGAAAAAGCCAGCAGGGTATTCCTACTGGCTTTTTAAAAGCATTGACCAATATTACTCAACTATATCGCTATAATTCCAGCCTTATGGTCAAAGTGACAAGTAATTAAGCAGCGTTAGCTTTTTTAGGGATCCAGCTATCTACTACTTTTTCATGACTCTGCATCCATTGACGCGCAACTTGATCGATAGATTGATCTTCTTTCTTATCTTTGATGGCTAGCATCAAACCAGAAAGCTGTTGGTCAGTCAGGTGCATATTTTTCAGGAATTGCTGCAATTCAGGCTTATCTTCTTTCAAATTGATGCGACCCATGATATCGATCTCACCTTTCTTCCAAATCACTTTTGATGGATCTTGTTTCAGGAACTTAAGGTGCCAGCGGCTGAACATCCAATGAGGAACCCAACCTGTCACCACAATCCACTCTTTCTTCGCAATAGCTTTACCCAATGCAGCTGTCATCGCTGGGCCACTAGATGCAAGTAGCTTCATGTCGGTCAAACCGTATTGTGGGATGATCTTGTTCTCAACATCGCTCATCATGCCTGCACCCGCATCGATACCAACGATTTGGTTGTTAAATTTAGCGGCATTCGCTTTTAGCTGAGAGATCTTGTCGATAGTCACGTAGTCAGGTACAACTAGACCAACTTCGGTTCCATTGTAAACACTTCCTAGATTTTCAAGCTTTTTACCAAAGCGATCCAGATAAGATTGCTGTAGATCTGGCCAGCTTTCCATCAAGGCATCGTATTTGCCTTGAGCAACTGAGATATAAGCAGGACCAACATCGGCGGCAGTTAGGTTTACGTCGTAACCCATTTTGTCTGTCAGCACGACTTTTGCTAAATGGGTATAAGCAACACCTTCAGCCCAGTTAACGTAGACCAATTTCGCGGTCTTGCTTTCCGGTGCCTTTTTCTCGCCACATGCGGTCAAGCCCAATGCCGACACGACCACTAGCGCACTAGCGATACATACTCGTACCTTCTTCGTTATATTCATTACTTTTATCCTTTAGTATTATTGCGTTTGCCGCCAAGAGCCTGAGTGACTCGGTCCAAATACACGGCAAGTATCACGATAGCCACCCCACCCTCAAAACCAACATTGAGTCTGAGCTGGGTGATCCCTTTTAGTACTTCATTACCTAAACCACCAGCACCGATCATGCCTGCAATTACCACCATAGAGAGTGCTAGCATAATCGTCTGGTTAACCCCAGCCATAATGGTTGGAATCGCTTGTGGAAGCTCTGCTTTAAACAGGATTTGCCATGGCGATGAGCCAAAAGCAATCGCCGCTTCTTTGATCTCTTTTGGCACTTGGCGAATACCAAGGTTGGTCAATCTCACGACTGGTGGAAGTGAGAAAATCAAAGTTGCCAGTACGCCAGGAACCGGTCCAAGACTAAAGAGCATCACGGCAGGAATCAGATAAACAAAAGCAGGTAGCGTTTGCATGAAATCCATGAGGGGACGCATCACGCGCTCAACAGTGTCACTTTTTGCAGACCAAATCCCAAGTGGGAGTCCAATCGCAAGCGAGAAGATCACTGCGGCGATGATTAACGACAAAGTTTCCATCGTTTGTGTCCACAAGCCCAAGTTCTGAATAAGCGCCATACCCAATACAGTAAACAGCGCCATTCTCTTACCCGAACTAAACCAAGCAATGACGGCCATTATAGCTATCATGACAAAGGCATTAGGCGCCTCAAAGATAAAGCTCAACCCGTTAACCAAAGCAAGAATGACCGTACTCATCGCGTCAAAAAAGCCGCTCATATGGGTAGTCATCCAGTTAATCGCGGCAGCAAAGCCATCACCGATATCAATTCTCATCATAATTAAGCCTTGCTTGGTTCGTTAGTCGTTAGTGTCTTACGGTATTGAGCAAGAGTAGTAGGCCCTTCCCCGTTATCGCTTTCCACCACTTCAGCCAAGACAGTCGCTTGGTCGATTTGCCCCAAGAAACGCCCTTCTTCGTCGGTCACCGCGAGTGGGTGCTCAGATTCAAGCGCTGAACCAAGAAGGTCAGAGATAGCGGTATCGCTAGACGCCACCATAATGTCACGTCTTAATTTGGAGTTTACTGAAGAGATCTGCGCTTTATCGAGTGACAAACAATCTTCCAGAGTCAGCAAGCCTTGTAGATGTCGGTTACTATCTACTGCAAACAAATGAGTGGTTTTGTGCTTCTCCATCATTCTTACTGCCACACGGCTGCCGCTTTGAGGCAAGGTCATGCTTGGCGCTTTCTTCATGATTGAGGCTGCCGTGATCACTTTAGAGCGATCCACTTGCTGTACGAAGCTAGCGACATAGTCGTCTGCTGGCTGAGTTAAAATCTCCTCAGGCGTACCAACTTGGACAACTCGGCCATTTTTCATAATGGCAATTCGGTCGCCGATTTTTAGCGCTTCGTCCAGATCGTGTGTAATAAACACGATGGTTTTATGCATCTTGGCTTGCAGCTCAAGCAGCTCATCTTGCATTTCAGTACGGATCAAAGGATCTAGCGCACTGAAAGCTTCATCCATAAGCAAAATTTCAGGATCATTGGCTAAGGCACGAGCAAGCCCAACCCTTTGCTGCATTCCGCCACTAAGCTCACCGGGATAGCTCGCTTCATAATCGGTCAATCCCACTAAGCCTAGCGCCGTTTTCGCTTTAGCTTTTCGAGTCTCTTTGTCAACGCCAGATACTTCTAGTCCATATTCGACATTGTTCAATACGTTTCGATGAGGAAACAAGCCAAAGTTCTGGAACACCATAGAGATTTTGTTTCGGCGAACTTCGTTCAATTGCTTGTTAGTCATCGCTAGGATGTTCTGCCCGTCGATCAATACTTCGCCTCGACTCGGCTCAATCAGACGGTTCAGGCAGCGAATGAGGGTTGATTTACCGCTACCGGATAAACCCATTACTACAAAGATTTCACGTTTTTTGATTGCGAAGTCAGCGCCGTGAATACCGAGAACTGCACCTGTTTTTTGCAAGATATCCTGTTTAGACATCCCTTGGTCGGCAAGTGATAAAGCTTGCTTAGCTGAACTACCGAACACTTTATACAGTGCCTTAACTTCAACCGCTGGGGTGGCTGGATTCTGGTCGTCTGACTTCGAGCTGGGCTCACATTGCTCTTCAGCGTCAGTCGCTTCTAAGCTTTGCATGGATGGTTCTACTGAGGCGGCAGCTTCAGTCTGTTGGGGGGCCATATACAACTCCTGTCTTGTATGGCTAGGTTTATGCTGTAGTGACGGCTAATTCAGTCACTAATCTAGCCAAATAATACGGCTAGTAGTCAATCCAAAAAGCCGGTGGCATAGATAACAAACGCCAACAAGAGAGTGCTGAAGCTAGTTTGGCTTTGACACAATTTCTCTCGTAACAACATATAAACACGCAGGTTAAAAAACGCTATAAATGGTACGAAGTTCCATGCAACTATTCAAATTCGAAACTTAAAAAAGCAGCAAGCCTGATAGTTCTGTCAATTTTTGAAAATAAATAACCTATTGAAATACATGAAATTAGTTAGCCAAACGTTCGAATATCGTTGTTTGTGAAGTTTTTTTGAACGGCTCATTTAATTGATGGGTAATATGAATGATACGATACTTAAAATATGAAAAATCAATAAGATTGACATGGCCGCGGCCAAAAAGGGGCATCCTATTGGTGCAAGAAACATTGCAGGAATAGGCAAAAAACGTGGATAAATATTACTATATTACCTGAATGGTCGCGGCGACCACTTCACCCACATTGAATATTTTTATGGTGAGAATCCCTTGAGTCTCTACACTAGATCTTGGTGTACAATTCGTTCAATTCCCCCTTTAGGCTTCTTCGATTATATGGCTCTATCCAATCAATACGCTGGGTAAAAATGCGCTGACTCGTACGTACGTGGAGTCGAAAGAGTATTGCCAAATGTCTTTCTCTTTTGGCGTCATTTGACTACACCTCGACTAATACCTCTGTCATTTAATTTTCTGATTGAGTTCCGCAATAAACTGTTCGGTTTGAGCCGCCTTCTTACAAATGACACTATCGTTATGCACCGCTACAGGGTTACTTTTATCATGCGGTAGTTCGGGTAAACCTAAAGACTCCAAGGCAAGATAAACATCGGGTACAAAGTCAATCATCGCGTCGATCCGACCGCTCTGTAATTTCTTTATGTTTTTATCAAGAGAATTAACTAACGTCAGTTTGACACCAGATGTATCCACCTTATTCCCATAGGAGAATCCCAGCCTAGCACCTACTTTTTTTCCTTTGAGCTCTGACAAACTTGAAATGACAGGTTTACCGAGTGCAGTGAAAATATACACTTTTGCGATTCCCATAGGCTTACTTTCAATGATGTCACTATTTATATAGTTAGGGTAAAAGTCCGGGTTCTTGTTGGCGGGAGAAAAGCACTTATCACTACTACGTTGAAAAGACTGCTCTGCACGAATAGTGGGCAATGGCACCAATTGTACCGATGCGACCTGCTTAATGATGAGGTCATACTCACCCGTCCCTTTTTTATCATGCAACCCAGGAATAATATTGGTGATAACTTCGGTAGCCATCACCGAAAAGGAACTCATAATGAGCCCCAAACCACATACAATTCTAATCATCATGCGTCTCACTTACCCTAAACATATAGATACACTATAGTTCATCTAACAATACTCTCCATTCGTCTACATTTTCCTCGAAGATTGGAGCTGAAGTGGCGCTTATACGTGAGCCTTAGTTTCCCAAATCAACCGGTTGTGTGTAGACGTATTCAGGGACAGGTTGTCCAAAGAAATAAGATTGAATGATTTGTTTGTATTGCCCAGTACTTTGCAGATGGTGAAGCCCTCGCCTGAATTGGGTTATCCTGTCTTTGCACTGCTCACTGAAGATCATTTGAGTTGGTAGCCGAAATAAACGTTGTTTCGAATAAGTAAATTCAGACGCCCTGTTTGGATAAGAATGTTCAATAGCCGCTAACCCTGGGAGTAATGGGCTCACAAACATATCTAACCGGCCAAGCACGACCTTTTTGACGTTTTGCTGCATGGATTTTACGAGTTCAAGATTCGAGGCAATCCCTTTTACCTTAAGGGCTCTTTCAATCGCTCCACCTCGCATTGTTCCAATTCGATACTCTTTAAATTTAGGCGAGCTCAGTGGTTCAAGACCTAAAGGGTATTTAGACTTCAAGTAAAAAAAATGCGAGGTGACATTATAGAGTGCTTCTGCTGTAAGACCCTTACGTTTATTTTCGTTAAACCAGTGCAGCGACCCTACCGTACTGCAGTGCTTCTCTTTTGATATGCTCCATGAAATTCGCGATAAGGGATAGATAATAAAAGTAGTTTTAACCCCTTGGGAAGCGAATGCTTGCCGGACAATATCGACCAGTAGGCCTTTGTCTTGCCCTAAAAGCGGCGGAAGGTTAATAGTCGCGACAGTCAAAGATTGATCTGTTGAGTCTTTCAGATCTGGGGAAGCAGCAAGAGGGATGGAAATCATGCTACCGACAATAATAAGCCACCTCGATCTATGCCACCTCTTTAAATCCACGGCGGTTCCTCGATTTGATCCGGAAAATACAAGTTCAAAACCAGTATAGTTCACGGTGTAGATCCGCGTAGGTACATAGGTAAGAACCTAGGCACCTTGAGCCGCGTCACGACCTGTAGGCGACCAACAAACAGGCACTCGAACTTCAAGCGGCGACGCTACACCGAAATTTTTCAACAGAATTAGTAATAGGTTGCTTGAATTCCTTTCACATCAGCATAAAATGTGATGACGATCTCACGTAGATATGAAAAATATCGATAAGATTGCCAAAAATTCAAGGTCCAAAGCCAACGACGGTGCTCTCACATGCGCCACTGTCAAATATTTATAATTGGAGTTACCTCTTATGACTACCCCTCACATTAATGCTCAAATGGGCGATTTCGCTGAAACTGTCCTAATGCCTGGCGATCCACTGCGTGCAAAATACATCGCAGAAAACTTCCTAGAAGACGTGCAACAAGTGTGTGACGTACGTAACATGTTCGGCTATACCGGCACTTACAAAGGTAAGAAAGTGTCTGTTATGGGTCACGGTATGGGTATCCCTTCTGCATGTATCTATGTTCACGAGCTAATCGCTGAATATGGCGTAAAAAATATCATTCGTGTGGGCAGCTGTGGCGCTGTACGTGACGACGTTAACCTAATGGACGTAGTGATCGCTATGGGCGCATCTACTGATTCAAAAGTTAACCGTATCCGCTTCAACAGCCACGACTTCGCAGCGATCGCCGACTTTGAATTACTAGAAACAGCTGTTGCTCAAGCGCGTGCACAAGAAGTTTCTGTAAAAGTAGGTAACGTATTCTCAGCTGACCTATTCTACAGCCCAGAGCCAGAAATTTTTGAGAAAATGAAGAAACTAGGCATGCTAGGTGTCGACATGGAAGCAGCAGGTATCTACGGTGTTGCGGCTGATCTAGGCGCGAAAGCACTAACCATCCTGACTGTTTCTGATCACATCCTACGTGGTGAGAAACTAAGCTCAGAAGAACGCCAAAAGTCGTTCAACGAAATGATGAATGTTGCGCTAGAAACTGCGATCAACGTGTAATCTGAAGGCTCTGCCTAATACGTTGGGCAGAGCTTCCTTCAAAGGGGAATAAGGTGAGCGATAATCGACTACCCATACCTGCTGAAGGGCTGCAACTCAATTTCTGTAAAACGCTTGCCTGCGAAAATTTTGGCTCAAGCAATCCCCATGACTATATTTTCCAACATCAAGACCCGACACGTCCAACGATGGTGTGTCGAAAGTGCGGCGCGTTTCCACCACTACTCAATAACCACCAAGTCCTGCTCGAATCTTTGCGTTTGAAAGAGCTGCATCACGATGGCGTGCCCTCATGCCGCAATCAATCGTGTACCAATCACAACCTGCCTGTTTATACCCACAAACACCTTTACCACGCCTTTGGCTTCAGTGGTGATAGACAGCGTTACCGTTGCAAGCAGTGCCAAGCCACCTTTGTTGACAAATGGTCGGGAGAAAACCCGAAAAACCACTTACAACAACAAATCCTAGCCATGCTTTTTACCGGCTATTCGGTGCGGGAAATATGCCGAAAAGTCGATATAAAACCGAAGACTTTCTACGATCACCTTCAACATATCGCCAGTCGGTGCCGGCGGAGATTAGCCAATTTCGATGCCCGATGGCTGCAGAAAACAAAGCATTATGTCATGGCATCCAATTACTCCAAACTGCAACCAAACAGCGATAACGGTGTGTTTTGGCTGGTCACGGGGGAAGCCAACAGCGGTTACATTTATCGTCAGCATATCAATTACTCTGCTAACGATTTAGCGACTGGTAATGCAGACCATGACCCTTACCAAGACAACGCGTCGGTTCTAGCGCGAGACTATCAAGTCAACGCCCTGCCCGAGTCGAATAAAACCGCCGACAGCTTGCTTGAACGGGTTGAACTTCAGTATCAAGCGATCCTCGCCCGCAACAATGTCGAGAGCCCGCTTGGCGATTTAACACGCTTTCATTACCCTTCGATTGGCGTTTTGATCCGCCCGCAATATACTTCATACGCGCATTACCTGAACGTCCTCGAAACTTGTGATGAAAACAAGCGCCTTTCTCTTTTTATGCCGCAGGATCCTTTGCTTCGCTCTGCTGCACTCAGCATTTGCAAAAATCGCATCCTACAAGGGCGTGTCGACCTAATGTATGTTTGTGAAGATCCACTTTGGGATAAAGATCGGGCGATAGAAAAGATTGACGTGGTTCATATGGGATGGTGGCGCGATCGATGGGGAATGGCAAACCAAGAGCAAGCAGAAAAAGGCGTATGTTATTTGGCTGGTGACAATCCAAATCTAGACAAATGGCTGCAAAACGCATCGATTACAGCCATACTTTTCTACCAACAGCGATTCCAGTCCCTCTTTCAAGCCTTTATCAACGAGCCAAGAAGAAGACTACGCCCCGGTGGCCTGCTGCCACTGCTAGATATTTTCCAAGCTTGGCACAACCTCTGCTATCAAGATAAAAACGGCCAAACGGCCGCACAAAAACTGGGATTATGTCAGCACGCCATGACGTTGGAAGAATTGCTGAGCTAGCGGGCAGTTTATTTAATCTTTGATGGTGACTAAACCTGACAGCACAGCTACAAGGTCAATCGAATAATCACATCTAACATTTCATCAAAGCATGGTTCCAACGCATCTTCGTCGACGGCATGGCAATAGACGCCTCGCATCTGATCTGGTTGAAAATCTCCCGATAAGTCAACATCATTTAGCATGTCTGGATCATTGGCCATTCTCAAAAGTAAATCTTGACCTAATTCGCTGTCTGGTCCGGCAGGGGAGGTAAGGGAGGAGCCTAAACCGAGCGTAAACACGAAAATGCCTTCGTTTCGTGCCGCTTCCGCCATATCTTCCACCAAATTTCGAGATACGCGATTGACCCGAGTATACAGATCATTCGCAGAATGGATAAAGCGATTATATTGAGCAACTGGCCGAGTTGGGTGGAATGGGTTTAAGACGTTAAACTCAGTAGCACTGATATCATGGGAGTTAAAATATTCGGGTAATTCTTCCAAATTGTCGTCGATATTGCTGCCAGCGTAGCCACTTCCTGACAATTGCGTCGCGACACTATCAAATTCCCACAGACCGCGTGGTGTGCCACTACCCCCATCGCTTGAGCGTATCGAACCAGCGTAAGTGTTGCTGTCTATAAATTCAAATGAGGATGAAAACGTATTGGGTGCGCCATCAGTGAAGAAAACGATCACTTTGAGGTTAGCCGGATCGGACACATTTCTCAGCTCTTCCAACGCCAGATAAAATCCTTCAGAAGCATTGGTATATTGTGGATTAAAAATACTGCCAAACGTAAACGCATCAATTTCTGAATTGATCGCCGTCCGATCGTGTCCTCTAGGGTCAGTGAACCCGACAGGTACCTCTGCACCAAAGGCAAATTTAACTAACGAAACACGGTCAAACGTCTCATGAAAATTACTAACAAAAGATTTGGAGCGCACGATCACATCTTGCGTCACATCACCTATGGAGCCAATTCGTAAAGAGGTCGTATTATCGACTACCAAAACCAAATCCACGGGTCGGCGTATGACTTCAGCTTGGGCACCAATCGCGAATGCGTTAAACCCTGTAATATTCAAAAACGTAGTCGGCATATCCGCAGACGCGCTAATACTAATACTGATATTGCCATCAGAGTCATACGAAAAATTCACATTTTCAAGAGTCGCAGTGCTTTTATGAAACCCCTCAGGAAAGTTCGCAGCAAAGAACTTATTGGCCGCCGCCACGGCATCCGATTCCCCATCAGCGACCGCTCGCGCCGCTGAAATGCTTGCTGCGTCAACCGCAGCAAACAACTTAGCCTGCACTAAATATGCCCTACCGGCATCGATGGACATACCTGAGACCAGTGCAATAAATGGCAAAGCAACCACCGTTGCTATCGCCACTATCCCTTTATGTTTACGCAATGTCCGTATCATATTGCGGCCTCATTCATAAGTATGTAGTGTCAGACATGACAAAATCGCTGTCGTACACCCAATCATATACAGGTGAGTAGCGATAAATCACTTCCACCACATAGACACTTTCCCCATCACTCAGCGTCATAGGTAAGCTATTCGTAGTCGGCTTATCATCGGGCAACTGACATGTTCCTTCACTGTCCCAACTTCCGCACCCAGCCCAAACATCACTTTCCACATCAATACCATGTTCTGTCCAGCGATATTGATTATTGATATAAGGTGGATCCGACTCTTGTCCAACGACTTGGCTGATGTAAATAATCCCGTCTTCTTCTAGATCCAATGGGCTGGATGTCAAAGCGACGATAGCCATTACGTCCTGAGGAGTCTGAGCACTGGCACGCGAAACAATATTTGCCCCTTCCCGGCTAATGTTTGTAATGATGGTATTGGCCTGAATCATGGAGGTAAGTTCCCAAATACCGACAATAAACAGAAACAACACTGGCATTACTAAGGTCATTTCCACGGCAGCAAAGCCCTTATGAGAGACTCGATAGCCAGATCGCATCAACCCAGATCGCATCAACATAGCTTGTTTCCTCAAAACGACTCATTCCGCATCGCGGCACTGACCGTGAACTCATATTTGCCATCTTGCAAAAATGGATAAACCAACAAACTCGCCGTCGGCCATTCGCAATCTAAGTGAATCGCTATCATGTCTCCCGAACCCCCAAAGCCCGCGACACTATTGCCATACACATCTTCAACACGGATGTTTTCTACGTCCATCACTCGCTCAAGAAAGCCATGCGAAGAACTGGAAATTTTTTCTAAAATGGCCGCCTCTCTACTCCCCTCACTATCAGGATCTAAATCAGAGCGCCCCGTGATTGCATACCTTGCCCCTTCCCGCACGGCATTTTGCATTGTCAGCTTTACATAACCAAAATACGCCAGATCTATCGATGTAATAATGGTGGAAAAAAAGACGCTCGCGACGATGGCAAATTCCACAATCGCGCTCCCACTCTGTTTTTTACTTGAGATCAAATGAGTAGTATTCTCAGGAGGTGTTCTGGAAGCTTGATGAGTATTCGAAAAGCACTCATAAAAACGCCTTCCAATGCCCTTGCCACTAGAACGCACACCTCTACCTATTTTGCGTCTGATAAACCCAGCGAAATCCCACATATAGCACTGCCCACATCCATTTACATGACCTTAACTTTTCATAAAATTGACACAAACTTCACTTTAAAATATGGAAGAACATCTAAGGATTGGTAAATGAGATTATGGTATAACGCCCAGAATGACACATAGCGTGGAATATAAAACCAATTTAATATTCAGTTTTAGAATAATAGCGATATTTCAACTAGCTGTATTGTCATGGTAATTTGGCGGCAACTTTTTCATTGGTAGGCTTATACTGAGCGAGGTTAGATAACTCGTTCATCTGGCGACATATAACTCCGAGTTATAATTACGTGATAGTAGTCACAATTTTATCTGCAATTAATGTCAATTGTTGTATCCTTGCTTCGGCCTATTCCGTACTAAGTATTGGTTGGAGAGAATAGCAGCCCCCTTTTACGCTCAATAAAACCGCTCCAATGTTTTGGCGATAAAGATCAGCCGTTTAATGTAAACTTTCGCACCTAGTCCTATCAATAAGTCCAAAAGGAAAATCCTGAATGAGAACAGTACTGATCACAGGCACCAGCCGAGGAATTGGCTTAGCAACGGCGCATAAGTTTAAAAGCAGTGGTTATCATGTCATCGCGACCGCCAGAAAACAGGCGGATTTAGAAATGCTTCGCTCACTAGAATTTGAAGCACATAGATTAGAAATCACCGATTTAGATAACATCAGTACTCTACATGCAGAGCTAAAAGCAAATGGCAAGTTACCCGATATACTTGTGAACAATGCGGGTGTGGCCGACTTAGCTTTGCTTGCCCGAACCACCGAAAAAGACTTTGACCACACTCTCGATGTCAATCTCAAATCTGCACTCTTCATGACCCAAAAGTTCGTTAAGAACATGGCAAAGAATAAGTTTGGTCGGATTGTTAACGTGTCCAGCATTCTAAGCTCACTGCCACAAAAAGGCTTTGCTAGCTACGCGGCATCGAAAGCGGGTTTAGAAGCATTTAGCCGCGTCGCCGCTCTAGAATACGCCGAAAAGGGCGTCACAATAAATTGTGTCGCCGCAGGGTTCGTGGATACCGATATGATCAAATCGCTCGCGAACGCTGATCAATTAAAAGCGCAGATCCCAACGCGCTCGATTGCTACCCCAGAGCAAATCGCCAGCGCCATTCTGTTTCTTGCCGAGCAAAGCAATATCACAGGAGAAGTGCTCCAAACAAACGGCGGGTTATTGATGAAGCCTTAGCTTTTAGCTTAGTGACCGCTCTTGACCCTGTAAATAATTCTGTGTAGCGTCTCTCAGCTTTGCATCGCCCCCCAATCGCCAATCTGATCATGACTCCAGCTGAAACAAATATGCGTGAGAACGAAAGTTTAAACGCATTCTTGCCCTCGCGTTCGGGAAACGAAATAAAAACCTTCAATAGTCTAATGCTTACTCCTAAATTCAACTCCATTCACGATCACTTTTCTGTGCGATGAATTCCGTGTTTACTCATATCGCTTACCCGCTTATTGTGGTAAACAAGTGAAGGGCAAATACACCATTTTGGCCCTATACTTTTTGTATTGCCTTTAGAAAGGAACGGAAGTAATGAAACCATTGAATGCTCATGGCCAATGGACTCTGGATTTTAAAAACAGAATATTGCTTACCAAAGTCAGTGGCACGACGAACAAAGAGGCAAGTCAGCAATGGTTAGTAGGAACCAAAGAGCTAGTCCAGCTTTCTGAGAACCGCTATGATATACCATGGGTGGTCTTAAATGACGCCAGAGATTGGGAGATGGCTGCATTAGATTCTTGGGAAGCAACTAATGAGGTCATAGATTGGCTTTCAGATAATAATTGTATTTTATTCGCAATTGTTTTCTCTAAGAAAATACATAAGTTTGCATTAGAGATGGGGCTGAAACATCAAGGGATTGTTGTGCTTTTTGACGATTACGATAATGCGTATCAAGCCTGCTTAAATTCACTAGAAAAGTGATTTTTACTTATTATGTTTCCCAGCCCATGCCATCATGTTGTGGTTGAATTAGCCGGACATGACTTTTTGCTTGCAGCAACAGTCCTACAGACGAAATCTCAGCTCCATCTCAACCACTTCACTTCATTTCCTTCTTCTGGGCTAACGGGGATGTTGAACGATAGGAGCAATGAAATCACCGCCATGGCTGCGCCAATAAAAAATACTGCGCTTGGTGCCACCAGCCAGATAAAACCGAAGGAGACAGGAATCACGACCGAGGCAATATGATTGATGGTGAAGGAAACACCAGCGGTTGAAGCCATATCAGCGGGATCGGCAATTTTTTGAAAATAGGTTTTAATCGCCAGCGCCAGAGCAAAAAATAGATGGTCAATGACATACAAGGCTGCGGCCCAGTGAGCAGATTGCACCAGTGCATAGCCGACAAACACACACACTAGCCCGAGATACTCAAACATGAGCGAGCGACGTTCGCCAACAATACCGATAAGCTTGCCGATATGCTTAGCAAACAAGAAATTAAACAGATAGTTAATCAAAAATAATAACGTAATATCAGCCGCGGAATAGCCAAATTTTTCTACCATCAGAAACCCCGCGAAGACCACAAAAATCTGCCGGCGGGCACCACTCATAAAAGTTAATGCGTAGTAGAGCCAATAGCGCTTTCTGAGAATGAGCTTCTTGGTTTGCGGTGTCTCCGCCTTAAACTCTGGAAAGGCAAGCCATAACCAGATCACCAATACCAGCCCAACTCCACCAGTAATCAAATACACCCAAACATAATCGAGCTGTAAATAGTGCAGCATCAGCCAAAGCGCGCCATAGGTAAGTAACGACGCCAGAGCGGCTACCGAAATCATTTTTCCCAACATTTCGGGCGCTTCTTCTTTGCTTAGCCATTGCAGTGACAATGACTGTTTTAACGTTTCAAAATAATGGAAGCCTGTGGACATGAGTAACGTGGTCAGCAATAACCCCGCCAGAGACGGAAATAAGCCAGTAATAGCAGTGCCTACCGTTAACATCAACAAAGACAGAATGATAAAGCGCTGCTCGCGGATAAATAGCAATACGAAAACGGCCGTGAACGCCAAAAAGCCTGGGATCTCGCGCACGCTTTGTAATAAGCCAATATCTGAGCCATCAAAGTTTGCCCGTTCAATCACGAAGTTGTTCAGCAGCACCATCCAGCTAGAGAATGAAATCGGCACTACGATTGAAATAATTAGCAGAAAATATTGTGGGGTGTGCCATTTACGAGGAGCCAATGTCATTGAATATCCTTATTCTGATCTGGGTAAACATTAGATTCTTAGCCCACGCTGTCCCGTGTTGTAACAAAAGCAAAAACGAAGGCAAAGGGTATACCCGAATGGCTGAAGGTTTTTAAGCGTAATTATGTTTATTTTAAATGTGAAAGCGAAACAAAAATGTGCCACAGTAAAAACAATCGGCTTGCGATGTTCGCATAAGGAGTAAAATGTGGCTCAAGAACGCGCCAATAACCAAACACGCCCACTCAAGGTGGCGACCTTAAACTTATTCAACTACCTCGCTCCCCCTAACGCGTTTTACGACTCGGATAATATCTACACTCAATCACAATGGCAGCTAAAACAGCAATGGCTCTCGAACCACCTTCAGTCGTTAGACTCTGATGTGGTCGCGTTTCAAGAGGTTTTCAGCATTGATTGCCTTAAACAGCAGCTATTGGAATTAGGTTATCCTTATTTCGTTACCCTTGATACTCCGACAATCGAGCATGACTATTTATACAGCCAGCCAGTTGTCGCTCTTGCGTCGCGCTTTGCCATTATTGAATCTGATAGCGCAGCAATGACCATCCCGAACTCTCCTTATGAATCATTTAAGTTTAGTCGAATACCGCTGCGCGCCACTGTCGATATCCCGAATATTGGTCCTATTGATTGTTACGTGGTGCATTTCAAATCAAAGCGGCTGGAACTAAAAGGCGATCAACCAACAACCGGCATTGAACAATATTCTCGTGAGCTCATGGGGGGATGGTTCTCTCTCATGCAACGCGGCAGTGAAGCCCATTTACTGCACCGCTATATCATTAAACAAAAGATAAAAACCTGCCGACCTTTTATGTTAATGGGAGACTTCAACAATCAACTGAGCAGCGAAGAATTTGATTGCTTCACTCAATTGACGCCAAATCAGGCGGCTCGTAATGACGAGGGGTCATCTATCGCCGACTATACTTTTCATGATGCGTGGACTCTAGACAATTCACCAATCATGCCGCGCCCCGCCACCCACTATTACGGCTCCAACAAGCAGACATTAGATTACATTTTGCTATCCGATGAATTCTGTCACCATTCGGCCAACCACTTAGCAACCCTCACCCATTATCAAGTCAATGATGAACATTTGGTCACGCCCAACAACAACACCGATTTGCACAGCAGCGATCATGCTTCTGTCATGATAACGATAGAAATTGACTAAAATCCAAACATAAACATAAATACGTTCACATGCACAAATAAACCTATGAATATCAAATACTAATGATAGTATGAATAACTCACCCCGCAGACAAAGGAATCGTATGCAAATTGTTATTCGTCCGTCCCAATCTTCTGATATTGACGATATCCTTGAAATGTTTAGCCAGCCACAAGCGCAAGCGCAAACATTACAGCTACCCAATCCATCTAGAACACTTTGGGAATCTAGGCTAGGCGACGTCCCTGCTGGTGTTTATTCCTACGTGGCGGAAGTAGAGGGAAAAGTCGTAGGGCAATTAGGCTTCGAGCATAATCAGCGGCCAAGAAAACTGCACTGCGCCACGTTTGGTATTGCGGTTCACGATAACTACCATGGCCTAGGCATAGGCTCTAAGCTGATAGAAACCGTGATTGACCTCGCCGACAACTGGCTGCAAGTGAAGCGCATCGAGATAGATGTAAATGCAGACAATGAACGCGCAATCCAGTGCTACCAAAAATTTGGCTTTGAAGTCGAAGGCACAGCGAAAGGCGCCTCTTTTAGAAATGGGCAGTACGTCGATATCTTGTATATGGCACGCGTGACTTTCTAATTGGCCTAGCATATCTATCTACAGCCCACCCCAAAAGCGAAAATCCACAGACGGTTGTATTCAATTACAGCCGTTTTTTCTCTTCTATTTGCAACCCTTAGTTTTTGCAACCCTTAGTTACAGTTCATCCCTCCCTCTGCGGCAACATTGATATTTTTTCCACGGTGAGTTTTGTATACTGGAAACAGACAAACTAAGAAGTTACCATTAATGAATTACTTAAACACATTTTTTAAAGGGCTAGCGATGGGCGCTGCCGATGTTGTGCCGGGAGTATCTGGCGGCACAATTGCATTTATTACCGGCATTTACGATCTCTTGTTAGAAAGTATTCGCCGTATTAACTTCACGCTGTTCAAGATTATTAAACAGCAAGGGGTAAAAGCGGCTTTCGACCACATCAATGCCAAATTTCTTATCGCCCTATTCAGCGGCATTTTAATTAGTATTGCCACTCTCGCAAAATTAATCTCTTGGCTTTTGGTTACTCACCCAATCCCACTATGGTCATTTTTCTTTGGCTTAATATTGGTGTCTGTGTATCACATGTTTCGCCAAATAGAGCGAAAAAGCCTATCACGCTTTATTGCGCTTATTTTAGGTATTGGTATCGCCTATGCGATTACTGTCGTCTCCCCTTCTCATATCGAGCCAAGCCCAATTAACATAGTGCTTTCGGGTGCCATTGCCATCTGCGCCATGATTCTTCCGGGGATCTCCGGCAGCTTTATTTTATTGCTGTTGGGAATGTATACCCCGGTTCTCGAAGCCGTAAAAGGCTTCAATCTAGAAATTCTGGTTTTGTTTGCTTCAGGCTGTGTGCTTGGTCTGCTGAGCTTTTCGCATCTGCTGTCTTGGCTGCTGAAACGCTTTCGCGACTTAACCATGACTTTCCTGATCGGCTTGATGATGGGCACCCTGCCAAAAATCTGGCCATGGAAGGAAACCATTAGTTGGCGGATAAATTCTCACGGCGAGCAAGTTCCTCTCGTTCAACACAACTTATCGCCATTTAACTTTGAAGCGGTAGTACACCAACCAGCCCTACTTGGCTTCGCCATCACTATGATGCTGTGTGCAATATTGCTAGTGCTTGGACTAGAAAAGTGGGCAGAAAAGCGCCCCGATTAAGATTAGAAAGCCAGCAACTATCGATGATTATGTAATGATATTGCTGGCATTTTGTTGCAATCTTTACCTAGAATGATATAAAAATCAGCAATAAGTCAGATTATTGAAATCATGACAATTATCAACTTCTCAAATTTTCTCTGCTCATGCTACCATCGCCGCTTTTGTATGATCTGAGAGATCGTCCAACATGAAAGCAGCATTAAAAGTATCCATGGTTTGCATTGCCGTGCTGGCAGGTTATATAGCGCCCATGCTATATAACGATTGGGGCGCCAAATCAACACCGCCCCCAGCGCAGCAAAACCGATGCTTGCTTTCCACAGAGCCATGTTCCCTATCAGGCGTTTCTATACGCATAGGTAACGACTATGCTCGCCCCCTGACACCGCTATCTATCACCGTCGACTGGCCAAACAGCCAAGCGCCTAGCCTAGAACTGCGTTTAAAGGGAGTGGAAATGAACATGGGCTCACCAAGATTCAAATTAGACAAAGTGCGAAATGGCGTTTTCAAGGGGACGATTACCCTGCCTGCTTGCACCCAAAATGAGATGACTTGGGTTGGACAACTCACAGATGGAAATCAGACAGTTTACCCAGCAATTAGGATGAGAAAATGACCAAGAAATGGGCTCTTATACTAGCCTTAGCGTTTATATTAGGTATTGGTAGCAAACTTTACTTTGATTCACATCAGTCAAACGACGCTGCACCTGTGAAAAAAGTGGCGGCTTTAAACTTGACCGACCCTACCTTTTTCAGCCAAGGTAATAAACCAGTTCAAATCTTCAACCCAGCAGACAAGCGTATTCGCATCGTGTATTTCGGCTTCACTCACTGCCCTGACGTTTGCCCAACGTCTCTAGCGATGCTGGCCGGTGCACTAAACCAATTGAGCCCAGAAACTCGCTCACAAGTTTGGCCAATTTTTATCTCTCTTGATCCAGAGCGTGATACACCCGCTATCGTTTCAAAATACGGCCACTACTTTAGCCCTCTTATCGAAGGCATGTCGGCACCACTAAACCTCACGACCGCATTCGCTCACAAATATGGTGTTATCTTCCACAAAACACCATTACGCGACTCAGAGCTAAAATACACTATCGATCATAGTTCATATTTCTACCTGCTTAAGCCAGATGGAACTTTGATCACTAAAGTCCCACATATTCAATCGCCTGCACCATTAATCGCTGCGATAAATTCTGTTGTTCAGTCCCAAAAAGGAAAATAATATGAAGTTGAAAGCACTTATTGCCGCTAGCTTGCTGCTATCTCCACTTGCTTGTTTTGCTAGCACAGCCAACATCACTGAAGTGAACCCATATGCGCGTGCAACACCGCCAAATGCACCGACTAGTGCTGTCTTCACTGAAATCGTTAACTCAGGTAATACTGATCGCGTGATTGTTGGTGCTTCGACTCCAGCAGCGGGTAAAGCAGAACTGCACGAAGTGATCAAAAGCGGTGACCTGATGGAAATGCGCCACATTCAGAAACTAACCATTCCTGCGAACGGTACGTTGACGCTAAAACCAGGCAGCTTCCACATCATGCTATTTGACTTGAAAAAAGACATGCAACCAGGCAGCGACATCAAAGTGACGCTAACTTTTGCCAATGGCGACAAACAAACTTTCACAGCGCCAATCAAAAAAGTCATGTCTGGCATGAAAATGTCACACAAAATGTAAGCTTACCCTAGCGTAATACGATACATTTCACATAAGCGGTAGGCACCTACCGCTTTAATTTCCCTTTATTCCCTCCTTCCTTTCCTGAAATTTATTTATCCACTTGTGTGATCACACTATGCGTAACCACCATGGTGCCGGATCTCTTAAGTTGACAAAAGGTTACAAAACCGCAAATGAATTTGCTATGGTAGCCGCTGCAATAATAGGCGTGACAAGCCTAGTTGCACCACGAACACACAACTATAAAACGCTATTTATCTCAGGAAAGTTTATGCAAAACAACAGTATAATTGCACGTTTTGCTCGCGGAAACTTAGTCATTCAAATCCTCATCGGTATTGCCCTTGGTGTGGTTTTGGCACAAGTTTCTCCAAGCAGTGCAAAAAATGTCGGCCTCCTTGGAAGCCTATTTATTGGTTCACTTAAAGCCGTTGCTCCACTCTTAGTTTTTGTTTTGGTTACTGCATCCATCGCAAACCAAAAGAAAAGTGAACATTCGAATATGAAACCCGTCATCATTTTGTATCTATTCGGTACATTTGCAGCGGCTTTGACCGCCGTAGTGATGAGCTTTTTATTCCCAACTGAATTAGCATTTGTTGCAGCACCGAACGGCACCACGCCACCTGAAAGTGTTACTCAAGTTTTGCACACTTTGCTCTTCCAAATCGTTGATAACCCAGTTAGCGCGATTATGAATGCCAACTACATCGGTATCTTAGCGTGGGCAATTGGTTTCGGTATTACTTTGCAACATGCGTCTGAATCGACCAAAACCCTCTTCAGCGACTTGAGCCATGCCGTTTCTCAAATCGTACGTTTTATTATCCGTCTAGCGCCACTGGGCATTTTTGGTTTGGTATCTTCCACGCTCGCTAGTACAGGTTTTGCAGCATTTGCTAGCTATGGTCATTTGATTTTTGTCCTACTGAGTTCAATGGCCGTCATTGCGCTTATCGTTAACCCGCTGATCGTATACAGCCAAACAGGCGAGAACCCTTATCCGCTAGTGTTCCAATGTTTACGTGAAAGTGGAGTTACGGCTTTCTTTACTCGCTCTAGCGCAGCAAATATTCCGGTCAACATGTCACTGTGTGAAAAGCTGGATCTTGATGAAGATACTTACTCAATTTCGATTCCACTCGGTGCAACCATCAACATGGCAGGCGCGGCAATTACCATCACAGTCTTGACGCTCGCTACCGTGCATACTTTGGGTATCCATATCGATATCTTCACTGCGCTATTGCTCAGCATCGTCGCCGCTGTTTCAGCGTGTGGGGCATCTGGTGTAGCGGGTGGTTCACTTCTGCTTATCCCACTAGCTTGTAGTCTGTTTGGTATTTCAAACGACATCGCAATGCAAGTTGTGGGTATCGGCTTTATCATTGGTGTGATTCAAGATTCAGCAGAAACTGGCTTGAACAGCTCAACTGATGTGGTATTTACCGCCGCGGCATGCCGTTCAAAACGCCGTAAGAAAATCGCGGCAGCGTTAGTGAAAAACTAGATCTTCTAAAACTCAGTGCTCTAAAACTAAGTTTTCTGCTAGTCCTAATTAGCCAAAACCCCAGCTTAAGCTGGGGTTTTGTTTTCTCTAACTCTTTAAAACGGTAGCCTTCAATAGTTACCAATAGCGAACACTTGGCGAGTTTCCCACACAAAAAGTTTAAACACTGGGTTTATGAGTCTGAGAAAAGTCTAATTTGTCTTGAGTGCCTTCACTGGTGTCCTGAGCCCCTTGATTGGGATTCGCCTCTTCCTGTAGCGCCTGCGTGTTGCTGTCAATATCCCCTAACGATAATTGAAACTCCCCAGAAGTCGCGTCATCCCCGCTCGCAGTCAGTTGAGGATCAGATGGCACCACCTCCGAGTCTGGGCCTTCAGGTAAAGGGACTGACCGCTTGTACAATCGATTTAGCGCTTTAATGATTGAGTGTTTGCCTACCGCTCGCGCCTCAAGCTTCTTAATTATTGGCTTAACTATAGACTGCAAACCAATAATAACATCCACACCAATTTCACCCGCCACTTGGTCACGCAAGACTTTCGCAGCCTGATTCTCGAAATGCGCTGCCATAAATAACCAAATATAGGCAATAGCGATGCCATTTCCCGGCTGACTCATCCAAGCTTCTCCTGCCAAAAACATCGCTTGGCTGCTGCCTTTTTCCGCCGCGCGTTCTAACCAATATACCCCTTTATCGTGATCAGGAGGCGTCCCAATTCCTTTCAGATAGCAATGCCCCAACTTAACTCGCCCTGTACTGCTGCCAAGCTGCGCAGCTTGACCATACCAATTGAGTGCTTGACGGAAATTCTTGCTCCCATTTTTAGGTGATGAGGCCCAATCACCAAGAAATATGTACGCATCCAAATGCTTTGCTTGTGCCGATTTTTGGATCAACTCGAGTGCCTTGGGGATATTTTGCTCCACACCACGACCATGGAAATAAGCAAGCCCGCTTTGATACATTGAGGGAACGTGGCCTTCCTTAGAGTGAATACGCAACCGCCAAAAACGCGCTTTTTCTTTCACGACTACATCTTGTTGCACACGCTCACTGACTCGTACTACGCCATACATGCCCGTCATATTGTCCTGCTCTGCGACCTTAGTGTACCAATACAAGGCTTCTTTTAGATTCGTGCGCTCAGCTTCTTTCGCGAGGTATAAAATAGTGGGAATATCACCTTGGGAAGCTTTACCTAGGCGCTCTTCCTGCTCTCTTTTCTTACTCTCTTCCAGAGTTTTCCGGTAGGCAATCTCACGTTGCTTTCTCTCATGTTCTTCGCGTTTTTTACGCACAGACAACGACATCATCCATACAAACACCAAGATAAATAACAACCCTGTTACGCCTATCGCGATTCCAAATACACTCATCTGTCACTATTCATTCGTTTTCCCGTCACCGTATTTCGGGGGCTGTTCATTCAACCAATACTCTAAGTTTAGAATAACACTTTAAGTCTAGGAGAATACTTTAAGAGTCGGATAATACTGTGAATATGGCTAAGTAGACTCATTATTGTCGAGTGTATCCACCAAAGGTTTATTCAACAATAATATGTATACGAGCTAAGCTTTAATGAACCAAGATTTAATGAACTAATCTTTAATGAACTAAGCTTTAGCCGACGAGTTAGTTTCTTTGAGATCCACCACTTGCTTATCTGGCGGTGAATGAATTTCACCAAGAAATTTACCACCTTGTTCAATACTCACATCATCGCTATATATCATTCCCGAGGATCGACCTTGGCTCAGTATTTCAACGCTGGCTGCGCTGCACGTACCTTCAAAACACCCGTTGATCAAAACCCGCTCTGCAATGACTTCACCTTTCACCATTCCGGTTTCGCTGATCACTAATGTTTTTTCCGCCTTTATTTGCCCTTCAACACGACCGTCAACTTGAAGATCGCTTTTTAGCTTGAGTTCTCCTTTGACCGAACAACCTTTTGCGATGAGAGTTGTAACTGACTGCTGACTCTCAGCTCGACCCTGTTGACTAAAGATTCCCATCTGATACCTCTCACTTGGTTAAATATGCCTGCAAAATTGTTAACTCCCCAGTCTATAAAGGGTTTGGGATCAAGCGAACGTCCTAAAAACCGGATTTCATAGTGTAAATGAGGGCCTGATGAGAGGCCGCTATTCCCCGAATACGCAATCAAGTCGCCTTTCTTAATAAACTCACCAGCTTTGACGTTAAAGCCTTTCAAATGCGAATAAGAGGTAGAAAAGCCGTAACTATGCTGGATTTTAAGAAAGTTCCCTGAGCCTTTCTTACTTCTACGCGCCACTTCCACCACCGCATCAGCGGGAGAATAAACAGGGGTGCCAGTGTTCACCGCGAAATCTTGCCCACGATGCATTTTCACTTTTCCGTCCACTGGGTGAGTCCGCTTACCATACCCAGAAGAAATACGCGCGTTAATTACTGGAGCCCCATTTGGGATGTGTGCAAGCATCACCATCCTGACCGATGAACTGATAGCGGCGGCATCTAGACGAGACTCTAATACACCGTTGCCTTCGTTAATCCCCAGTACCTTTTCTAAATCACCGAGCCTATCGGAGACCATGCCAATGCGCTCTTCTCTGTCATGTATATCGTTCTCTAGGTTCACTCTCAGCCGCTTGAGGGAATCCAGTTCCTCATTCAACGTCATCGAGTGAGTCTCAAGCTGCTGCTGGCGCTGTTTGGCAGAATCGACTTCACTATTGAGGTAATAAATAACGCACGCGATCACCACCAGCCCCACCAAGATAGAATAACCAAATACCTTGAGAAACTGCCGATACCCTTTGTCTAAATGAATCTGTTTAGTCCCATGAATAGAAGACACAGACACCACGACACTTTCTTTCACTACCCGCTCGATATTAATAATCCTGCTACCCTCAGCCACTGCGCCACCTACAAATCACGCGTTGATTCGTAAGCAAAGTATAGACAATGGCTATAAATAAGGTGAAATAAAGAAATAATAACAATATCTAAAATTAATCTATCTATTCTTGATTAATAATGCTTATAATAAACGCCGCCCATCATGCTGTTATAATTAGACTTTTACCTTCGCCCCTGAATCATCCCCTTGCTTTTTCATTTCTTATAAATGTAATAAGTTCCCTAAATTTGAAATACATTTGTGCAAAGTATGTCTTCTCATTTATATGGAGACTTTTCATTCACAAAATGGAATTCTGTATCCAGCCCAACCCAACATCCTATTAAAAATAGTCAGTTTAAGAGGCGTTACTATGAAAAAATATCTACCTTTGATAATCGCACTAAGTGCTGTATCTGGTGCATCTTATGCAGCGACTTCTAACAGCGAAAATACCGTTAGCTACCTGCAAATGAGACACGGAATTGCTTATCAGGTAAATCAAACAACGCCTTTTACAGGTAAATACGCTGAAAAGTATGACAACGGCCAATTCGCCACCAAAGCTCAGTTTAAAAACGGCGTAGAATACGGCCAAGAAACGAATTGGTTTGTTAATGGTCAAGTCGCGTCTAAGATCCATTACATCAAAGGAAAAATAGACGGTAAGGTTGAAGCTTGGTATCCAAATGGTGCGAAAAAAGCTGAGTTGGTGTACAAAAATGGCAATCTAAATGGCGAGACCACCCGCTGGTATCCAGATGGCGAGAAACGCCTGACCGCGCATTACTTAAATGGTAAAGAAAACGGCTTGTTCACCCACTTCTACCCGAATGGTAAAAAAGCCACCCAAACCACGTATAAAAACGGCATGATCAAAGACGGTAAAGTCACACTGTGGAACCCACGCGGTGAAAAAATAGAGCAACTTACCTTTAAACATCAACAACTTGTTTCTGAGCAATCTTGGTTGCCAAAAGAACTTTCTGATAGCTAAACACCCCCAAAGCTCCATGTTGTTATGGCCTAGATCTCCTAGGCCTTTTTTGTTTTAGCTATAGAGACCTGTTTAGCTATAGACACCAAGGCGACTGAGGAATACAATTCAATCTGTTTTGGGGAGTAGTCGCCTCTAGTTTACTTATCGTCATCTCGTTAGACATCGTTCTATCCGGTAAGTATAAATGTAGAAGCTGTATAACAGCATCGGCATTTCGACGAGACCAACGCAATCAAATGTCCTGAGCAGTAATGCTTCAGGTTAGTTTTGTTTGCGGAGGGGTCGTCAAACACGTATCTGATCCCTCCGCTCTGGAGGAACAATGACTCTATCTACATACCTTGCTTTTGGCCTTCTGACGCTGTTAATGGTCGCGTTGGATATATGGCAAACTCGCAACGGACGCATCACCATCAAAAAAGCAGCAATTTGGAGCCTATTCTGGTTCTTACTCGCTTTTCTATTCGCGGTCAGCATCTATTTTTTCTGGGATATTTATGCGCCAGACAGCCACTACAGTACTCAAAAAGCAACGGTCTCATTCATAACAGGCTACTTGTTAGAGAAGTCGCTCAGCGTCGATAATTTATTTGTCTTTGCCATCATTTTCCACCAGTACATGGTGCCGGAAAAATTACGACCAAGAGCCTTATTATGGGGCGTGATTGGTGCATTGGTGCTCCGCGCGATTATGATTGTGGTCGGTGCCCACCTATTAGCTCAATACCACTGGATCCTATACGTATTTGCGCTGTTCTTGATCTGGACAGGTATTCAGTTAGCCCGTGACAAAGGCGAAGAAGAAATCAATCCACTACCAGAAAAACTACTTCGAAAGTGGACCAATGTGACGCAGGATTTCCGTGGTAACTCTCTGACTGTTGTAGAACAAGGCAAACGCTTTGTTACACCAATGGCGATCGTGATTGGTGTTATTGCATTTATGGATGTGATGTTTGCTCTTGATTCAATCCCAGCGATATTTGCCGTCACGCAGGAACCGTTTCTCGTTCTGGCTGCTAACGTGTTTGCTCTGCTTGGGCTTCGCTCATTGTATTTCGTGTTGCAGGGCATGATGGACAAATTTATTTACCTCAAACCCGCGCTGTCTTTCATTATGATCTTCATCGGCATAAAGATGACATTGGTGGGATCTCCGTGGGAAATTCCTACTCCACTGTCATTAACCGTATTACTGGCTACGATGACAGTTGCAGTTATCGCTTCTATGTATAAACAGAGAAAACTAGCGTCAGCGATAGAAATCAGTGTCGATAAATAGACACTCTTTTAAGGCATTGGAACTCATTAATTAAGTGAATTAAAACCCACGTAAAAACCCACCTGTTTCACAGGTGGGTTTGATACTACCCCCGCCCTTCGAAATAAAAGGTCGCTTTAGCCGCCTGCTACTCTCCTAGCAAGAGTTTTCGCCTGCGGCCTACGCTAATTAACTTGCAGAGCACAGGAACCAAAAGCATGAATATTGAAGCAACGATGACCAATATTAAATAGGGCCAAGCGCCGTGAGTTGGTAAGCCCCATGTCATCGACGACAAATAGCTACCAGCTGCTCCCGCGCTAGCCATAGCAAACTGCTGTAACGCCCCCTGAATACCGATCAACTCAGATCGTTGTTCGATATCTAATAGGCATAAAATGTCGGTATTGATAATCAATGTCCGGCTCGCACTGGCCACCAAAAAGACGCAAAACATACTCATACCTATCCCGTCGTTGGAAGTTAATAAGCCTATGGTGGTAACAAGCGCCATACAAAGAGACAAAACTAAGATGGTTTTCAATTCTACCCCCTCGCCTGATCGCATTGTATGTCGCTTCAAAGTATAAAAGCATCCCAGCCCACCCAAGATATAACTCAGACTCAGCGCCAAATTTGGAATATCCAGTTCAGCGATCAAGCGTATTGGGAACTGAGTAGAAACAAGAAAGGTACTAAATACCGCGAGAAACACCGCCAAAACACAAAAGATGAATGTCTTGGTATATCGTACCTGTGGGCCGTTATCGGACAATTTATTGGCGTTACTCAGAGCTGAGGGTGTCACATTTTTAGCCTTGTACCCAAGCAAAATCAGTAAGGCTAACATCGCTAGAGCCATCACCTCAAACACCCTTTGCCAACCCCAATGAGAGGCAATAAAGAGACAAGGAGGCACCGCCATTGACAGAGTGAGTGGAAAAACCGACAGTAATGCGCCAATATTCGCCTTTCGATCTTCATCTGAACTCAGCGCCAACAATCGATTAAAATTCATCACTGCAAGCGCCCCTGCACATACACCTGCCAACGCCCTGAAAACAAGTAATATAATAAATTGGTTAGTCATCGTTAATGCGTAGGTAGATACCATTAAGCCCACAAATCCAATTTTCAATTCAATGGCACGATAGCGCACTTTTCTTCTCAACAAGAAACCCACCAAAGCGGCAGTCAAGGCATAGCTCGCCGTGAAATACCCTGCTTGGTTGGGTAAAACGTTGCAAGATCTAGCCATATCAGTCCCTAGTGGGATCACGATTATCGAATCCAATGCAATAAAGAAATGCACCAATAGACACAAACGAATTTGCTGTGTGCGGTTAGTCATGCTTGATAAAAATCGTTTATTCTTCACTTTGTTCATCCAAACCTGTTTTTCTCAAAGAAAAAACATCTTATTGATAACAAACAATGAGATAAACTAGTCAGGAATGGATACATAAACCCATAGAATGGGATAATTAGATGAAAGATCTTATCGACCACCGCTGGCTAGCCAGCTTCCAGAGCGTTTATCAACACAATGGTTTTGCCGCTGCCGCACAGAAACTTTTGCTACCAAGCTCTAATGTCAGTCGGCACGTAAGCTTGCTAGAGCAACATTTGGGAGTGCGACTATTTGAAAGAAGCACCCGACGAGTGGTGCCAACAGAAGCCGGAATCACACTTTATCAACGTATAGCCCCCATTACAGAGGCATTAGAGGAAGTCATTGAAGACATTAGCGGAGACGCTCAGTCCATTAGTGGCCCATTGAGAATACTGCTGCCTGACTTATCTATTTTCGCCAAGGTGGTCACCGAATTCGCTATCCAATATCCCGACGTGTGCCTAATCTGCGAAACCAGCCTAAACCCTCAAGAAAGTTTGCAAGATGGCTACGATCTTATTCTTAGCTTTAATCGCGGCTATTTGGCCGATAAAAACTGGATCGCAAAGAAAATCATGGCATGGGAAAGCATCGTGGCCGCCAGCCCGAGTTTCATCGATAAATATGGCTGCCCAACGGAGCTAAAAAATCTAAAAGACTTCCCTTGCATCACCACCGCCACGGCACTCAATGGTTCGCCTTGGGTATTTCAAGGTACAGGCGAACGCTCTGCACCTATCACCGTTAAAGTAGAATCTAAATTCAGAATCAACAGCGGCACGATGGCCTATTCCGCAGTATTAGCAGGTATCGGGCTGGCGATTTTAACGAAAGAAAGCTGCCAGCAAGCCTTAACTAAGGGCAACTTAGTAGACATTAAGCTTAATGCCAAACCGCTCGATCTTGAGCTGCACGCTTACTATTCATCGCGAACTTTATTACCGAGAAAAGTGCGAGCATTTTTAGATAACCTAACTCAACAGATTGACGCCGAAGAATGCTAAATACGACATCGCATGCGAGAACATCGTTTCCTTTCATACTGTTACCAAAGTATTTGTGACAGAAAACGCCATAAGGACATTGAGCCTTGCTAGCGTAAACCTATACCCTAGAGCCGGGTCGTAATACACACCCATTGATGCAGTATATTGTTACTTTTAACAAACTTATAAGGAGTTTATCTAGTGTTTCCTGAATACTTCGCAGGGATAGCAACTGTCACGGCAATTGCCATGGTGATGGTGATCAGCCCAGGGCAAGACTTCGCTATGATTAGTCGAAATTCGCTTCTTTATTCACGAAAAGCGGGATTAATGGGCGCTTTAGGAATCAGTGCCGCTGTATGGTTACATGTGACTTATTCACTCGCTGGTATCGCCTTTATTATCCTCCATACCCCTGTGCTCTATGGTGCAATTAAATACACAGGTGCTGCATATTTGGCGTATTTAGGTATAAAAGCCTTATTTAGCAAGAAAGAAGGCTCCAACAGTACAGAAATCAAAGAGAAGAGTGAGGCTATTTCTAACTTTACTGCATTCCGTGCTGGATTTATCTCAAATGCTCTAAACCCGAAGACAACACTGTTCTTCCTCAGTATTTTTACGCAAGTCGTTACCGTGGATACACCCTTATCAATTCAAGTTCTCTACGGTGTTATCATTAGCATTGCGCATCTAATTTGGTTCAGCCTCGTTGCATACTTACTATCGACAAAAGCAGTATTACGAAAAGTAGACAAAGTGAAAGTCTGGGTCGAAAGAGTAATGGGTACCATGCTGTGTCTACTCGCCAGCAAAATTGCCTTAACCTAATTACTCCGCCTTATCTGAGCATCTCCTTATGTAGGTTGAGGGGATGCTATTTCACTTTCGCTAATCACTAATCACTAATCAATTAATACTTAAGCCCGCGTCGACAATAAAATCCTGCCCTGTGCAACCGCTTGATTCGTCGGAGGCGAGAAACAATGCCATATTCGCGCAGTGCTGCCCATCAAGACGCACTTTAAGTGCTTGCTGATCGAGAAAACGTTGCTCGGCTTCTGGATCGAGCTGTTGCCACATGGCCTGTTGTTTATCGGTTTTAATTGCTCCGGGAACCAAAGAGTTGATCCTGATACCCTGCTCGCCTAATTCATGTGCTAATGCACGCGTTAAACCATGAATCGCAGCTTTGGATATCGAATAGCCAACTCGCCCCGGTTTACCCCGCCGCCAAATAATGGAGCCGAGATTGATGATCACCCCTTGCCCTTTTTTCGCCATGCTTGCAGAGACACTTTGAATCGCGAACACATGATGGCGCAGATTGACATTGATACACTCATCAAACGTACTTTCCGTCAATCCAGAAAACGAGTGATGCTGGTCATCTCCTGCATTATTGATCAATACGTCCACCCCATCATGCTCTGCGTTCACCTGAGTAAAGACTTCTTGTAAGCGAACAATGTCAGTTACGTCACAATGATAAAACTGACCTCCTAATGAGCTGGCCAATACGCGCCCCTTGTCAATGGCAATATCCAAGATCACCACCTTTGCTTGTTGGGTCGCAAACGCTCGCGCAATATCAGCGCCGATGCCGTCAGCGCCACCGGAGATGACAACTACCTTGTCGCATAAACTTGGATAACACGCCGTGTTATTGTCTTCTCTCTCTTTTTTTACTTTCAAATCAACCTCGATCGATAACGTGTCAATAAACTGCAAATAACTGATATTTATTTGCTATTACATATTCTATTTAATTACAAAAATATCATTGAACTAACTTGAGTAGACACTTACATTGACGCCCGTCGCCAGCACGCGACTGCGTCTCCCCCTCGCTGTACACTGTGCGGAGACCGACCATATTTCTATGAGCAACGTCAGAAATAATAAAAATAAAAAACTAAGCTAGGTCTTAAAGGCCAAATAGCGCACTTCCCCAAGCAGCCTGAGAGGAATTTTCAGGCTGCGTGGGCATTCATTTGCATCATCGCTACCAAACTTCCGTGTAACAGAATCCTCTCATTCACCTTATTAATCAGTTTTTCCAAAAACATCTTAATGGCTATAAAATTGAGCGCCTAAATAAAAGCAAAACATTACATTGACCCATTACTGCTGTTAAAAATACGTTATCAGTGTTAGTATTTTTGCCCTTCTCAAACTGACTAATAACATTATGTCTGGATAACGACGCGAAGGATGCCTTTAAGATAGAACAAAGTTCCATCACTATCCCTACAGCCCAATTTCGAACAACGACCAGTAGAGCTTTAAATAGGCCATAAAAATATCATGGCGTTGTCGTAATAAAAGACAAATACATGACGAACTCCCACTGCTTAAACACAGCCACCTTAACATGGCGTGACGCATAGGAGATTCGATACAGGAGATTCAATGTCTACTTTCTACATCGTGTTAGCGATTTACTTTATAATCATTTTTGCCATTGGCATATTTGCTGCCCGAGCAACCAAAGACAATTCCGACTACGTTCTAGGCGGACGCAGCCTTAGCCCTGCGATCACTGCCCTAGGCGCAGGCGCGTCTGATATGAGTGGTTGGCTATTACTTGGCCTTCCCGGTGCCGTGTTTGTTTCAGGTTTAGATCAGCTTTGGCTACCAATTGGCCTTACTGTTGGTGCCTACGTAAACTGGCGTTTTGTGGCGAAAAAACTACGAATCTACACCGAGAATGTCGGTGACGCTCTGACCATCCCATCTTACTTTGATGCCCGTTTTGGTAATGGAAACCGCGTTCTTCGCCTAATGACAGCTGTCGTGATCCTGATTTTCTTCACACTTTATGCCGCAGCTGGCTTTGTTAGTGGTGCATACTTATTCCAAGCACTTTTCCACATTCCATATCACACAGCCGTTTGGTTTGGCGCCGTGTTCTTAGTCGCCTACACTGCGATTGGTGGATTTTTAGCCGTTAACTGGGTCGATTTCTTCCAAGGCTCATTAATGTTCTTTGCCTTGCTTATCACACCATTTGCAACTTGGTATCACTTAGATCACTCACAAGCACTCAGCTTACAGCTGCCAGCACATTACTTCTCAACAATTGGTGTCCATACCAGTATGCTAGGTGTTGTTTCATTGTTGGCTTGGGGTCTTGGCTACTTTGGCCAGCCGCACATTCTGGTACGTTTCATGGCGATCCGTAACGTAGAAGGCATGTCTGTTGCTCGTCGTATCTGTATGGGCTGGATGGTTGTGTCGCTGATGGGCGCATTTGCCGTTGGTATCACTGGCGCACTTTACTACTCCTCACACGCTCATAGCTTTGACAATGAGATGGTGTTCTTAGAGCTAGCGAAAGGCCTATTCCCTACATGGATTGCTGCGATCTTGTTCTCGGCTGTGTTGTCTGCCGTCATGAGTACTATTGCCGCACAGTTGCTTGCTTCTTCCAGCGCACTAACAGAAGATATCGCGCACTTCTTCAATATCAACCTTGCTGAGAAATCTAAAGTTTGGTTTGGCCGTGCCGCTGTTGTTGCCGTTTCTTTGGTCGCGATGATTTTTGCTAATAACCCGCAAAGCAGCATTCTTTCGATTGTTAGCCACGCTTGGGCAGGGATGGGCGCGGCATTTGGCCCGGTTATCTTGTTCTCGCTATTCTGGCGTCGCTGCACTGCTAACGGTGCAGTCGCGGGTATGGTGGTCGGTGCTATCGTGGTACTGGGTTGGATTTGGGGGCACGGCCAATGGCCTCACTCAGACGTATTCAATCTATATGAAATCATCCCAGGCTTCACCTTAGCCTGTATCGCTTTAGTTACGGTTAGCTTGATGGGTGCACAGCCTAGTAAGCAAGTGCTTAAAGAGTTTGATGACGTTACTCACCAATGTGGTGAACTAACCACTCAACAGCAATAATTACTCGCTCATTCATCCAAAAAGCAAGGCTACTGTAGCCTTGCTTTTTTGTGCCTACAATACTTACAGCACTTTTCCCATTCCTTCCATGCGTGGGGTAACATTGCTATAACCAAACTGTTCGTAGAACAATGGCTCATTAGCAATCAAAGATATATAGCTGCCTTTATCGCCATTCACTTCCAGAAAGTGTTCTATCGATTTCATTACCATCCGACCTAGCCCCATTCCTTGATATTCAGCCGAGACGGCAATATCTGTTATTTGATAGAAGCAGCCACCGTCACCAATAACTCGACCCATCGCAATCAGTTCACCTCGCCGACGAATCGTCACAGCATAGAGAGAATTAGGTAGACCTTTTTCAGCCGCTTGTTGGGTTTTTGGGCTTAATCCAGCGCGAATGCGTAGCGCCACATACTCGCTTGCCAGTGGTAATGTGTGTTTGATTTCAATATCCATGCTCAATATCTCCGTTATTAATCTGCAATAGCTGTCTTTATTCGGTATGGTATTTACGCACACACCACGCTAGACACACCAACAACCTTTTCATAGAGAACTACAAGACCAGTTTATGGACAAACGTCTACGCCACCTTGCCGCTCTGCGCTACTTTGAATCAGCCGCGAGACACAAAAGCTACAGTAAGGCCGCTGATGAACTTTGTGTGAGCCAAGCGGCAGTAAGCCAAAAATTAAGACAACTCGAAACAAGCCTCGGCTGCCAACTATTTTCCCGCCAAGGACGACAAATGCTACCTACGCAACTAGGCGCTAAATTGCATCATCAAGTCGGACAAGGGTTTGAAAATATCATCCGCGGCTTAGACGAGGTTCAACCAGCTAAAACTACCATGTTAACCGTCAATACCACGCCCTCTTTTGCCACACGCTGGTTAATGCCCAGACTGTGGAAATTCAGCGTGGCTCACCCAACGATTCCTATTCGAATCGACTCCAGTTATGAGCGACTTACGAGTCTCCCCACTAACGCTGATATCGCATTGGGAGAAATTTCCCCAAATGATATCGATGACCGGCAATACTGTTACGAGCTGTTGTTTGAAGAGCAGATTTACCCTGTGTGTTCGCCGAGACTCCTCCAACACACCAAGATTGATGAGCCCAAAGACTTGCTCAATTGCTGGCTGGTTGCCGACACTGATAAGCATCATTTCTCTTGGCAGCAATGGTTCGAAAAAGCAGGCGTCTGCGTCGATTCATTGCACCCTCAATGGCTAGAAGTCGCAACGCTAGATTTGGGGATTAACGCGGTGGTTGCCGGACACGGGGTTTGCCCAGCAACCGATAGCCTTGCGGGAGACTTTATTCAAAGAGGCTTATTGGTAAAACCTTTTGATATCACCCTCACCTCTGGCATTCAGCAAGCGGCCATTTACCGTAAGAACGCCTACCACACCCAAAGCATTCAGGCATTTATCCACTGGTTGAAAGAAGAGTCGGACGTAAAGAGTCGTATGTAGATAGGTGTGTATAGAGGTAGAAATATGAGGGCAAAAAAAATCAGCACCGAATAAGTGCTGATTTTCTTAAAATGACGATAACGTATTGGATCAGTGCAGCATGAGGTTTGCAATCATTGCTGATAGCACGCTAACCAACGTTGAGCCGTAAAGGAGACGTAAACCGAAACGTGCAACCATGTTGCCTTTCTCTTCGTTCACCCCTTTAACCGCACCCGCAATAATACCGATTGAAGCGAAGTTCGCAAAAGAAACTAGGAAAATCGAGATAGTACCAATCGTGCGCGGTGAGAATTGCGCGATTTCTTTTTGTAGAGTCAGCATAGCAACGAATTCGTTCGACACTAGCTTAGTTGCCATGATGCTACCGGCTTGCAATGCTTCGCTTGAAGGGATGCCCATTAACCACGCCACAGGGTAGAAAATGTAACCAATCATTTGTTGGAAGCTCATGCCAAACTCCATCGTGAAGCCTTTGTTGATCATCGCAATCAAAGAGATGAAACCAATCAACATCGCCGCAACGATCACTGCCACTTTAAAGCCCATTAAAATGTATTCACCCAGCATTTCAAAGAATGACAGTTTTTCGCCCATTCCTTCTGCTAGCATGTCATCAAAATTGGTTTCTTGCTCATGATCGTATGGGTTAATGATCGACAAGATAATAAAAGTACTGAACATGTTAAGCAGTAATGCCGCTACGACATACTTAGGGTCAATCAGCTTCATGTACGAGCCGACGATAGACATTGAAACGGTAGACATAGCCGTTGCCGCTAGCGTGTACATACGACGCTCAGACATTTGGCCTAAGATATCTTTATAAGCAATAAAGTTCTCAGATTGACCGATAGTCAATGAGCTTACTGCGTTAAACGATTCCAGCTTGCCCATACCATTTAGCTTTGATAAGACATACCCCAAACCACGCACGATAAGCGGTAACACTTTAAAGTGCTGTAATATCCCGATCAAAGCAGAGATAAACACAATCGGCATCAATACTTGCAAGAAGAAGACGAAGCCACCTTCGTTTTTAATCCCGCCGAACACGAAGTTTGTTCCGATATCTGCAAATGACATCAGGCTAGTAAAGCCGTCAGCAAATTTCATTACAATGGCTGTGCCTGCAGAAGAGTTTAGTAAAAAGTAAGCAAGGCCCATCTCTATAACGAGAAGCTGAATGATGTATCGTAGCTTGATATTTTTGCGATCTTTGCTCACTAGCAGCGCCAGTCCGGCGACAACGACAAGACCAAGTAGAAAGTGGAGATATTGCATGTTTAACGCGCCCAAAAGTGATAGAGGTTAAATTTGCGTGTATCATCCCCTCGAAGACATCATCAGTAAAGTGATAGTTCTCTCATTTTGAACAATAGTTTCATCACTGTGCTCAATTAGTAACTAACTTTGTTGGCCCAATTGCATAATCAATAAGCTATTTAATAAAATACTCAAAAGGCAACCATTGAATTTGCAAGGTTATTTTTACAAAATACTGACAAACAACCTGTGAAAGGGATTTTTTGGCTAGGCGACAAAAATTCTCTCTTTTTCTACCTTTTCTCATCTCCGCTATCTTGGGACAGACTCCCCGGCCGCAACAATGATGTCCAATACAAAAAACTGAACAAATAAAATAACGAGGACAATAAATAGTATTGCCCGAATTATGCTACGAATATAAATGCGCGCTTTCTTACTCTTTGGTTGGTTCTCTAATTGTTCTACCATAATTAGCCCTCACCACAACTGCTCACCCAAGTGCACATGCACTTACTTTCACTGTATAAATTATCAGCGGGTAATAAACAGTGAAGCGCTTCACACAAATGTGAATTATTTACAAGGCAAATTTTAATCTAGTTCATACCCAAACATTATATTGAGCATAGTTCTAATGAAGTGCTACACATATCAAACTCTCCCCCTTAAATACGACTCAAACTAGTAATAAATACTACACATCAATGCAAATGCATTCACAATGCAAATAATAAGGCGAAGATAAATGATAAAGTGAAATTAATCACGAATGCGAGATTCTAAATAATTCACAAAACAAATAATATTTATAGAGCAAGACAGTGTTAGAACTCTGACTAAATAGTCAGTAATAGAATTTAACAAACATCTCACCTAACGCCCAAAGTACCACTCACTCCCCCAGTAAACTTATTGACATACATGGTTACAAAATGTAACGTTTTCCGCTTAATTAGCAGGGAAATCGAATTAACTTCGTCTAACTAACCGATTACGCTGCATATTTTGACCTTCGGAGAAGGACTGTAACACAGCAGAGACTTGGCCTTCCTTGCCGTTCAAGGAACCATTTAGTCTCAATACAGGAAATTGGAATTGGCGCAACTAAGAGGTTGTCACAGCTTCAGTCAGATAGCATTGGTGAAATAAAAAATGGCAATCTAGTTCATGTCCAAAGCCTCACCATGATGATCTGTCCGTTCACAACCAGACATGGAATTCCTCTAAACGTCTACCGTAAGTAAAACTTGCACTCCAATACAATAACAGCACCAGCTCTGCTAGATGCTGAAATATAATAATTTGAGCGGTACGACAGCATTGCTTCTGCCGTTTTAGAAACATCATTATTACAATAAAGGATACATACTTTATGAGTGAGCACGTTTCAAGCTCTAAGCCCAAAAGAAGAATGGGGTTAATTCCCCTAACGATGACTGGTGTCGGTTCTGTTATCGGCTCTGGTTGGCTATTTGGCGCCTACCACGCAGCTAAAATTGCCGGTCCCGCTTCATTAGTTTCTTGGGTCATTGGCTGGTTTGCGGTATTAATCGTAGCACTAACCTATATGGAAGTGTCGACACTGTTCCCTAAATCAGGCGGCCCAGTTCGCTACCTAGAGCTGACTCACGGCTCTGTCGTAGGTTATATGGCCGCATGGGCAACATGGTTGTCTATCGTAACGGTTATCCCAATTGAAGCTGAAGCCTCAGTGCAATACATGTCTTCTTGGGAATGGAAATGGGTACAGCCCCTCACGAGTACCATTTTCAACATGCATACGCACTCGCTGTCTGTGTATGGGCTAATGATTGCTGCCGTACTGATGATCCTCTACTTTTTACTCAACTTCTGGAGCGTCGGTCTATTTGCTAAATCACAAACAGCGATCACTATTTTCAAAATGCTGGTTCCTGTATTCTGTGTAAGCTCAATTGTGATGGCAGGCTTCCACCCTGGTAACTTTACAGCGGTTAACCACTCTTTTGCCCCATATGGCTGGGCAGGTGCGTTAACAGCGGTTGCTACAGCGGGTATCGTATTTGCCTATAACGGCTTCCAAAGCCCAATGCACTTTGCCGGCGAAGCAAAGAACCCTCGTAAAGACTTGCCGCGTGCGATTGTTCTAACGCTCGTTTTTGCTTTGGTTTTGTATCTCGGACTGCAAACTGCCTTCATCGGTGGTATCGATCCAGCAGATCTCGCAAAACATGGTTGGAGCCTAAACTTTGCGTCTCCATTTGCACAGCTTGCTATCGCTTTGAACCTTAACCTAATCGTGATGCTGCTTTATATTGATGCGTTTGTATCACCATCTGGCACAGGTATTACCTACATGGGCACTACCACTCGTATGCTGTTTGCAATGAGTGAGCACGGCCACTTACCTAAGAGCTGGTCGAAGCTACACCCTAAATACCACATTCCACGTGCAGCACTTTGGGTTAACCTTATCGTCGGCTTTATTTTCCTATACCTATTTAGAGGTTGGGGACAGCTTGCGGGTATCATTTCAGCCGCGACCGTTGTGACCTACATCGTGGGCCCAATGTCTGCAATGTCACTGCGTAAAATTGCCCCAGATGTTAAACGTCCGATTCGCCTAAAAGCGATGAACTTTCTAGCACCGTTGGGCTTTGCAATCTCTTCTGAGGTACTGTATTGGTCGCGCTGGCCACTAACAGGTAAAGTTATCTTTATCTTGCTGCTTGGCTTTGTTGTCTATATATACTTCCAAAACAAGCGTGGTTGGGACGGCATCAGCAAGCACCTAAAAGCTGGTGCATGGATGCTATGTTATTTCCTTACTATGATGCTTCTATCTTACATCGGTAGTAGCGAGTTTGGTGGCCTTAACATCCTACACTTTGGTTACGGTATGGCCGCAGTTGCCGCATCGAGTTTGGTGTTCTTCTATTGGGGTATAAATTCCGCTTGGGTAACACCTCTGCTAGAGAAAGAACTGCAAGAAGCGAACGAGTTCTTCGAAGACGACGAGCCAACGACTGAAAAATTAAACACCGCGACTAACTGATAGCCAAACCTTCAGAATATAAGAGCCTTGTCAGAATATAGGTCCCTTATTTAATAGCGTACTCAGGAAGAGCCAACTGCATCAGTTGGCTCTTTTTTATGCAGACAGTTTGCTGATGTACAAATGGGATAGACTACACTCATGCTATGACACGGATGGACAAACTGGCGAAGTGGTAGCGTATGGGCTTTATGAGGGAAGAAAGTAAAAAGGTGACCGAAAGCATCAACTCACCGCTTAAGATGCTCAGCCTTGTTCTTATTCACATCATGCTTTTTTCTACTGCCAGCCACGCCAATCGCGATAATACAGCGCCGATCTCTGACGTTTCTATCGCAACTCCCCTCATTCCTCCTTTAATGGACACTCATCACTCATTAATTTCAGATCTCGTTCAACAGGCGTATCATCTATCGGGAATCAATGCGCAATTTTTCACTTTGCCAATAGGTCGTATTGGTCGTGTTTTTGATGACAAGAAAGCGTGTATAGCCATAGGAACCCCAGCGTTTTTTTCTGGGCAAACGACCTTATCAATGCGAGTGTATAGTGAGCACATTTACTTATTCTATCTTAAGTCTCGTTTCCCTGAAGGGGTTGCCTTCGACAACTTTCAGGACTTAAAGCCCTATCGAATAGGTACGATTATTGGAGGCGTCACTCACAAGCTTTTCAAAGAAAATGGCCTAGAAAGCAATCTCGATTTAGTGAAGTCATCAAAGCAAAACGTTCAGAAGTTACACAGGCAACGTATTGACATGTTTTTAGAAAGCTACCTCGCGGGTTGGAAAACGATAAAGGCCAACTACCCTAAACGTGCGCACCTTTTTTCAAATTCAAAAAAATCAATAAAAACAATACCCGTTGACATCTTTTTCGACCAAAAATGCACACAACAGCATGATATGTTTGTACAAGGATTTGAAAAAATGCAATTGAATGGCGACTATCAGCGTATTGTTAGTCAATACATCGACGGGCATGATTAACCGAGATATCCCGCTAATAACGCTTTCTCTACTGTTCCTTTGCCAGGCATTCAGGCCGCCTACTCCGAGGTCAGAACACCTGGAAATAGTCGGCCATTTCTAATGCTCACACTCTCGCCACGTTAGTGCTGAAGCATTTGTCCGTTTGATATCTCCCCTAAGATCTGGCTATTTTGATCAACTTCAACAACACCTTTATGCTTGGCAAACAGCACGCCTTTAGACAAGGTAGAATGATTGCCAACCTGCAACTTTGCGTCATGAAAGTCAGAGTCAGAATTGATGATTACCTTCTGAGCAAACTGAGAATTTTCGACGGACATAAAGTCCGAGTAATCCGTTACACTGCCTTGATAACTCGAGTCTACCGCTTTGATCGGACCATAAACGACCGTATCTCCTAAAACATGGCTACCGATTGTTGTTAGTGGTCCTTTGACATTGAGCTCATTCACGGTGCCGCCTTTGATCAACAACGGGCCCATCACAGTCAGAGAGCCCGTTACCTTTGTTCCGTCCAGCACGGCTTTTCCATAACACGTAATATTCGCCACCGTTTCATTTCCATATTCACATAGCCCCATCGAAGTCTGGGCATAAGAATAACTACTAAAAAGTGCAACTAGGCAGACTACAAACTTTTTCAAAACAAAACCTCATATCCATATAACAAAAATAACGCTCCCATGTGCCGCTCCGTCACTCTATTCTAAGCGTGAAAATTACAATCTCGCTCAATCGAATCGAAATATTTAGGGGTGAACAACGGAAGCCAATGAAAGTGAATTATATGCACTTAGATTGGTAATGGATATGATTTTTAAGGGAAGAGGGAAAGGTGAAGGCCTCCATCTAACGAATAGAGGCCCATACCGCTTCACTTATTACGGCATCGACGTCGTTTGAATGTAGGAATGGACTTTCACCGTGGAGCCCAACCTAGAGGCCACAACATCTATCCTTTGCGTCAGTTGCTCTTTCAACTCTGATACGTGAGAAATGACACCAATCATGCGACCTGTTTGCTGGAGATCCACCAAGGTTTGAATCGCTAAATCCAATGATTCAGGATCGAGACTGCCGAAGCCTTCATCAATAAATAAGGTCTCCAAGCGAATACCACCACTGTAAGACTGCACAACATCAGACAATCCCAACGCCAGCGCCAGCGCGGCCATGAATGACTCGCCGCCAGAGAGCGTCGCGACATCACGTGTTTTTCCTGTGTATCCATCTTCTACTTCCAGATCCAAGCCACGTCCCGCTGAACCTTTGAATCCATCCGTCTTTCTGGTCAATCGATACCGTCCTTTACTCATCATATTGAGTCGCTGAGACGCTTGTATTAACACATCATCGAGCAGAACGCCCAAGACAAAACGGTGTAAACTAACACGGCTGCCCGTTTTACCACTCGCGACATCATACAAGGTGCCATACACCTTATACTCTTGTTCTAACTTGATATTTTCTTGGTGTAACTGCTCAATTTGGGTTCGAACTTCGTCTAAGTTCTTATAATTGGCTTGAATCTCATTAAATTCAGTGCGGATTTTATCGTAGGCCTGCTGAGCTTGCTCCAATAAGCTCATTAGATTAATCGTATCCGGTGCGACAACACCATTTAACTTAGTTTGTAAGTCTTCAACAGTTTGCGATAGCTTCACTTTGATATGCTGATAATCTTCAATCACCTGCTGCCGCTGCTGAATGTCTTGTTCTGACGACTTGCTCTCAAGGTAATCGACTTCACTGGTAAACTCGGTCTTCGACAGTGCACCCTGCCAGACTTGATGCAGTTGCGTTTGTTGGTGGCTCTCATCAGTATATTGCTGCTGGTACGCTTTCAATTCCGCATCGGCTTTTGATAGCGATACGTCAGCTTGATGGGTTTTCGCCTTAGCCGCATCCAAGTCTCGGCTGAGCTTGTTGGCTACTTCTTTCAGCTTGGTTATTTCTCGCTCAACGACGTCCACCGACGCAAACTTCGCATCAATCGTCCGCCCCATTACATCAAGCTGCTCTTGTAAACTGTCGACCGTCGCTGTGCTGGCTGCGATCTCATTGGTCTTTTCCAAAATTTTGACCTCACCCTTTTCGCAGCGCTGCGATAAGGCATCAAGCTCTTGCTTCATCTTGGCTAAATCAATGAGGTTGAGTTTGTTCAGCAACATCTTAGCGTCAGTCAATTGCTGACTCACTTGCGACCTATCCCTCACGGCACTATCACCTAATTCTAAGATGAAGTCATGATATCGCTGGCTAGCCTGTTTGAGTGTGGCGCGATGGATCTCAAGTTGATTAGATTGAAGGTTAACGACTTCTAGCGCTTGGCTCTCTTGTTCACGAGCCGCCTGCACTTGAGCTTTAGTCACTTGCTCTGCAGACACCTGTGCAGGTGACGGATGTTCACAACTGCCACAGACAGGGCAAGAAACGCCTTGTTGTAATGTTTGCGCAAGTAAAGCCGCTTGCCCACTATGCCAGCTAAGCTCTAATTGATTGGCGTGTTCCTGCTTGCGCTTTAATACCTGCTGAGCTTTATCAGCGGTCTGTTGATACTGTGGGCTAAATTGTTCAAGCCGCTGCACTTCTTGGGCAAAGCCTGCCAACTTGTTCAGATCAGACACTAAGCGCGTTAAATCGCTCACCTCGGTCTCGACCTTACCTTTCTCCATACACTGAGTTTGAGCGCGCTCAAGCTCAACGACTTTCATATCAAAGGCTTGTTTCAGCTCATTTTTTTTGTCGATGTAACGACCAAGCTCTATCTCGCATTTTTGATGCCTTGTCTTTTCAGCAGCCAGTTTATTTTGTAATTCACCTTTTTGATTTAACTGCTCTCTGATGCCTTCTAGCTTGATTGCTTGCTCGTTTAATTCAGGAACCGGCTTCGCCTGCTCTTGCGCATTTTGCATCGCTTTCGTTGATAATTCTTGCTCAGCGTTGGCAGCGTCGAGGGCAGATTGGCCAATACTGACCAACTTATACAATTCATCGCTGCGTTTAATCGAATTCTTCCAGTCTGAATAAGGTAATTCAAGCTTGGCGGCAACGTGAGCAATGACTTGCTTCTTTTGCCACTCGTCTATCTCAGGTTGGCGTTTGATGTGCTCAGCCAAGGCTTGACGAGCGCCTTGCCGCTGAGCCAATTCAGATTCCAGTCGTTTGGCTTTTTCCAACTCAGACTTACCTTGAGTCAGCACCTGCAATGCGCCTTTTTCTTGCTCGGTGACGACAGTTAACTCACCACTCAGATTTTCGCGCTTGTGCAGCAACTCTTGCTCATCCATTACACCAGCAACTTTGAGTGCCCCTTCAATTTGATTATCAAACTCACCTTTCGCTTTACTGATAGCACTGGCTTTGTCTTTCAAGGCGCCTTCGATTTTCTTGTAAATATCAGTTTGGAACAGCTGACCAAAGATTTCTTCACGCTCTTTAGAGCTTGCCAGCAAAAGTTCACGAAACTTGCCTTGCGGCAGCACCATCACCTGACGAAACTGAGTATCATTCAAACCAATCAGTGCACTTACTTCCACTTTGACTTGAGCCGTTTTACTGGTCAGTAGGACTTCTTCACCCGTAATTTCATATAGAGAGGCCATGTGTTTACGGGTCGTGGTGCCTTCTCCGCGTGATTTCGGCGCTTCTTGCTCTGGTGAACGTGTCACTCGATACACTTTGTCGTGCAGCGCAAATTCTAGGCAAACTTCCGTCGGCGTGGTAATTGGGGCGAGATCGCAACGCATTTGCATGCCTTGGCGTTCATTTCCTGTCGTTTCGCCGAAAAGAGCAAAACACATTGCATCTAATATTGATGTCTTCCCTGATCCTGTCGGGCCATTGATCAAAAATAGCGGATGACGCCCTAATAAAGTGAAATCGATTTGTTCCGTCTGGGCAAACGGGCCAAAGGCTTGCATGATGAGTTTAAGTGGTCGCACGGTTGTCCCTTAAAATAATGTCGTTACGGCTGAGAAAGTTGGCTAATAATGCCGTGAATCGCGTCATCTTGATCGCGCGTGAGCTCGCTATTTTGCGCTTCTGAAAAAAAGTCCCGAAACATATCAACTTCATTGCGTGCCAATTTTGCTTGCGCCATTTCTTGCTCAACACCGATTAACATTCCGGGCTTTTCTAAATGAAGAACATTGGGATAAACCGCTCTGAGCTTTTCCATCGGATTCAAAATGGCATGCTGATCCATCAGTCTCACGAGCAAATAATCGTCTTTCTTTTCATCAGACTGGCCTAACGCCAGAACATCTTCAAGCAGCCCTTCTACAATACGCATTTCGTGAGGGGCAGTTAGATCAATATGTTCAGCCGACACAAAGCCACTTGAGTCCAGATCAACTACCGTAAACCCTTTACGCTGATGTTGTTCGCTAAAGCTATATTTCATCAAAGAACCCGAATAGCGAATATATTCCTCGCCCTTCTTTTGTGGCTGATGTAAGTGGCCTAGTGCGACATAATCAAAATCGGTGAAGTGCTCATGACTCACTCGATCGGCGCCACCAATCGACAGCGGTCGCTCTGAATCAGAGGCCATCGCCCCATCGACAAAGCAATGGCTAATCAATACCCGACGCTGCTCGTTAGAGCTGTGTTCACGGATTATTTCACAAAGCAGGTTATGCGCCTCATCATGACTTGATACCGGGCTTTGATAGGCATAGCGAACCATCTCAGGGTCGTTGTACGGCATACCATAAAACGCCACCTCTCCGGCGGATTCCGTTGAGATCACGACTGGTCGTAGCATATCTTCAAAATGGCTGATGATGTGCAGACCTGAATTTTTCATTTGCTCAGAGCCAAAACCCAATCGCTCTGCACCATCGTGATTACCCGAAATCAGTATCATCGGCGTGTTCAGCTCCCCGCAAATCTGATTCACCGTTTGATTCAACAGTTCAATCGCTGCTGTCGGAGGGACGGAGCGATCGTAAATATCACCCGCCACAATAATCGCATCGACAGGATAAGTTCGGATATAATCAACCAGCTGTTCAAGCACCGCTTTTTGATCATCGAGTAATGAGACATTGTGGAACTGACGACCAAGGTGCCAGTCGGAAGTATGGATAAATTTCATTCGAATTCACTTGCTAAAATAAGCTTGGCTAGGCGCCGCTAAAAGAGGCTATTGTTTGCCTTATACCTTTGTGGCTACGGCATGTCTAGCATGGTAAAGCAAAGACGCGAATATCGCGGCTTTACTAATATGAGTAAGGCTCTAGGTGGTTCCGCTTACCACTCTGGCGCGACCACCAACAAATCTTGCCATATTTCGCTGGCGATTTTTCCAAGCGGTTGATCGACTCGCCGAGCTAATTGCACTTCAGCGCGCAGAGAGGTTTCATAATCTTGGGCGATAAGAGGCACCAAACTTCCATTTTCCAACTCTTGAGTAATCATATGATCCGGTAACCGCCCCCACCCCATACCACTTAAAATAATCTGTTTTTTAGTAAAATGATCGGTCACAAACCACTGCGGAGCGTTAGCAATCAAACCGACACTTTTTAGCTCGCTACGCTGACTGTTATCTCGCAGTACTATTTGGGTGCAATTTTCTAAATCCCGTTTCTTCAAGTGGTGCTGATCAACAAAATCTGGCGCGCAAACCGCAGTAAAGCCAACGTCAGTTAAAAACTCCGCGGTCAGCTTAGGATTGTCCTCGTATTTGGCAACGATGGCCAGATCGGCCTCCCCTTCAAGTAACCGCTCTGTCGCTCCGCCCAAATATTCAGTCGTTAGGGTAAACTTGGTTTGCGGATACAAGCTTTGATATTTTTTAAGAATACTCAGGATCGGGCCAATTTGCGCAAAAGCAACATAAGAGATACACACTTCAGGTTCAATGCCTTGTCCGAGTTGCTTACCCAATACCTCGAAGTGAGTCACATGGGTTAAAATCGTCTGAGCTTGCTTATACAGAGCTTCCCCTGCAGGTGTTAAGCCGATACGAAAGTTATCTCGGTTAAACACCTGAACTTCATACTCTTCTTCTAATTTCTTCATCGCGACGCTAATGGTCGGCTGACTACGATACATCGCTTTCGCAGCCGACAAAATACTACCGTGCTCAACGATATTCACCAGCATACGTAACTGTTCTAAGGTCATAACTCCCCACTACATAGCTATTTACTATAAAGATTATCGAAATTATATATTATCAATCTATATCTCACACGATTATATTAGTCGCATCCAACGGCGGTGAAGCACCGCTTAAGCGCCATCTATTGGCATAGTTAACTCTCAGGATTCATTGTTATGAACACCACCTCCTTGTTGAGAAAAGTCTTGGTGCTGGCACCTTTTGTCTTCACCTTTGCTTTTGCGCTCGATATTTACGTACCGAGCTTACCTAGCCTTCCCGGCTATTTCCACACCAGTCCGTTTGCTGTACAGCTCACTGTCAGTGCTTTTTTATTGCTCACAGGTATTGGTCAACTATTTGCGGGCCCGATTGCCGACAGTATTGGCAGACGTAAAGTTGCCTTAGTGGGTACCGCGACATTTTTAGCTGGCAGCATCATTGCAGTGTTCGCTCCCAATATCGAAACGCTTATCGCGGCTCGTATGATTGAAGGCTTTGGGGCCTGTGCTATGATGGTGGCAACCTTTGCTATGGTGCGCGATCTCTTTGATGGTAATACTATCGCTAAGGTATACAGCTATTTAAATGCAGGCGTGGCTTTATCTCCGCTGCTCGCACCAAGCATCGGTGGCTACATGGAAAAATTCTATGATTGGAGAGCAACCTTCGTATTTTTGTCCGTCATGTCAGCGCTAATACTGCTACTCGGGATCTTTAAAACCAAAGAAACGCTCACGGAAGAAAATCGAGTGCCCTTATCGCGTAAAGTGTTCAAAGATTACCTGCATATCGTCAAAAGCAATCACTTCAAGCTGTTTGCACTCAGCGCTTCAGCGGGCTTCTCATGCTTTATGATTTTTATTTCAGTGTCTTCATACTTGCTGATTTCAATCCTAAATGTACCTGTTGAACAATTTGGCATTTGGTTTGGCTTAATTGGTATTGTGTTCTTTATTGGCAGCCTGATCAGCGGTTACGCCGCCAGCAAAATTGGCGCCTTCGGCACCGTTGTAATTGGCGCATTGCTAGTCGCACTCTCCGGCTTAGGCATGCTGGGTTGGTACCTTGTTGCGGGCTTGTCCATCAGCAGCTTTATCGTCCCTATGATGACAATGGGAATTGGCGGCTCAATGATGATGGGTGCAGGGGCTGGTGGCGCAATTGAACCTTACCCAACAATGGCAGGAGCAGCTTCAGCAGTATTTGGCTTCTTTCAATTTACCATCGCCTTTGCTGTCTCAACTTTTGTGCTGCAATTTGAGGTCACTAGCACAGAGCCTCTAGCGATCGCTCAAATAACCTTGGGCAGTGCCATCTTGCTATTCTCTTTGGCCATCAAGTTCAGCCGCAAATCAAGCCATACCCTTGGTTCAGAAGTCACTTCATCATAACCGATAATGTTCACCACGCTCAGTTGGCCTAGCACCTCGCTAGGCTGACACTTCCTACTAGATCATTACCTCCTTGAACAATGCTACTTAATCGTTGCGACTTGAATATTACGACATAGGAATTCACATGCATTTACCAAATCATTACTACCTCACCGGCGTTCGCCTTGAGCAAGGTTTTGTCTACGATGGCAACACGGTTATCGGTACCGAAACCAAGCTCTTCAGCGTTGAAATTAAAGATGGCAATATCATCGCTATTGTTCCAAAAAGTGCGCCTTTACTTCCTGAAGTACCTCGGCTGGATGCAAATGAACAGCTCATGCTACCTAGCTTTCAGGATATGCACATTCACATGGAAAAAGGGTTTTATGGCAGTGAATGGCAAGCGCCTCGGCCGCGCCGAGGTGGCATATTAGAGATGATTGAACGGGAGCAAACTCTCATCCCTGAATATCTCAAAACCAGCCAGCAGCACAGCGAACAGGTAATTAATTTACTGCGATCCAAAGGAACCACGTTGGCGCGAGCTCACTGCAACATAGACCCAGTTAGCGGCGTCAAGTTCTTGGAACACTTACTCGAAGTCAAAGAACGTAACCAAAACGAATTTAATTGTGAGATTGTCGCTTTCCCTCAGCATGGGTTGTTACGATCCCAAGTCGAGCCTTTGGTTCGTGACGCAATGCAGTTGGGTGCAAATTACGTCGGCGGACTCGATCCAACTCAAATTGATGGGGCGATGGAAAAATCGCTCGATACCATGTTTCAAATTTCGGCGGATTATCAACGAGGCATTGATATTCACCTCCATGAGTCCAGCCCCTCCGGTGTCGCGGCGCTTAAATACATTCTAGATACGGTTGAGCGCTCTCCTCAGCTGCATGGACAAGTTAACATCAGTCACGGGTTTTCGCTGGCGACGCTCAACCCTTATCAACTGGCTCCTATTGCCGAGAGAATGGCGGAGTTGCAAGTGAGCCTCACATCAATGATCCCATTCGGGGGACTTATCATGCCATTACGTGAGCTCAGCGAAAAAGGTGTACACGTCACCACAGGATCAGATTGCATCATGGATCATTGGTCACCGTTTGGTAGCGGAGATATGTTGGAAAAAGCCAACCTTTACGCCAAGCTGTATCGAGGATCAGACGAATTCAACCTGTCGCGCTCACTTGCGATTGCAACTGGCGGAATCACACCGCTCGATGATAAAGGGCAATGTGTTTGGCCAGCCGTTGGTTTCCGTGCTAATTTCGTTCTCATAGACGCGAGCTGCTCTGCAGAATCGGTGGCACGTTTACCAATCCAGCGAGCCACTTTTTACCAAGGTCAGCAGGTGCATGGCCAAACGTTAACTGAATCTTCCACATCAAACGGTTAGCTCGTATCAAGCTGCGTGGTTTCAAGCGGCGAGGTGAGAAGGAATAGATTGGCGAGAAAGAAAAAAGCGACATCGGGAAGAATTGATGTCGCTTAGCTTAATAAAGCTATCAATTACACTGGAACAAAAGCGAGCAATGTCACGCAAGACCAAAGCCTTCACTCCCAAATACAACCTGCCAATTGCACAAGGGAATATCGGCATACTTTGCTTTTCAATGACATTGATATAACCATAGCGCGCCACGCCAATGAATACAAATGATAATCATTAGCAATTAATGGTATTTGCGACTTATGTCTCCTTCAGCTTTGCTTGAGGTAAATGCATGGGCATTCGTCAAATTGTATGACTGCCACGATGAACGAGATTTAAGCGGTTACCTATTAGATTGCAAAAGAAACGGTTGGCGCAAGACCTAGCTAATCCAATGTATTTTGACACCACTGTAAGGCATCTTCGACATTATCAAACGTCTGATACTCTGCTCCGTTCTTGGGCAGGTTCTTGATAATTATATTGTGCTTTAGTGCATTGCGCTCCATAACAATCGCGCCACACACTAACCCATTGTCGACCATAACTTTAAGAGCGGGCGGCCAGAGCTGCAAAGTATCAGGCGACGCTAACTGCCATTCACGTGCGTCAGCGACAAATGCCCAACCAACTCCATCAAATTGTTTAATAAGGCTATTAACGCTTTCAAATAAATCTTGCGTCGTTTCTTCATTCCAAGATCCAAAGCCTTGCCAAATAACAATATTGCTCTGATTAGACAGCTCAAATCTACCATGCCTATTTTTAACAACCATACACTCAGCCCTTATTATTCCAATAAACACGCATGTTGGATAGCTGCCAACTACCTAAGAAAGTGCGAGGCTTATAAAAAACTCAGGCTATCGTCACTGGGTCTTATATTCACCACGATTTGAAGCATCACGATATTTTTGCAACCTGCCATCGGCTTTCAATTTGGCCAAACCACGGTTAAACACTTCAAGCAACTGCACCGAACGAGCAGACTTTTTCGGGAAAATCATATGGAAGCTGTTAGACTGCAGCGCCTTCGCATTGGCCACAACTTTATCACTCATCCCTAATCGATTAATCGTTTCCAACCCCACGTCATTATCTTCTAGAACAAAATCTAACCGCCCAGACACGAGCTTTTTGTAGTTATTGTCAGGGTTGGTGATCCGCCTAATCTTAACCACCCCTTCCTTCTCTAATTCCTCAATTCCATAGGCATAACCAACCACACCACCGATTTTGAACTTGGCCAAATCTTGCGGCTTATCCCACGTGAAATCTTTTCCCTTTTGCTGAAAAAGCGACGTACTCAAAGAAATGACTGGCTCTGAAAATAAAAAATCTGCTTTCCTTTCTTCATTTTCCCGCCATATAAATGACCCGTCATATCGGCCCGCCTTGGCTTCTTCAAAACCTCTTTTCCATGGCAAATAAACGAATTTCACTTCGTAACCTTCCTCCGCGAAAGATTCCGTGATTACCTGAGAAATAAAGCCGCCATTTTTTAAGTTCTTAGATTGGTATGGCGCCCACTCCCCGCTCGCCAGTGTCACCACTTCAGCGGCATACACCCCTGCATTCGTGAAAAAAAACGCGGAAAGTAACAGTGTTTTCCATAACTTCAACATGAGTAATCACCTTGTAATTGAGATCTCCATCAATAACAAGGTTAGTATTGGCGTTGCAAATAAACAAATTCAATGAATTTAGCCATTCTGGGCAAAGGTTTAGCACACCTCTAAAAAATGAAAAAGCCTATCATTAAGATAGGCTTCTGTGGTCACACTTTATTCTCTACTATGAGTTTTCTTGCCATGGGCCATACTGCTCGGTGCCCGGGACATTACCCTGAGTCCACCATTTCGCGGTATAGGTCACTCCTTGATAGATAGCTTGATCGCCTTTGTCATAGACTGTACTAGCAGACCAATCTTTCACCGTCCCATCACTTAGGATCTTCCATACTTGGTCGGTCCCCGGCGCTTGGCCTTTCGTCCACCACTGAGCGACATACTCATCACCGTTGTAAATCACATGGTCGCCACTATTGTATACCGTGTCCGCTGACCAAGTATTTTGCGGCGCAGCTTTCACCTCAATCTGCTGACTCTTGTTGGCGGAAACACCTAAATTATCGGTCACGGTGAGCATTGCCGTATAGGTGCCCTCTTTCTCTGGAGTGAAACTCGCGACAGCGTGATCTGAGTTGTCCACACTTAACGCACTGCCATTAAACGTCACCGCCCAATGATAGCTAGCAACCACACCGTCATCGGTTGACTTGTTGCCATCTAACTTCACTGTGCCACCAACCACTGAATCTCCAAGCACACTAATCACCGGCACTGGTGGCTGGTTATCAATCGCATTAGCCTGAAGGGCTACGTCCACAGAAGCGGTTGATTGATCAACTCCATCACTCACGGTTAACTCAAACGCCAATTGCTGCTCTTGGTTAGATAAATTTGCCGTCGAGATATTGCTAACATCACAACTATCCGCTTGCGCTAATGACACATGCTCCCCTTCGGTTTGAGACCACTGACAGGTCAAGCTATCGCCATCATCATCGTAAGACTGGTTGCCCACTAGATTAAATGGCTTACCTACGACACTGTTATCCGTCACTTTTGCAATAGCGACTGGTTTCGCATTTTCGCCTTGCAAGGTGTAAGACACGCTGTCTGTCGATTGGTTACCTTTTTCGTCAGTGACCGTTAAGTTGAATGTGAGTTTGGCGCTCTTAGCCTTATCGCCGCTTGGCTCAGCTAGCTTAAACTGTGCATCAGATTTATGCACATGAGTCAGTTCAACATCACTCTTCGTAATGCCGACAACTTCTCCTAGAGACCAATGATAAGTCAGATTACCGAACTCACTGGTGGACTGATCGCCACTCAACTGATAATCGGTATTAAACTCCAGAGCCGCTGTCACATCTTGCCCAGCATTCGCTTTGGTCACCGACTGGTCGCCATACTGATTGGTCAGCTTGACACACTCTTCCTGCGAAGTAATATTTTCACCACATTGGTAAATAATATTGTGCATATCAATCTTCTGATCGATGACTTTTTGCCCTAGCCCTTCTCTCGCGGCGTTGAGCAATAACCCATCGGCGTAATCACCCATCCAATTAAACACACCTCCTAAGCCATGCTCTTTCGCATACTGCGCCTTAGCAAAAACAGTTCGTGGCGTATCTAAAGACATGAATAGGTGATTATTAGCGTTATAAACAAAGTCGGCGTTAGCGACGGCATCGGTATAAAGTTTGTAATCAGGATTATCAAATGTCATGCCCGATTCAGGAGTCACTTTAACCATATTAGTGGTAATGTCATACCACTCACTTGTACCATTTTCCCAAGAGCCTGCTACATTCGACGCCGATTTATTGTAGGTTCCCGCCAGTGGAGAGTAAGACGTGATATTCGCACCAGCACCGTTACGAGTATATCCTGCGTAACCTAAATAAATTACTTTCGGGTCGATGCCTAATACGTCGGTCATATATTTAATCGAGTCATCAGCTGAAAATCCGTCTTGATCGTAGTGCATCAAGTTGGTGTGGTGGCCAAGTTTTTCAGCCCAACCTGTGCCAAAGAAGTCGTACGTCATTAAGTGAATAATATCGACACCATTATCCACCAGCTGTTTCAGATTTGACGCATCCAGTTTGGTTTTCGGTGCACCCGCCGCGATGGCAATGTTAACGTCGTCTAAATTCGCTTGGTTGAGGGCTGTGCGCAGTTCTTTGATCAAAACCGCGTAGTTAGCGCCATCCTGATTGTCGACACTGTTGCCTTCCGCGCCGCCTCCACCAGGGTATTCCCAGTCGATGTCGACTTGGTCGAAAAATGGATACAATTTAAAGATCTTCACTATGCTATCAACAAACACCTTACGGCTTGCCGCATCTTTTGCCATACGAGAGAAAGGTTCCGACAACGACCAGCCACCCACACTGAAACCTATGTGTAAGTTCGGGTTCTCCGCCTTAGCTTTTTTGGCATAACCCATCACACCCGCGGCGTAGTCTTCTCCCTTATACCAGCGCTGCGCAAGCTTTTGCAGCGAATCCCAGTTAGGGTTTCCCGCATCGGCCAAATCTTGTGACGTCAACGCGCCACCAGCCGTTGTCGCCAAATCTCCCCATAAGTCAGTACTAATGACCTCAAAATCTTTGGCACCCGCTAAGCTACAAATTTCTTTTAACGAATCCACCGCACTGGTAATCGTCGGGTCACCCACTTTGGTCCCACACATCCCGTAGAAAGACAAAATAATCCGGTCGTAACCATTGGCAACTTTTCCAATATTAAACTTGCGGCCATATTGGCCCCAGTTAGACACGTAGGAAGTAATGTGCGGGAGCGAGGGATCCGCTTGGTAGGTGTTTAAAACATAGTTAACCGACTCAGTGGTAGGACTTCGCCCTAAGTCTGGCGCTTCACTTGCGTATGATGCGCTAGTAAAAGCCGTACATAGCATCGCAACTGTTAGAGAATTAATTTTCATATGAACCCCGTTTGAATTCTAATTTGGCAGTAATAATTTTTAAAATCAGCAAGTTAAAAAACAACAGCAAGGAGTTGATAGATTCAGCAAACAAGACGTAGCAGCAACAAAATAATAATCTGAGCTTGTTGGCCAACTGACAGCATCAAAATTACGATCACGCCGCTACAGACTCCCCCCTTTAATTCATACGAGGTCGCTGTATCTAGGTAGGCACCGCTGCCAAGTCAATATATACAAATAGGTTCATTTGATAACGCCAATATTTGTCAGTATGAAACAGATATCACACTACGCGTTAATTTGACAAAAGGCCGCACGAAACGTGGCCAATTCTTGCTTTAGCACAAAGAAAAACTCATCACTGGCTGTGGCTAGCCTGACTATAAGGGCGCTATATAATCATGTGAAGAGGTGGGTATTAACGCCCTATCGGCTGTACTGCGATAGGAGCACACCGTGTGACGGACGAGCTTGGGAAACGGCCTCACTAGGTTCTGTATGGAAAGTAACCAATAAGCGAGTTAACTGTCTAGAGGCGCATAACTGTGTATTGTCCCAACTCATCTATTCAACTTAGCTTTAGCACCTCGCAACCGAGAAAAGGCTAGCTGGTCAAGATATCGTACAGATTTCATTTGAATACCTAGCATGCCTCGATAAGCTGAAAGATGCTCAAGATGAATAGACACTAGAGATACTTACAGCCACCAAGTGATTGAATTAGTATTTACTCTTTATCGACTCTAATTTTCCGTTACTTTCTATCAGATCGATACCTTTTTGAAGCTTGGAAACATACTCATTTGGAGTATCTAAACTAAAAGCAAAATACAAGAAAGATTTACTAAGTACATATACAGTTTCGTAATCGGAAGGTGTCATGCCTGCATTGGTCATCATTGTTTTGGCAACATTATTCTCATATGCAATCATATCGACTCTATCATGTTCCAATTGTTTTATAATCATGTCTGGCCTCGAAACTGCTTTTATTGATTTTGGGATGACCCCTAAAGAGGTTAACAATTGTTGCCCAATATCCTCTCGTACTACCCCTATTGCATACTTATCAAAATCTTTCGGGTTGCTAATTTTTATGTTTTTACTTTTTTTAGCCAGCACGACAATTTCTGTTGAGCTTATCGGCCCAGCCCATTTGAATTTAGACTCTCTTTCCTTGTTACGAGTCGTCGAAAATAGAACTACCATCGGGCCGCTGATAGCGCTTTTATAGCCGCGAACCCAAGGTTGGAGTTCTATTTTTTTTACTGGGTCACCGACCGCTTTACTTGCAGCATTGAGTACATCAACGGACAAACCTACGATTTTTCCGCTCTCTCTGTAGTTATAGGGCGGGTAACTTTCTGTGAGGAATTTCAGTTTGTTTAGCTCTGCGGCACTCACATTAAGGCATGTTAGGCTAAGAAGTAAAAAGAAGACGTATTTCATGACATTGCTCCAAGGTAACGATTCACATCGTATTTAAGAATAGGCCATGCCTATTATTTTATTGAGCTTATTTTACGCTGGTGACTCCAAGTGGTTGAACTAACGGCAATACTCTCATTCTATGAAAGTCCCTGTTTCCTTATCGTGCACGATTTCTGGCTGGGAAAAGCCTATGGTTTTTCTCACCAATCGTTTTAATCGCGCTCGTAGGTGAGATTGGTGCGTAAAACGGTACAGTTATTAAAGGGAGGATTACCTAGCCAACGTTCTGTGTAGTGAGGAATGACTAAAATAAAGCATGAGAATTACTCTTATCTTTAATTTAAGTTTGAATATCTTAAGCCAAATAAGTAACTCTCTTCTTTAAAATTTAAGTATCAGGCCAGGTTTGGTATCAACTAATACATTTTATATAGCCGAACCAATTGCCTCGGATATTCCATGCACTGCAAATAAATTGCCATCTAAGACATCGGAATGATGACGATTTACCGCTGCTGGGTACTCGTTATTAATTCCAGGGAAGTGAAATCTAGATGTTGGAATACCAAACCAGCTTTCTCTTTTTTGCCCAATTCGACTCGACCACAGTCTCCGGTCTTTAACGGTATAGGTATGTTGACTCATGTTATTAAAGTGGACACTATTACCCATTACTTGCTGATAAAGACCCAACACGTTATTTCTTGTTAGATTCAACATAGAGCCTTGTTTCAATCGACTCCCCCACCCTACTAATACTTTTTCGGCAAAGTCTCTAGTGATTAAACCTGGTCCAGATAAAAGGTCACCGCCGCTGGAAGCACCAGAGGTATGTGCATTGCCGACCAAAGTGGCATGACGCCCTGGGATCATACTCGTATAATATTTTGTGGATTTGTGCAGCCGAGGCATTCTCGCTTTAAACCCTAGAGATGATTCATCTTCAGCGAAAAAGCACACGATACTCTTAACATTCTTTGCAAGAGTCTTGTAATCTTTAAAACTATTAGTACCTCCTGGAACCGGATCGCAAGCGAATATATTCACCGGAATATTGCACAACTTACGATCCTTACTCATTCTGTTGGCAAGCTCAAAACAACTCACCCCGCCTCGGCTCCATCCAACCATGTTGACACATGTAATGGGGTTGATAGCCCGCTCTGCATTAATATTTGCCTTTTCCATAGACATAGCATCTTTGAGATCAAGAGATAGTAGCTTCGCTTCTTGTAACCAGTGCTGATAGGCGCTCGAAGTCCCCCAACTCCAAAAGCTGTCTTTTTTCTGTGGCTGAGTATCGTGCATCAAGTTTTTGGCTCGTGTTAGATAGTCACCTTTATCTTCCTCATAGCCACGCATCACATTGAGGACATGATTTAGATTGCTATCAATTCCAGAGCCCAGCGTACCGCGAATTTTGTGGTAGGTGTCGTCTTTAGTATGCTTACGCCATTCAAATCTATTACCACTTCCGACGCCATCAACCTGAATGTAGTCAAGCATATCCTGACCAACAGCATTCTTCGCGAGGACGGAAATCAGCTCTCCGTTAATATAATCGTTGTGTATGTGCTTTTCTGAATGTGCCCCTGTACCAGAAAAAAATACTGTAAATATCGCCATACTGCGCTCCTTATAGCGTCGAATATTAGATAGTACGTTGTAATCAGTTCGAGGAATTGAGAAATTTATTGCTGCGATATTTTGCCTATTGACGGGTGCATAATAATTGATAGGCCAATAAGCATTAGGTGAAAATAAACTTAAAGCGCAGCACTTTCCGCTCTTGCTTGTGTACAGTAAACAACCAGACTCCAGTCTTTGTAAAGAGTCCCCCGTGTGACTCCGTATATTGATCTCACTTTGGGTATAATGAATGCAACCAAGACATTTTCTGATGGCCCAATCCCTGAGCTTGTTGCAAAAATGACCTCATAAGTAAAAGGGAAAAGGCAAGTCCACTAATGACAAAGTTGGGAGACTCATGAACCGTTATCCAATTAGACCTATAATTGGGTGAGTAGCCTCGCATGGAGTGAAAACAATGCCAGCAAGAGACATACATGGTCAGTGGAGCATGGTACTGGAGGGCGAGTTTTAAGGGTTCAACAAACTCAGAGGCCAGCTTCGCTTGGTTCGAGGAGCTTAAATCGAATTTGTTAACAGCTCCTAAAAGCGTCTCAACACCATGAGTAATCTGCATTGATTACAGGCGGTGGGAAGGTTCCTCACCAGACAATATGGAATCTCATCAGATTGTCACTAACTGGGCGAAACAACATAATGCCACCATGTGCGCTTTTGTTATTTCCAAACAAATTATAGCCTTACGCGATTAAACAGCTCAACAGCAACATTTCAGAGCTAGACTTCAATCAATATTTCGACGATTATGACGAAACTTATCAAGCTTGCTTGACGGCGCTAAAAAATAGAAAACCCTGCCTCGCTCAACCGTAATACATACCACTCTATCCAAGCGGTTTATCGTAAATTATCACTAAAAAAACCCCATCGAACTCGATGGGGTTTCATGCATTAATTAGCAAATAGAAGCGCTACTACTGTATTAGAACATGTAGTGCATTACCGCTTGAGCAAAGATACCAAATGCCAAAGTACCGATTGCACACACTGCGATAACCGCGGCAGAGCCAAAATCAACTGGCTCGACAACTTGGCTACCATCATGCGCAAGCTGCATGGTCGCTGGCTGCTCTTCTTTGGCAAAAAATGCCAATAGAATGCGCAGGTAGTAGAACACAGAAACTGCTGAGCCTAATGCTGCAATCAAGACAAAGCCTAAATGCTGGCTAGCCATCACGGTAGTGAACAGGAAGAACTTAGCAAAGAAGCCCGCCGTTGGTGGGATACCCGCCAATGATAGAACAGCAATCACCATTGCTACGCCTGCTAGCGGGTAACGACGACCCAGCCCACGGTAGCCTTTCAGCTCACCTGTTGGGTTATGTTTCGCCATCATCGCGACCACTGCAAACGCCACCATGTTCATGATTGCGTAGCTAAAGCCATAGTAAGCGGCTGCACGAACCGCGTGGTCCATCGATGCTGCACTTCCCTCTGCAACACTTGCCAAAGACATCATCACGTAGCCAAATTGCGCAACCGAAGAGTACGCAAGGATACGCTTTACATTGCTTTGACGCAGTGCCAGTAGGTTACCAAAGATGATGCTAAGTAATACTAGAACCCACAACACACCTTCAAAGCTTGTCCAAATTGGCTCAATCAAAATCGCAAGGTGAATCAGGAACGTCAGCATAGCAATCTTGGCAATACTACCAATGAACGCCATCACAGGAGCCGGCGCACTTTGGAAAACATCAGCCAGCCAGCTATGGAACGGCGCTAAAGCAAGTTCAAACGCGATACCGACAAACAGTAGAATGATACCCATCACGGCCAATGCTGGTATAGCATGAGCGTGGATAAGCGCTTGTGGGATTTGATCGATAACCAAAGTCCCAGTACCGAAGTAAATCAGCGCCAGACCAAACATGAAGAACGCAGCTGCCACTGTCGCCGTAATGGCGTATTTCATTGCGCCTTCAATTGCGCCTTTGCGGCGTGGATTCCACGCAACAAGAGCAAACATTGGAATCGCAATCAGCTCCATACCAATAAAGGCCGCTAGCAAGTTCACTGCTGAAACCAGCAAGAAAGTGCCAAGCACAGCAATCAGAATCAAGCCATAGAACTCTTCATCAACATGCTTATTTAGGGCTGGGTAATTTTGCGCCATCACGATAGTCGCAAGACCACCAGCAGCAAACAGTTCAAACGCCACCAAAGTGAAATGGTTGATGACCACAAAGTTTTCTATACGCGCTTCATGACCAAACAAGGTACCTATTTGGAACATGGTCGCAAGCAAGATGACAATGGAACCGATATAAGGAACTTGGTTGTCTTTTTTGCCCGGCAGTACGCCAAGCAATAAAACGATCAATGCCCCGATCCCAGTCAAGCCATAAGGCAGCAGGTATGTAAAATCATGGAGCGACATAGATAACCCCTTTAACAATAGCGTGAGTCACAGTAATAACCGATGGGCTCGTCGCAGCGATAAGCTGTGACGTAGATTGAGCCATCATTTGCAATAGGTAGTTAGGATCGACACCAACCCAGAACAAACCAATCACAAGCACTGCCGCAATCATTTTTTCACGAGCGTTTAAATCAGTGATTGTACGCGCTTGTACTTCATCCGAAATTGGACCAAGCATTGAACGGCCGTAAGCTTTCAAGAAGTACACGACACCGAACAAGATTGAGAAAGCAGCAACACTTGCCCAGACTGGGTTTGTGGTGAAGCTACCGACAAGCAGTAGAATCTCACCGGCAAAGTTAGCAAGACCCGGAACCCCAACACTGGCAGCCACAAGGAAAACTAAGAAAATACCGATACCCGGAATCACCTTATATAGACCACCCATGCCCTTCATCTCGCCTTGGAAACCGCGAGCTTGCAGCATACCGACAACCGCAAAGAGACCAGCAACAGATAAACCGTGTGCAACCAACTGCAACACCGCACCGTTTAGCGCTTGCAATTGCAAAGCAAAAATTGCCATCACCACAAGGTTCATGTGGCTCACACTTGAATAAGCAATCACACTGCGAAGGTCACTTTGGCGGAACGCTAAGAATGCGCCGTAAAGCGTACCCAATGCGCCCAGCGCCATGCCGACATCAGTCAGCTGATGCATTGCTTGTGGGAAAATTGCCAAACAGAAACGCAGGATACCGTAAGCACCCACGTTCGCCATCACACCAGATAGAAGCATAACAACAGCTGGATTACCTTCACGGTAAGTATCTGGTGCCCAGAAATGGAATGGGAAACCCGGAACCTTGATCAAGAAGGCAATCAAGAAACCCGCTAGGATATAGATTGCGCCATGCATCACCAATGGGTGATTAGCCAAAGCAAAGTAATCAAACGTATAGTTACCCGTTTGGTTACCATGTACTAGGTAAAGTGCAATCAGTGAAACCAGCATCAGTAGTGAGCCTGCAATGGTCACTAGCATGAACTTCATCGCCGCTTTCTTCGAGCCTTTCGAACCCCAGAAGCTGAGCATAAAGTAAATTGGGATCAGCATTAGTTCCCAGAATACGTAGAACAGCAACAGGTCAAGCGCTAGGAACGCGCCCACAATGCCACCCAACGTAGCCAGCATTAATGGGCCAAATGCATTCCAGCGGTCGACGTGATTCCAAGCCGTTAGGATTGAAACCAAGAACAGCGCACAGCTTAAGCCAATCATGCTCAAACTAATGCCATCAATACTCACTAGGTATTGGATGCCAAAATCTGATATCCAGTTAAGTCGCTCCGTCATGGAGAAACCGTGTACATGGCCAGATGTGAACATCCAAGCCACGATAATACTTTCGACAACCACTGCACCCAGCGTTAGCGAGCGCGCCAACGCTGGCTGACGCTGGCAACCTAACCAGATTATCAGCGCAGCGACCAGCGGGAAGAAAATCAATAAACTAAGCATAAGTAAACCTATATTGATCAAACCACATAAAACAGTAACAACACAGCACCAACAATCATCAGTAACACATAACGTGATAGTTGATTGCCTTGTCCTTCACTCAGGACTTCACCACTGTTTGAAAGCAGTGCAGACACACCACCAACCATCGCTTTATTCAGAATCCAGCGTTCGATGACAGTTTCAAGTACACGGGTAAGTGCTTTAAAACTTCCAACGAAGATGAACTTAGCCAGATCATCGATATGCCATGCAGCATTCAAGAAGGCGTTATCACCAATGCCACGGCCTGATTTCAGCTCTTTCTTCACCATCACGTGTGCAATCCAAACACCCGCAATTGCTATTGCAGAGCCTAGGATTTCAAGCACTGTGCTCATAGAAGAACTTAACTCTGGCGCTTTGCCAAGAAGTGGCTCTAACCAAGGGAAGAATAGGTGCGGACCGAATGACCAATCAGCAGGGAACTGAATCCAGCCAATCGCGATAGAGCCAACAGCCAAAATACCCGTGGCCACTTTCATTTGCCAAGGTAGACCTTTCTCACTGATGTAAGCTGGCTTGCTGAACTCGGTGCGGTTTTTGCCGTTGAATACCATGAAGTACATACGGAAGCTGTAGATACTGGTAAACAATGCGCCAACTAAGCCAAGACCTGCTAGCAACCAACCGTAATGTGGCGAAGTGTCTGTCGCTGCAATGATTGCATCTTTCGAGAAGAAACTTGCAGTGATCAGAGGAAGTGCGGCCAAACTTGCACAACCGGCTAGATACGTCCACTTCAACCAAGGTAGGCGCTTGCCTAGACCACCCATCTTGCGGATGTCGTGATCGTGGTTGAACATGTCAATGATGACACCAGAGCTGATGAACAGCAGCGCTTTAAAGCATGCGTGAACCACAACGTGGAAAATCGCAAGATCGTAAGCACCGACACCCAGCGCGGCAAACATGTAACCGATTTGGCTGATGGTTGAATAAGCAAGGATACGTTTAACATCGTTTTGCGCCACAGCACAAGTCGCTGCGTAGAACGCTGTGAACGCGCCAACTAACGATACCCACCAAGCAATATCAGGAACCAGATTGTACAGTACATGTGTACGAGCAATCAGATACACACCAGCCGTTACCATGGTCGCCGCGTGAATCAGAGCGGAAACCGTTGACGGGCCTGCCATTGATTCTGGTAGCCATACGTGGAACGGGAACTGTGCCGACTTGGCCATACCACCCGCCATAAAGAGCAAGCAGATTGCGCCAATTAGCCACAAGTCCATTGGCTGCGTCGTGGCAATATGGAAGATTTCGTTCAGGTTAACGGTTTTGAAGACAACAAACGTTAGCAAGATACCAATCGCAAGCAAGGTATCACCAATACGGGTCACCACGAATGCTTTACGGCCGGAGTAAACGTTTTTCTCTTGCTTGTAGTAGTGAGAAATCAAGCCATAAGAACATAGGCCCATCACTTCCCAACCTGTGTACAACAAGATCAAGTTGTCAGACATCACGAACATCAACATGCCTGCAACGAACAAGTTCAAGTAACAGAAGTAACGACGCTCACCGAAGTCCTTGCGCATGAAAGGCACTGAGAACAAGTGAATTAAGAAGCCAACCCAAGTTGTCACTGTGATCATCACAAGAGACAATTTGTCGACACTTAATCCAATCTTAACGTTCCATGTCCCGACCGACATCCAAGTCCAAAGAGCTTGGTGGTAGTCAGGGTTGAAGTCGCTGTTGATCCAAAGCAAACCAACCAAAATGGCAGAAATAAAGACAGATGTTGCTGCCAAAATACCGCTGGCACGCACAGGCATACGCCCGCCCAGCAACACGATTATCGCAGCGCTCAACAAAGGAGCTGCTGGGATTAACCATAACCAGTTATTCATTACAGCTCACCCTCCGCAATTAGCTTATCGCTCAGCTGGTTAAGCTTATCGATACGAGTCGTCTTCAGATGACGGTATGACAGCATAGAAAGCATCAATACCACCGACAGTTCACAGCCCGCCGCAATCATCAAAAATAGAGCAATGATCTGGCCAGTCGGGTCGTTCCAATATTGTCCTGCCCCAACAGCCGCTAACGCGACGCCGTTTAGCATCACTTCAATGCCCATCAAGACAAAAAGCAGCTGGCGACGAACCAAAACAATCAATAGACCAATGACGAACATCAGCATTGACAAGGTTAAAACGGTAAACACACTCATGCTTGTTCCTCCGCTGAATCCGCTTCAGGTTTTACGTGCGCAGCTAAGTAGATAACCGCAACCAAAGCACCTAGTAGCAAGGTAGAGATTGATTCAACCGCCATTTTGTAGTGGCCGAACAAATCTTTACCTACCGCTTTCGCACTGATCATTTCAATGGTTTTCGCCGAATCTATGGTCAAGGAATGCTGCATTACGATAAGGCCTTCTACCAGCATGACAACCATCAAAATCACTGGGAAAATGATGCTTTTATTCATCGTCATCGGAAAGCTTTCGCTCGCTGGACTCAGCATAATAAAGAAGACAAACAACACCATGATTGCGCCGATGTACAAAATTAATTGCAGAGCAGCAACAAATGGCGCTCCTAGCAAATAAAAGATAACGGCTAGGGCCAGCAAAGATGTGGTCAGGTAGACCGCACCATGCATTGGATCCTTGACAAATAGCAAGCCAATCGCAGCAAGTAGCATAATCACGCTGCTGGCATAGAATATAATATTCCAGGTTAACATTGATTTACCTCGCCTTTACGGCAGCAATGTGTAGACGTCGATAGGTGGCTTTTCAAGCTCACCATCCCCAATGGCCTTACCTTTGATCGCTACGCCAGCTTGCTCGTAGTAATTAAAGTCAGGGTGTTTGCCCGGCCCATCAATCAGAAGATCTTCTTTCTGGTACACCATTTTATCGCGGGAGTATTTGCCCATTTCAAAATCAGTTGTACATTGAATCGATAGAGTCGGACACGCTTCTTCACACATGCCACAGAAGATGCAACGGCTGAAGTCCAATTGGAACTTCTTCGCGTAACGACGCTCATCTTCACGCTCAGAACCTTGAATGGTAATCGCATTTGATGGGCACACAGATGAACATAAGTAACAGGCTACACAACGCTCATCACCCGTTGGATCTTTGGTCAGGACAATACGTCCACGCCAGCGCTCTGGTAAATCCGGTTTTACCTCTGGGTATAAAACCGTATCGCGGGGAGCCCAAGCGTGCTTAATTGTCGCTCCAAATGCCCCGGTAACTTCACTGAGTATTTTTAATATTTTCATGATTCTCTCTCGTTCAACTTTGCCCGGATCACATCCAGAAGGCCCCGACGATAGCGGTGACTAAGATATTCACTAGACCAATTGGCAGTAGGAATTTCCAACCAAACGCCATTAATTGGTCGTAACGAGTACGTGGCACACTTGCGCGCATCCAAACAAAGAAGAACACCAAGAAGAAGGTTTTCAACACAAACCAAAACACGCCCATTAGAGGATGAGTTTCAGCCCAAGGACCATGCCAGCCACCAAGGTAGAGAGTCGTGGTCATTGCACCGACAAGGATGACACCTAGGTATTCGCCCAAGAAGAACATTGCGAATGGCATACCACCGTATTCGGTGTTAAAACCTGCATTCAGTTCGTTCTCAGCTTCTGGCATATCGAATGGCAAACGGTGTGTCTCAGCAATACCTGCAATCAGGAAGACTAAGAAACCCACTGGTTGGAGTACGATGTAAGGAATAGTTTGCTTGTCGACAATCTCGCTCAAGTTAAAGGTACCTGATAGCATCACCACGCCAAGCAACGCGACACCCATTGCTAGCTCGTAACTGACAAGCTGTGCAATGGTACGAATCGCACCCAACATAGTGTACTTAGAGCTAGAAGCCCAACCACCAAGGAACACACCATAAGCGTGAATGGAGCTCAACCCCATTAGGAATAGAAGACCAATGTTAAAGTCTCCCGCCCATGAGATATTTTTACCAATAGGAAGTAGCGCAAAACTCACAAGAATAGAAACCACGACCAAGATCGGCGCTAAAGCATAAAGCTTCTTGTCCACAAACCCTGGTAGGAAGTATTCCTTAGTCAACAATTTTGCTGCATCACACAAGGCCTGAAAGATACCGAAAGGCCCCGCACGGTTTGGTCCATACCGGTCTTGAAGGAGCGCCAAAGCGCGACGCTCAAACAATACGGTGTAGCCCGCAACAAGGATCAAGCCAAGGATAGTTACTACCATCCCAATGGCCACCATAATCCAATAACTCAACGCATCCATTACGCTTCTCCTACCAATTCTTGAGCGTCTTGAGTCTTGCCTTCATCAGCCATCTTCAAGCTTGCATCAATAAACAGATCTGGGGCTTTCGTTACGTCCAATGCAGCGCCGATATCTGCCTTCAACGTACATAGATCCGCACGAGACATAGCAACAGTTTGTTCAGCCACTTGCTTATCTACAATTGCCACTCGGTTTACTTTCAAACCACCACATTGCACGGCAATACGATCGCCGTTAGCGATGCTCAGGCGCTTAGCCATTGCTTCACCGATATGGATAGAGTTAGACGGTTTCAAAGACACCAAAGATTCTGAGTGATTCGCTACATAACCTTCACCGTGCCAACGCGATAGTGCCGCTTGAGTCGCGGTTGGTTGAGTGTAAGCAAAGCCTGCTTGCTGCTCTTTCGCAGAAAGAGAAACGGCCATTGCTTTCGCATCCAAATGCACGCCCATAGAACCCGCTTGTGGATGAGTCTCCGTTAGCTGACTTAGGTACTCATTGATTTCTGCTTGGTCGACATCGGCCATCTGCTCAATCAAGACTTCTGCGCTAAACAGCTGCTCTTCGCGTTTAAATGCACGAGCAAAAGACTGTAGACGACCTTCGTAGTTGATAGTCATGCCGTTACGCTCAGGCCATGCAGCAAGAGGAATCACCATATCCGCTGCTTTCAGCGTTTTGGTGTTCACCTTATCAGCAACGATAAGCTGCTTCACATTTGAACGCAGTGCAGACCATTCATGAGCCGTATCACCAAATGGGTCGCTGCCTACGACAAGCAATGTATCGAGTTTGCCTTGCTTCAGCTGCTCCATCAGGTTGTGGCAAGAATCAGATTCAGCCAATAGCGCTGCGCCTGTTGAACCCGCTGATGGAAGTGCCAATGTCAATTTCGCTGGCTCACCGATAGTCGTTGCAATGTTTTGCATTGCTTTGATACCCGCAACATGCAGAAGCTCAGCAACACCAAGAACCACAACGTTCTTCGCTTCTTTTGCTACGTTAGCGAAAGAAGTTGCCCATTCGTTACTGACTGTTTCACCTGCACATGCACGGCTAACGTCAGCCAAGACCTCACCCCATTGCGCTGGGTTCGCCGCGTGGCTGTGCCCTTTTTGCAACTTACGTGAAGCCGTCACTAGGTGAGAACCTGTAGAGTGAAGGATGTAAACTGGGCGTTTCTCTTTGATGACTTGGCGTACAGCCAAATCAAGCATTGCCGCATGTTCAGTTAGTTCACCGGCCACTAGCACCAAGTCTGCTTTTTCGATATCAGCGACACTTGCTGCATTGGTGTTCGCTGCCACTGCTGCTTTAGTTAGCGCTTCTTGAGCTGCTGAGATAAACGGTGAGAACGGAGCGTTAAGTTGACCAGCAAGCTGACGCAATGCAACGTTGGTTAGCAAGTCTTCTTCGACTGAACCTAGGATACCGACACGGCCTTGCGCTTCACCCAATGCTTTCGAAAGCACTTGAGATGGATTCGCAGCGGCTTTTACTTCGCCAGCAACTTTCACTTGCAGTGGACGATCTTTCGCTTCAGTGCCGTGCGCGCCGTAACGACCACGGTCACAGATAAAGTATGGGTTTACTTCTGATTTTTCAGAAGGAACCACGCGACGCAGCGTACCTTCGCGGCCACCCGCTTCGATGCTACAGCCCACACTACAACCTGAACAGATTGAATCGGATTTTTCGAGCATCCAAGTACGGCTGTACTTACGACGATAAACTTTATCGGTAAATACACCTGTTGGACAAACGCTGACTAGGTTGCCTGAAAATGGGCTATCGAATGCGCCATCTTCAGTACGGCGGAACAAGACATGGTTACTTGAACCCATTACGCCAAAATCGTCACCTAGCGCGTAGTTTTGGTAGAAACGCACACAACGGTAGCAAGTCACACAGCGGTTCATGGTTTGGTAAACCAATGGACCCATGTATTGGTCTGGCATCGTGCGCTTCATACCATCGTAACGACGGTAAGCATGACCAACGTTGATTGTCGTGTCTTGTAAGTGACAGTCGCCACCTTCATCACACACTGGGCAATCGTTCGGGTGGTTCGTCATGTAGAACTCAACCACACCTTTTTGGATTTGCTTGGCTTTATCACTTTGGAACTTGTAACGCTGGCCGTCTTGAGCCGGAATCGTACAAGTCATCACAGTGCGTGGACGTTCGCCTTCTTTTTGCGGCACAGTTTCCATCGCACAGATACGGCATGAACCTGCTGCACCTAATGCTGGGTGGTAGCAAAAGTACGGCGCTTCAATGCCAGCACGGCGAGCAGCATCTAGAACGTTATCGCCCTGCTTAAACTCAACCGCTTTATCATCAATATAAATCGTACCCATGATTAAGCTTCCTCTAACTCACATTGCTTCTCATGATCGCAACATTTCGCCGCAATATGAGACTCAAAGACATGTTTGAAGTGCTTCAGGCCTGCCATAACCGGCATCAATGCACCCGGAGCTAACGCACAGAAAGTATTCGGATAAATGGTTTCACATAACTCATGAAGCAAATCGAGATCCGCTTGCTTAGCGTCACCTTTTTCAAATTTCTCCATCACGTGAACCAAGTAAGGCAAGCCGTCACGACAAGGCGTGCAGTAGCCACAAGATTCACGAGCGAAGAACTCTGTTAGGTTGATCATAAAATCGATAGGACAAATAGAATCGTCCATAACGATAATGCCGCCCGTACCCAAGCGTGAACCAACGGTTCCAGGACCTTCCCAGTCAAGTGGCACATCTAAATGCTCAGGCAGCATAAATTGAGTCGACGCACCGCCTGGCAAGAATCCAACCAGTTCACGGTCATCTAGCAGACCACCTGCGTGTTCAAAAATAAGCTCACGAGCCGTAGTGCCCATTGGCAGCTCAAAGAAGCCAGGCTTTTTCACTGGGCCAGAAACTTGGTAAATATGGCTACCAGAAGCCTTGCCTTTACCTTGTGACTTAAACCACTCCGCGCCTTTGTGGGCGATCCAAGGGATATGACAAACCGTTTCAACGTTGTTCACGATGGTTGGTTGGCCCCAAAGACCTTTCACGATAGGGAATGGTGGCTTAGAACGAGGGTTAGCACGGTAACCTTCAAGTGCGTTCAATAGTGCTGTTTCTTCACCACAAATGTAACGGCCTGCACTCAAGTGAACGTCGACGTCGAAGTCCCAACCAGTACCCATTACGTTTTTGCCGACCATGCCAGCCGCACGTGCTTCTTCGACTGCTTTTTCAAGTAGTCGAGCGCCTTCGCGGTATTCACCACGGATGAAAACAAACGCTTTATCTGCGCCAAGTAGGTAACTACTTGCAATCACGCCTTCTAAAATTGTGTGCGGGTCGCGGTATAGAACCTGACGGTCTTTAAAAGAGCCCGGTTCAGATTCATCAAGGTTGACTACTAGGTAAACTGGGTGAGAGGCATCTTTGGCTAGGAAGCCCCATTTCATGCCAGTAGGGAAACCACCACCACCACAGCCGCGTAGGCCGGAGTTTTTGATTTCTTCTAATAGTGGCTCACGTGGATTACCAATAATTGTATCTAAGCTTGCGTATCCACCTGCCGCTTTATAGCCAGCAAGGTCAAGCGGTTTTTCGTTATGAAAGTTACGGCTCAGTACTAATTCCATTACGCTTTCTCCGATTCTAATGGCTTACTAGGCTCATCTTGCGGAGTCAGCATTGCGATCATGCTGCGGTAATCTGGCTTCTCTGCCAGTGCCATCTCTTCTGCCGCAAGTTGGGCTAGGATGTCGCGCATTTTGCTTTCAGTAAGCTCGCCTTCAACGCGGTCATCGTTGATAAGCGCTGCTGGAGCACGATCACAAAGGCCCAAGCAGATGCTTGGAAGAACAGTCACGCTGCCTTCGTTTGCGATTTCACCGAGTTCTTTACCCGTTGCTTTTTTCGCAGCTTCGAGCACTTTTTTCGAACCACGGGTATGACAAGAGATACTATCGCAAACACGCATTACGTTGCGGCCAACAGGTCGGCGGCGCAGCAGCGTGTAGAAAGTAATAATTTCGTCGAGCTGGGTCGTTGAAAGCTCTGTCAGTTCACTAACAGCTTCTAAACCCTCTTTGGTGATATATCCATATTTATCCTGGACGAAATACAAGCAGTAGATGGCTCCTGCTCGCTTCTCCGGATAATGAGCAATATGCTCCTCCAAATGCGCGATTTCTTGATCAGTTAACATTTTTTTCCTCACATTGGTCCGACATTACATCGACCAGTATCTTTGCTTTCCACTGTCTTATGGCAGCGGTAAAAAAAGCGTCTCATGTCAGCCTCTTTGGGCCGATCATTGACTGTTTAACGGTCGATATCCGCCAATACGTAATCTATTGAACCGATTAAACAGATAATGTTCCCCAGCAAGTCACCTTTTGAAACGGCTTTGACAGACTGGAAATGAGTAAAGGATGGAGTACGAATACGTACACGGTACGGACAGCCTGTGCCAGTACTTACCGTGTGATAAGACGTTAGGCCTTTCGACGTTTCCGTCGCCGCAAATACTTCTGCAACGGGGAAGTTGAAGCCACGCCCTGTATCCACGAAGCTGTGGATCAAGGTTTCGATGTCTTTTAGAGCATTCGCTTTACGCGGGAAGCCGTATTTCGGCACATTATCTGCCAAAATCGGACCTTCAGGCATGCGATCCGCTGCTTGACGAATGATCTTCAAGCTTTCCGTTACTTCAGCAATACGCAAAACTGTACGCGTGTAAGCGTCGCCGTCTTGACCTACCGGTACATCGAAATCGTAATTTTCGTAACCCATGTATGGGAATTTCTTACGTGCATCATAATCGATACCCGTTGCACGCAGGTTCGGTCCTGTTAACCCCCAATCCAACGCCATTTCTTGGCTATATACACCAACACCTTGGGTACGAGCCTTGAAGATCAAGGATTTGGTCGTCAGCTTTTCTAGATCCGGAATTAACTTCTCGATTGCGTCACACGCGACATCAACCGCCTCGCGCCAGCCATGTGGCAAGTCTTGCGATACACCACCGATACGGAAGAATGCTGGGTGCATACGACCACCACAGATAAGCTCGATCACATCAAAGATTTTTTCGCGCTCTGTGAAGGCATAAAACGCCGGTGCCATACCGCCAAGGTTGTGGGTAATACTACCGAACCATACTAAGTGGCTAGACATTCGGAAAAATTCACACAACATCACGCGCATCGTTTGAGCACGCTCTGGCACTTCAATGCCAGTCATGGATTCCAAGCCTAGTAGGTAAGGCAATTCGCCTGCTACGCCGCCAAGGTAATCGATACGGTCAGTGTATGGGATGTAGTTGTGGAAAGTATGACGCTCCGCAAGCTTCTCAGCTCCGCGATGGTGAAAGCCAATCTCTTGGTCTAGCTCATCGATGCGCTCGCCTTTCATTTTTACTTTCAAGCGAATAACACCATCCGTACCTGGGTGGTTCGGACCAATGTTTAGCACCATAGAGCCGTCTTCTTGCTTGCCTTTGATTTCGTAAGATTCCATCACACGTTGGAAGTCTTCTCCATCAAGGTCAAACGGTTCGTCCATTAGCGTTGCGCGCGCTGGGTACGTCTTACGCAACGGGTGGCCTTTCCAAAAATCAAAAGTAAGGATTCGACGAAGATCAGGGTGACCGCGGAACTTAATGCCGAACATGTCGTACACTTCGCGCTCATACCAATCTGCATTTGGCCAAACACCGACAGCCGTCGGTACTTCAATAGAATCGTTCTTAATGTGGGTACGAACAGAAATAAACTGGTTGCCCGAGATACTCAGCAAGTGATAGACGACCGTTAAGCCACCACCACGTTCTGCTTCGTCGATCGCCGACAAGTCGAATAGCATTTCAAACTTAGGCGTCGCTTCTTTCTTCAGGTAAGTCAACATGTCGATCAGTTGATCGCACTCAACTTGCAGACTTTCTGTACCCAATACGGCATTTGGCAGCAAAGTTGCGCCAAAGCGAGAGGTCAAGATTTGTGTTAGTTCTGAACTCATTTATTCCACCCTTAGGCCAAGAGGCTTACGGTTTTTCTCGAGAATAGAAATTGGGTTTGCTTTCACGTAGTCTTGCAACATGATCAAGCCTTCTAACAATGCGTCTGGACGAGGTGGGCAACCCGGAATGTAAACGTCCACAGGTAAGATAGTATCTACGCCCTGTACCACACTATAGATGTCGTACATACCGCCCGAGTTAGAGCACGATCCCATAGAGATCACCCATTTTGGCTCCAGCATCTGGTCGTAGATGTGCTTCATCAGTGGTGCCATTTTCACAAAGCAAGTACCCGCCGTGATCAATACATCACTTTGACGCGGTGAACCACGAAGAACCTCTGAACCAAAACGCGCCATATCGTAACGTGGCGTCGCCGCAGTCATCATTTCTACAAAGCAGCAAGATGTACCAAAGTTGTATGGCCAAAGAGAATGTTTACGACTGTAAGCAATAAGATCATCAACTTTACCGACAATGTTAGTCATAAAGTTTTTGCTCTTATCCACTTGCTCTGTCCCTGGATCTACAATTGGGATAATGTCACTCATGATTCGTACACTCCGAGCTTAAATGCGCCTTTACGCAACATATATACAAGTCCTAAAAGAAGGATAACGATGAAAAGCACGGCAGCACCGACACCAGCAAGACCAAGTTGCCAGTAGTCCACACCCCACGCTAAAAGGATGGCGGCTTCAAGTTCAAAAATAAGAAACGCGACAGCGATTAAGTAGTAACTAATGGAAAAGTTATGCTTGGTGGTACCGGAAGGAAGAAGGCCACATTCGAAAGGTTGTTCGTCTTCATATCGTCGGTTGAATCCACCGACTAGTTTGCTTGCAAATAGAATTGCAACGATCACAGCAATAACGATTACTGTAAAGATGCCGATCATCAGGCCGGGACTAAAGCCACTCATTTACTGAACTCCTAATAATAACTCGTCCATTGAGTGCGCTATTTCAGTCTGATGACAACTGAATTCAACAAAACACCGCGTTTCGCAAGCGTATTTGTCCAGCGTTCCTTTTGATTTTACCAACCTAGGTTACGCACAAAGCGCTCTGCCTTATATAAAGGAAAGCGTCTTATACCCACCCTGTTAAGTTTAACTGCAACAAAATAAAAGGTCGGTCGACCATTACTGACCTCCTTGCCTTTCATTTACATCCTTAGCAGTCTCCTTACACCTAAACGGTGTACTCTGGAAGAGCATAACCGAGGTATCGGTCACGTTCTTAGCGCCACTCCACAAAAATTTCATAACGAAATATGATGTAAAGCACCCTTCGCTTACTTATTAGTCCTAGTGACAAAAATGTAATCAGATTGTCAGACCAATGTACCAGAGAGCGGGTGTCACTCTAACAACTCCTAATAACAAATCAAGCGATTATTAAGATAAATACGCCATAAAATCGCCACAGATTCGTGCGAAAAATGCATAAGCAAACGATTTAGTGATTTCGCAATATTTATGCGCAAATTCAGCTCAATTTATGCACTAAATAGGCAAGGTTTTCGATAAAAAGGAGGAAAGAGGGCCAGTGAACACTGTCTCAGTAATCAATGTTTTCAGGAATAAAATAGAAGCTTCAGCTGCCCTACAAAAAAGCAATCATAAAGCCAGCATATGCATCTGCACAACCACAGGCCAGTAACTGAGAAAAAGCGCCACTTATATCGACCGAGCATTAATTTATCCCTTAACCTCGGAGGCTAAATTAACGCTCGGAGAATACATCGATTCTGTGGGCATTTTTTGCTTAAAACCCATAGAAACTCCGGCTCAGTACTACAAGATAACAAACCCAAACCAAGCTATAACCAGACGCTGACAAAACACATAAGTAACTGATAATAGAAACAATAAAAACCATGCAAAACAAGTGGCTTTTATTGTTTAACCGCTAAGTGTAACGCCACTAAACCATTAACACAGTCAGTTAAATGTTAATTTACTTGATGAACAAACTTTCAGTTGTGTTTCGAAATCGGTTGCGGCAAAAATATATTTAATTCGAATGGCGTACTCAAATTGAAACATTCAGCTGTTTGAATTATCACAGGATAATCAATAGAACGATTGGAATTCTGTTCCCTTTCGTTAGGGAAGGACGTGGCTCCGTCCGTAAGGGAAATGTTGCTTTTTTATGATCAATACACTCATAAATGCAATTAATTGCAATTCATGAGGAGTCATAAATAGCAATATTTAGAGCTGTCTATTGGTTCAATAAAAAAAATAGGATTAAAAAGGAAAAGCTCTTATGCGCGCACTTATACTCCCGGCTCTTATCAGCGCCGTTTGTTCTGCCTCTGCGTACGCTGGTCAAACTGGTGTGATTGAAAAGACTCTCACGTTCACGCCGACCTCCAGCTGTGTCAACGCCTACTACTGTACATACGGCTCTAATGACCCTCAAGTCAAAGACCTATGGTCATACACCATCCAATTAGCCTCTGACACCCAACTTCCTGCCGGTAAAACCGCTCAGGCTCCGTTCTCTAACGGTAGTACAGTCTCTGTAGGGCTCAGCTCACCGACTGTCGCAAGCTCCGATTGGCCAAGCTTCACCGCCGTTGTTGATTTCACACCAGGTAGCTCAGGTGGCGGCGGCGGTGAAACCATCCCAACCAAAGATGCGGTTATTCACCATGTGACCTTCCCATATAGCGACAGCGAATCCACTATTGATATTTTCCACCTCGGTACGCCGTACGCCAATACTGTCATCATGTCTAACCTGATTGGCGGTGTCATGTACGGTCACCTACTGCATGAGAAATACCCAGAACTGCAATTCAACAAAGACTATTTGTACGGCACGATTTTAGGGCAGTTGATGCAAGAAGGTGGGCTGGAAGATGCGGTGATCAATAAAGACTTTGACCCAGATGCCGCGACTCAGGCCATCAATAATCCAACCACTAAAGGTATCTACTTATCGGTAGGCCAAGGTGGACCTTATCAGATCAATGATTACGCCAAACGCCTCCCTTACAACAAAGCCTCCGACGGTGCGCTAGGATTAATCAACTACGACGCCGTACGCACCACACTGGGCTACAGCATCAATGATCAAGATTCCCTAGCACAAAACGACAAGACTGGCCCAAGTGCATTGGATGATGTCTACTTCGCCCCAATGGCAACTGCATTTTACCACTTTAATGACGTCAATCGAATCCAGACACTGGCTAGCAATGACTGGTATGAAAACCAGCAAGCTTGGAACGTCTGTTTTGCCAACTTGCAGGATGACTCCATCGCGAAGACTGACGCAAACCGCCTCACCGATGTGGTCATGAATGTAGTCTACAATGCAGGTTCTTACAGCTCACCACTGAAAAGCTACCTAAATGTTTGTGACAATATGGATAAGAATGCCATTGCGCACCTTAACGATTACAGCTTGTCACCAGATGAATATCGCGCAGCACTCGGTACGACTGACACTGGCGGCGATACTTACTACCGCTACACGCGTCAAGCCTCTTTCTACACAGATCAAGTATACGGAAAAGACTTGTCTAGCTACGGATTGAAAGTAACGAACAATGTCCAATTCAGCGTAGGCGATCTTAAGCCCGTATTTGTGAAAACGTTCCAGCAGTTGTCATACAAAGATGCAAAAACTGGTGATCTTAAATTAATTACATCTGCTCAAGCGAGCGATGCGTTTGTACAAGCGAAGAAAACGTTAGGCTTCCCATCGAAGAAAGTGTTTGACCTAAATAATTCTGGTCAACGCACTAAGATGTTCAAACTTATCAACGCTGCGATTAGTAATGTTGAACAGGCGACAGGCGCGCAGTTTAGCGCGTCTACAGCGCAAGGTGATTATACCGCGCTACCTTACGATGCCAGTAAAACTGACTACAAAACAGGTGACTATGTTTATGTAGGCGAGAAGACCAACGTCTATCAGTGCATCGAAGGCGGTTGGTGTTCACAAGGTGGTGCCTACGCCTTAGATCCAAAAGGCCGCGCTTGGGATGCAGCTTGGGCTGTGGTTCCGACAGATAACAAGTAATCACTCCTGATATACCTTCAAAAGAGCGCTTTACCCAAAGCGCTCTTTTTATTCCATTCCATCACTTCACTTGCTTCTTTAAGAAGTAAGACGTGTGACCCGGTGGCATGTCAGGCAATTCACCAAATACCGAATACCCTTGCTTGCGATAAAAATCTAGTGCCTGAAAAGTCGTGGTTTCTAGGTGAAAGTTAGTCACATCCTTACTCAACGCATAGTCTTCCATTTGCTTTAATAATCGACTCCCCCACCCTCCACCTCTGATTTCTTCACTGATCCATAACGCATCTACATACAGCCAGCCCCATTTTATTTCAGCTCGTAAGCCTCCCAATATTTTTCCATCTTCAGTTTCAATAAACGTCGACGTTTTTTCACGAAATAGCTCACCAGTGTGGATACGGTTATAGCCACCGAGGCCACATTTCAGTTGCTCAAGTTGATCTTCGCTCGGAGGAGCAGGTTGGGTGATATTCACTCTATTCATAAACTAGGCTCCTAAACTTGCTCTAAAAAATACTAAGTTGTATCTAGTAATGGTCATTAACGCCATAAATTTGATTGTGTAATAATAAAATCACAATCAAAAATACCTCAACCTTTACATTTCAACAAGTTATAAAAAACACTAATATTACATACCTCTATACAGTACTAACAAGATTCTCGTATAATAGCGACCAAACCTAACGACTGGGCTTGAGACGTACTCCTGCTCGTTATTTTTCATCATCTATATCTAGAGAAGAGAACCAAATTATGGGTAAAGTGAACCCTGCGCTGAATATCCCAAGTATTCTTGGCATCTGCATCGGCATTATGGCAATTAGTATTTTCTATCCGATGATGAACGTTTCACTGCCAACCATCACTAAAGAAATGCACGCGAGCTTGATCCAAGCGCAATGGATCATCAATATTTTTGGCATTGTTGGCTGCGCCTTTTTAGTGACCTTTGGCCGCCTTTCCGATATTTTTGGCCGGAAAAGAGTCTTTATGATCGGCTTGGCTTGCACTTCAACGGCGATGATTGGTGATGCTTTTAGCCAAAGTATCTCCGTGATTATTGCCTTGCAGTTTCTCACCGGTCTTGGCAATGCCATCATGCTATCGGCCTCTCAGGCCATGATGGCATTGGAGTTCCCAGAACATCAACGCAGCAAAGCCGTCGGCCTTTGGGCTACCGTGATTGGTGTCTCGTTAGCCGCGGGTCCGATTGTCGGTGGCATGTTAATTGGGTATCTAGGCTGGCGTTCTATCTATTGGTTTGTGTTAGCAATGACCGTTACCTCTAGCTTTTTAGTCGCGAAATACGCCAGTGAAAGTAAAAATGAGCAAGAAAGTGCCAAATTAGATATTTGGGGTACGGTATTGCTAACACTAGGAGTCGGTAGCTTAGTCCTCTCAATCGTTGAATATGGCTCTTTACCCAACGTATGGATTGGCTTTGCGGTAACATTCAGCCTAGCAAGCTTTTTAAGCCTATTCTGGGTAGAAAAACGCACTGAAATGCCGATACTACGCGCCGACCTCCTGAGTAATCCGTTATTTCTCAAGGCATCGATCAACAGTGGTTTACTGATTTTCTTTATTTGGAGTGCCTTTTTATTAGTGCCACTCTTTTTAGAAAACATTGCCCACTACACTGCCGTTCAGGTTGGGTTAGTGATGATCTTTTTGCCTCTACCACAAATACTCTTGTCTGCAATCGTCGCGCGTTTATACAACATACATCATGCTAAATATTGGATAGCAGGAGGCTTTGTCTTTGCCGCCCTGTCCGCACTCATTCTTGTGAACATACAACACAATGCCAACCCTCTCATGGTCATCGCTGCGATGTCTTGTTTTGGTGTTGCTGTCGCGCTCGTTTGGGGCCCAACGACGACAGTTGCTGTTTCCACCCTCTCCGTTCACCAAGCCGGTATTGCAACAGGCACCTACTCCACCATTCAAGAACTCGGCGGAAACCTCGGCGCTGCTTTATGTTTATTGCTCGCCCGCTCAGCGCAAGGTGGCTTTTTAGAAGGCTTCCACCATGCCGCTTGGTTGCTATTTTCACTAATGAGTGTCGGTGTTGTTATCGCATTAAGCATGCGCACGAGTCATATTAGCGAAGCCAACAATGACGTAAAATTGCACTAAACATCTAGACAAATTGACGCATTTGTTTGCGCAGGAATGTACTCCACCAGATCGCGATTTATGTTAGTAGTAGTGATCTTTGATTTTATAACTCAAGCTATTGGAATTAAAAATGAAGACATTTTCCATCGAAGGTCGCGAACTGGCCTACTTAGATGTTGGGGAAGGGCCTGTGGTTCTGTTCGGTCACAGTTACTTATGGGATCACAAAATGTGGACTCCTCAGGTCGAAGCCTTGAGCCAGTCCTATCGCTGCATTGTGCCCGATCTATGGGCACACGGCCAATCCTCTTGCGCACCTGAAAAAACACGTAATCTAAAGGGTGTCGCATTAGATATGCTGGCCCTAATGGATAGCTTAGACGTAGACCAGTTTTCGATTGTCGGCCTATCTGCTGGTGGGATGTGGGGAGCAGAGCTTACTGTTGCTGCCCCCGAGCGCGTGAAAAGCTTAGTCATGATGGATACCTTTGTCGGATTCGAACCAGAGGTAATGAAAGACAAGTACTTCGGAATGCTGGATACCATTACAATGGCGAAAAGCGTACCAGAGCCAATTCTAGAAGCTGTCGTCCCATTGTTCTTTGCTCGAAATGGCGCTGAGAAGTCCCCACAACTAGTCAATAACTTTCGCCAGCAGCTTGCTGCTATTAAGGGAGAAGATGCCATTGAAGTCGCCCGAATTGGCCGCATGATATTTGGCCGCCGAGATATCATTGAAGATGTCGAGAAGCTGGCACTGCCAGTCTTGATTGCCGTGGGCCAAGAAGATATTCCTCGCCCAGTGCTTGAGTCGTATCTAATGCATGACTGCATCACAGGCAGTCAACTGGTGCAAATACCCGAAGCTGGCCATATCAGCAATCTAGAACAACCAGCCTTGGTGACCAAAATGCTACGGGACTTCCTAAAGGTTAACGCTTAATCACTAAAGCGAATCGTGCTGTAGCGTTTCAATACACGCTGCAGCACAGATGTATTGCATCTTCACGTTCTAGTAAAGCAATGGTGACACTAATGCGCTTTTCTAGAGATCATATTCGTGTTCAATAAATGTGCCTATATCATGTTTTATCACTGGTTTAGTCTGGTCACAAAATCAGCAGAGTACTTCAACTTGGCCATGTTTATTCCCTAAACATGGTATTACGCTACATTTCAATGAGTTGAAGCCATGACCAAATTTCAAACTAAACTAATATTGACTTCGAAAAGCTCGCCTAATAACTGCATATAGTCTCTTCACACAAAGATAAGATCTGCATTGCGCGTGGCGTGAAATTTTTAGAGATGCGTTTGTTATCTATAATTAACTTATTGGTTACTTTTGCTTTTTCCAAAATAGTCTCAGTTATAGGGTGACCATCGAATTGCTCAGGATGATAGTTTAGTGACTTCCTTAAGAGTAAGATTTCACAAGCGACGAGTAGGCTATGTAAAGTTCGGGGTAGAGGTAGCATTCGACTAAATAACGATGACTTTATATAGTTTTCTTTACTATGAACTTTGGCCATGTCTTTAAAGTACCCCCACCTAAGCTCATCTAATAAATATGCATTATGTGTAAATTCATGCACTAAAACCTCTCGTATTCCTCGTTGAGAAGTCACTACTATGTCTTTACTTACCGTGACGATACCAAGAAACTTTGGGTTAGATGCAGATCCTGTTGCATGGTCATTTTCGTTCGAAGTTGACAAGACTTTATTGATAATTAATCCAAATAAAGAATGAAAAACAGGGTCAATTGATTGAAACCCTTCATAGGCGGACTCCAATTGCTTGTTGCGTGATTCAGGATCATGCAAATCTGACATTGTATGTTCTGGGGCACGAGTATTCCGTACGACCGCACCAATATTCTCATCTTTATAATTGAAAAAATTATGAATGGATTTTTCAAAAGAAACGTCGAACTCGAATAATTGGCCTAATTTATTAGGGACTGTGTGATTGAGGTTGGTTAAGAATGAAATGTAGGCTTTCTTTAAAGAATGGATACTTTGCCCCTGACCTGAGTTATCGAGGTAAGGAGCAAGTAACACTACTACATTATCAACAATAGATTGTGATGAGAGTAGTCTGTACATAATTTCTAATTATATACAAATTGGTGTAGCCCAAAAATCCGGCTGCATTTTTTTGTTTACTTTATCAGCATTATCTTTGGCGTCGTTGATTTCTTTTTCAGTAACTAAAACCATTGCTTCATCAATTAGTCTATCTAGATTGTCCATTTTCACTTTCTCCTGAAACTTTCAATTATTAAGGGTTTGGGAACTACGGGACATATAATTATCTTAAAAGTGAAACATATGCAACTGACTTTTCTATTAATGTTAAATACTGCCGTATAGACCTTAGATAATATGTTATTATTCGCGAGGTTTTATTTATCTAATTTATAATATTCGCTATCTGAATGGAATTAATTGAAGGCTAATTGATTTGTCAATGCAAGTGTAGCCGCTAGGATGTACCAGTAGTAGTGAAAGTTCGTAACGTTAGGATACAGATGTAAAAGGTTAAATGGTGGCTACCTTTCAAACAGGTTACACCAATGTAGTGTAAAGAAGTTGAACGATTGTTAGGTTAATACATAGTTTAATTGTTTTAAATATCAAATTGAGATAACGTTATACGTTTATATCCGAATTGCTTCTTTCAAGAACATACTATACCAACACAAGTGGACGTTAATAATCATTAGAGGAAAAATGAAACACACCATATTTCAGGATGCCAAAGTTATAATTAAATTCTCCTCACCTATAGTAATAAGTAGCTTACTTGGTATGGTGTCTAATTTCATAGGAGTGCTGTTCGTATCTGGCATGGGGAATAACCAACTAGCTGCTGGGTCATTAGCAATCGTTACAGTCGCAATTTTTACCACGTTGACATTTGGAATACTATGTTCGGTTGGTATAAAAATCAGCCATATAAAAGGAGCCGGGGAGTCTCCTCCTAGTATTGGACTTTGGGTCAAGAACGGGTTTTGGCTTGCTGTTATCTTCGCTTTTCCTTCATCTTTACTTCTGAATTTTGGTCCTGATTTTCTTATGTTGGTTGGTCAAAAACAATCAATTGTGGTAATTACAAAAGGATACTTTTATTACTCTTCTCTCATGATGTTCCCAGCATTAATTAATGTAGCTTTCTTACAGTTTTTCATTGGTATTGGTAAGCCTAGATTTATATTAATATCATCATTGGTACAACTCCCTATAAACATAGGATTATTCTACTTTCTAATTTCTGGGTCCATATACACCCCCCCGATGGGACTTTCCGGTGTTAGCTGTTCAATTCTAATTTCACAAACTCTCTGTTGTTTGACGATTTTATATTACATTTATATAAACGAAGAAATAAAAGGATATAAAGTTTATTCTAACTTCTTACGGATAGATTGGGAACAATGCAAAGAATTAGTTAAAGTAGGATACCCTATTGGCATTCAAAAATCTGGAGAGATCGGGGCACTCGCAGTAGCAACCTACATGATGGGTTCCTTTGGATTAGTAGCCTTAACAGCTTCTGAGATTGTTTCTCAATATACAATGATTACGGTAATTTTCACGGCAAGCCTGTCCCAATCCATATCAATTCTAACAAGCAAGTCTCATGGCGAGGGAAAAACAGAATTAACTAATAACTATATAAAATCATCATTATTATTAATGATTGCTATATTTATACTATTTAGTTTAGCATTTTCAATAAAGCCCAGCTTTTTTGTTAATGCTTATCTACACGTGTTGAGCTCTGACAATAGATCGATTATTAATCTGACTATAGACCTGTTTATCATAACTACGATAACCATGTTTATTGATGGAACACGAAACCTACTATCAGGTGCTTTACGTGGCCTTCAAGATTCTCGTACCCCCATGCTTATAGGGACTCTGTCGCTATGGTTGATCTCTTTGCCATTAGCTTATATCTTAGGATTTGTTGAAAGCTTAGGTCCTGTAGGCCTAAAGATTGGGTTTGTTATAGGGATAGTGATCACCACTCTAATTTTAGGAAAAGTCTATCTACAGAGAATGACCTCTCTATCTAATCAGAAAGCCAGAGAGGCCTTTTCTAATATTTAGTAACCTAGTTGATTGATTCTAAGAAATATAGTCATATTGGGTGAGGCCGAGTACGTATCGTCAATCGCTCGGGCGAATCACGCTACTTTGATAAAATCATATACGGTGGCTGCTGCGTTTTAACACACGCTGCAGCACGGATTTGTTTATCTTCCCGCTCTCGCCAAACTACGCAGGTTCAGCCTCAAGCAAAAACCAAATTTCAGTAATTAACTCTGTTTCTGCTACCTCGTAATCAAAATTGTGATAGCAAAATAAGCAAGGAAAGTCTGCCAAGGTCTCGCCAGAAGAAGGCAACCACTCTCGTAAAATTGGGTAGATGGTGTCCCCAAGATTGTTTCTAGATCCCTTGTGCACTGATATCGCATATCTTCCTGCTGGGATACGCTTTTCAACGATACTAGAATCATCTAGTCGCAAGCTCTCTGGAACCACTCTCCCTAGGTCAAACTTAAACTCTTCAGGCTCTGTTGTATTGGGGTCACTATAGCCAAATCCAAAGGCATTACCCGGTGACGGCTTTAGGTCAATGGGCTGTTTTTTTGCCCAATCTATCAACTTATTAACACTCTGAGCGACGTATTTAGGGGAGCCTCGATGTTCAACAACGGCTAAACGGCGAGAGCTTTTTTCTTCAATAGTTACATGCACGAACTTAATCCTTCTTTTACACAATGTATAGGGCGACTTATCCCAAAAGTCCCAGCTACCATTGGCTCTAAATTGCTTCGGCGTCATACCACTCACTTTCTTGAACACTCGAGAAAATGCTTCATGCGATTCAAAACCAGCGGTAATCGCGACACTGAGAACCGTTGCCTTCTGATCAATAAGCAGTTGATGGGCAGCGCGCTTTAATCGCAACCAACGTATGTATTGTTGCAGGGATAATCCAGTATATGCGGTGAAAATTCGGTGAAAGTGAAACTTTGAAAAACATGCGATTTCACACAAGTCATCAAGAGACAGTTCTTCATCTAGATTCTGCCCGATGCTATCGACCACCGCATCAATACGTTCTTCGTAGTTCATTGCTTTCTCCTCTTCAAACCACGAAATGCAGTCTATACCAGTACCCCACCGCTACATTTGACCATTTTTGCTAAGTTAATGACCAGTTATACCTCAGCAACAAAGACTACGTGAGTTAACGGTCACGGCACTATTTATCTTAATGAAGGTGCTACATTTTTCAGTTCAACTTCCATTAAGAAAAGTGCATCATAAATGGGTATCGTTTGAGTCAGTGTTAGACCTGACTTACAGATCAGCTGCTCGAACTCGTCCAATGTTCTCACCTTTCCAGCCGTCACATTCAACATGTTGATATCATTAACACATGCCTCAAGGTACCTTTTCGAGTCAGTTGAAACTATATGCTCTATGATTAACAGCTTGGCATTGTCTTTTAATACTTGCTTGCAGTTTTTAAGCAGCAAAAGAGCAGCATCATCAGTCTTGCCATGCAGTATCGCCTTCATTAAATAGATATCGCCGTCTTGGGGGATAGAAGTGTAGAAGTCACCGGGTATATACTGGCAGCGAGAAGATAGGCCTGACGCCTGCAAATAGGTTTCCGACTGGCTCTGTAACTCAGGTATATCAAAGTTTACTCCGGCTGAATCTCGACTCTTTTTCAAAATATTAGCCAGCAAACTGCCTAGGCCGCCGCCAACATCTACAATGCATTTATAGGAAGAAAACTCGTACAACTCGGCGATTAATCGCCCAAAGAGTTCAGAGTTTTCTTTCATTGCATCGTTATATATCTTTCCAGCCGTTCTATCGCGCTTAAAATACTGACCCGCCTTTTCACCAAAGTTCAATTCAAAAGACGAGGTGTTTACCTGCATGCTGTCACCGATTTTCTCCGCCCCACGATAAAAGTAATTCGCATGTAAATGGACAAACTCTTTCAGGTTACCAGAGGTAGAGCCGATCAGTTGTCTCGACTCTTGATTCAATTCAAACACTTTTGCTTCTTGTTCATAGAACAAACCCGCTGCTGACAGATAACGCAGTACCCGATAGAGCTTATCCGTATTGGCGTTTGTCGCGAATGAAAGCTCTTCAATAGATTTTGGGCCAGATTCAAGACACTCAGCCACACCCAACTCAACAACGGTATTGAGGCACTGTGTGCCGTAGTAACCAAATAAAACATCCCTAATTGACATAGTCTTCGCCTGTTGTATAGATTCAGTTAATTCCCTAAATCTCGTCTCCCCTAGACTCGTTCAAACAGAGAAAAAACGGAGATATTGAACTACCATTACTGCATCAATTAAAGCAAGCTACTGTGAGACACATCGACTTGCTTTTATCCAATGCCAATATTTAACTGGGTAGTTATATCATGCACATAATCAGCAATCCGCATGGCAAATACGTTATCGATCTTTCACACTTGGAAAGCAATGTATTCATCTTAAGGCTGGTAGGATCATGGAATATCGAGACTGCTGAGGAGTGCCTCAATGAGTGCTATCAAGTAGTCGACAAGTTCTTTATCGGCAAGACGTGGGCATTTTTAAATAACCTCACTCAGTGGGAACTGTGCACCCCCGAGGTAATGGAGTATTTCAACAACAATTCATCAAAATTCTCGGCGATGGGGTGCTGCGCGCAAGCTGTCATCACCCACAGCCGCGTTGATCAAATGGTAACCGGAGAAATCCACAATAACGCCGAGTCGCAAGATTTTAAAACCCAGTATTTCCAGAATGAAAGTGACGCAATTGAGTGGCTAGAAAGTGCACTTCAATAAGAAGCAATACATTAATAAACAATACGTTCGATAAACCCTTAGCACTCCTCGGCGACAACATCATTTCTACGATCAGTGAATGCCACCTCCTCCTCGCACACTCAAAAATGACGCCATCAAGAGTAAACATCAAAAAAACGTTTGATTACTACAAGTTAGTGGCATAGCCTAGATTTCAGATTCTCTATCCACAATGGCCAATAACCTACATCGATATTTAAACAACTAAGTGAGGTAAGCTCAATGATACAGAAATGGGATTCGAAGAAATATTCAAAAAATGCATCATTTGTCTCAACTCTAGGCTTACCTGTACTTGATTTACTCGCCCCAAAATCGAGCGAAAAAATTCTCGACCTCGGCTGTGGTGACGGCACATTAGCCAACGAAATACAGTCATTTGGTTGCGATGTGATTGGGGTGGATGCCAGTGATTCAATGGTCGCCGCGACCAAAAAAAAAGGTATCCCTGCATTTCACCAACGCGGTGAAAATCTTGAATTTTATAATCAATTTGATGCGGTGTTTAGCAATGCCGCCCTACATTGGATGACGGACTACAATGCTGTGTTAACTGGCGTCCATTCAGCGCTGAAACACCGGGGGCGATTTGTCGGAGAGTTTGGTGGCTATGGCAACATTCAATCCATTACTGAAGCCATCGACATGGTGTACAGAGACAACCCTCAGTTCGGGAAATATCAATCACCCTGGTTCTTCCCTTCTGACAGCCAATACAAGGCCCTTTTAGAGCAACATGGCTTCATCGTAGAATCATGCACGCTCATCAACAGGCCGACACCGCTTAGCGCTGGAATACGCGAATGGTTAACCCTGTTCACTGAACACGCAACCTCATTGATGACCCCAGCCACAAAACTCTCCTTTTTCGAGCAAGTCGAGAGCCTACTCAAACCAGCACTATACAGTGCTGACAAAGGTTGGGTTGCTGATTACGTTCGACTAAGGTTTTCAGCAAGAAAAATTTAATATCGTTCAAGCTGAGCATGTCGGATTCAAAAAAGCAATAGGGAGAAGAAGCCACATGAATGCAATGCACGTGATATTGCATATATTTCTGTGACAACACCATCATAGTTGTCGGCTGACAATAAAGATCGATTGATCCCAATAAAGATTGATCATTTACAATAACGTGTAATCACTTTTTAACGTAAACACATGATTAAAGAGGGGTAAGCTATTTAACCTCTGCCCAGAAGTTGTTGATAAACACCTTCGTGGAATTCTCAGGTATTTAGTATAAAAAAGCCGCTTTCCTCACATATAGGGATTACCGTAGACAAAAGCGACATTTTTACTATAGATGCTAGGTATTAATGAACTCAGGGTACTTGTCACGCAAGTTATGGGCGTACTCATCGAACCAGACCCTACTTGATGCTGGTGGTTCATAACTTTGCTTCAAGGCACCTTCCAGTGCGGAGTTATTTTTAATCAACCCAGAAATGACTTTTGTTTGCATCTCTACTATTGGAGGCACTGGCCCGACTGGTTGAAGCATACCAACGAAAAACAATCCTTTTTCTTCCCGATGCACCATAAAATCAATGAGGTTATTATAATCAAACTCTTTAGAAAGAAAGGAGCAAGAAGAGTGAAATCCTGTGCAAAGGATAATCTCATCAAACTTCTGAGAAGATTCCCCCGTTACAAACCTTATTGTTTTTCCATTTATATCAGACACTTCGGGCACAAAGTCTACATGAGACTCTTTAGCAAGATCAAAAATATCTTCGCACATAGGCAATGTAGTAGAGTTATATATTCGTTGTTGAGGTGACGGAACCCCTCCAGTACCTTGCCCAGTATATGAAACTATTAAATCTATCAGTTTATCCTCCCCAATACTTTTATTCTTTTGATAGAACTGCCACAATGGCATCCCATCAATGTATCTTGGAAGAAGTAAAGGCATTTTCCTATAAGAAATGGAAACACTCTTGGTAAATCTACCTATGTCTTCAGCGATTTGCAAAGAAGAGCTTCCAGCTCCTATAATGAGGACATTTTTATTTTTATATGAGGTTGGTTTTTTATATTTAGAAGAGTGGATGTATGATGTTTTTATCGCAGATGATGAAATAAAGTTAGGGTATTTTGGTTCTGAATAGTATCCTGAACAAATAACAACATGCTTAAAGGAGTGTGTTTTTCCATTGACACATACCACCCATAGTGCAGTGTCTTTTTCATAATATACACTGGTGACATCCGAATTATATTCAATATTTTCATCATCGAACTGATTAAGATACTCTAGATACTCCTTATGATACATGTACTGTTTGAACCTCTCATTAGGAGGTAAAGAACAAATAGACATGTTATCTCTCAGGTGGTTTTGCGTGCAACTTGAATAAACACTCCTTTCAGTATCACTATAATTCCACAGCCCACCTAAGGATGATCTCTTTTCAAAACACACATAGGGAATATCTTGTAATTTAAATTTGTCGATACATGCAAGGCCAGAAATTCCCGCACCAATAATACAGACCTTATTCATACTTTAACAAACCCACCTCGATATGAGTTATGAGAAAGATTATCACCATACAATTCTCGATAATGATCATTTAGCGGCCTATTTCCATCAGCGCAGACCCACCCTCTCAGCAATAATCTCTTGTTTTCTTTGTCTTGGAACTTTGTTCTAGAATGATATGTTATGTGGTTGTTGCATATTAATATGTCACCTTTTTCAAGCAGTATTGTTGTAGACAACTTATTAGCCACATCTTCAACCAAATCGAGAGCGTCAATCTCATGCTTACTTAAGCCTAGCCCCAACTTCTCATTAGTGACAAGTATATATGTCCTTAGAAAGAAGCTTGAGAAAAAACCATCTTCAAATGAAAATATCGGAATACTAATAAGATGATTTTTACCATCTGGAATTAGTGGCGTCTGATGGTGAACCTGATATTTTGTAGACTCGAGCGTTAACAATTCATTTGGATGGTTAATTTTTATATATTCATATACTTCTTGCGAGTTTACTAATTTACTTACCCCTCCTTCATCAGCCGGATTTACACACATCAGAAAGGCTAGGTCACTTAGATCGGTGTGAAATTCTAGCTCCCCATTGGTCATGTATGGTCTGACAGGCTTAACGTTGTTGTTATCTCGAACAATACCGGTTTCTTTGACTTGATCAACAGTGACCCCTGAATCTTCTATCCGTAAAACCTTTCTACCTTCATTATCTAGATTATTTACCCTACCAAACTCTCGCATTAAGGTTAGAAGGTTAGATTCCGTGAGTTCTTCTGGATATTTGTTAATAACATACCAACCCTTCCCTGTTTCAAGTTGTTTTTTTATACTAGCTATACATTCCATTTTATTAATTCCCTTATTAATCAAATTGGCATAAAAAACGAACCAGAACCTACAAAATTATCGTTCCCTATTGAAAACCTAACTTTATATATGCTACCTGAATTTCGTTTTATTTTTTTAACAATCGACATTTTGAACCCGAACTCCATCTCTCGAATAGGTTTGGAGCACCGAATGGAATAAGATAGTAAATATACCTCATTCTCTTTTTTTGACAGCCCATTGTCTAAGTGACCATAAATTAAACCAGCACGTAATGCGCACATTTCAGCAACAAGTGAGGATAAATGGAATTGCCCGTCAGACGGCATAAAAAAACTCTTTACTTTATACTTTATTCGTATTTCTCTTTTATCAAATTCTACTTTCTCTATAGCTATATCATCATCACTAAACCCTCCTTCTATGTAAGGAGATAATAATCCATTTATCTCCTTACCAGATTTAGTTATTGAACTATCCTTTATTCCTAATTCTGCAAGTTCCATTGCTCTTCCTTTGGTATAGGTTTTTTGTTGTTAGTATGAGAAAAACAATGCTATACCATTAAGTCTCAACATTAAACAGCAACCATGTAAGTATAACTTTTACTTTTGTCTATAGAGTTTATTTATATTTTTCATTATAATGCACCACCTAATCCCAGAGCCACTATTAATATAAAAATAACAACTAGTTTTATTCACTATTATAACAACCATCTCATTTTCACTGATTTTAATTTTTTATTTAAAATAAAAATCACAATTATTTTACCTTATTACTTTTTTGACCAATAGCGTTGAGACTAGGGTCACAGTGATAATGTTTTGTCAGAGGAGATTTTCCACCTTTTAAAAACAAGACCAACAGAATAAACCTTCGACACTTTTTTTAGTCTAAAAGATCGCTAGAAATCGACAAGCACTATACCGGTCATGTCAAAAAGTTAGCCTCGATTGTGCAAAGTTTATAGGCGGTGTTTAAGACTTTCTTTTAGTCTAGAAATAATCATATATATACTAAGTCGTAAGACGTACACCTTCCAAAATAGATCCAATATTGACCAATCGTGAATATCAGACGGAAACAGTACATGCCGCAATGACGGCCTACCAAACGTAGCAAATACTCCCCTTCAATTTTAAGCTCAGCCCTTTACTTTGCTATAGTCATAGGTAGAGGAAAAACGGTATGAAAACGAATAAAAACGAGCATGGTGATTATGAGCTTTGGCTCGACGAAGAGCACCCCAATATCATTAGGCTGAGAGCTTGGGGGCCGTGGAATTTAGAAACCGCTCAGCATTGTACTGACGATATGTTGAAGAATGCTGCTTTGCTAAAAGAGCACCCTTGGGCCTTTATGGAAGATATCAGAGAATGGGAACTGTGCACTCCAGAGGTAAGCGACCTTTTCATTAAATGTATCAGCAAAATGGTGACCATGAATTTCAAAGTAAGGGTTGTCGTCGCCTCCGTAGAGGTGCAGCGTTTCATGATTCAGAAATCGATCCCTGATCACCAACCCGTCAGTACTCGATTTTTTACTGATCTAGAAGGCACGATAGATTGGTGTTGCGCAGAGCTCGAAAAGAGTGCTCAAAGCCTAAAATAAAATGGATACCTGAACAACTTCAGATCTCAAAGCATAAGGCGCTTGAATTTATGGCTCGCACCTTGTACGAAATATACTTACATCTCACCTCAAGCATACCCAAGTCAACTAAGCACTACCAATTCATCGACACAAGAACGCCTGCCTGCTTGGTATCTACCCAAGGGACAATCGTGTATTGCTTATCGTTAGGGGTCGTAAATATCCAGCCAGCGAGAGAGCCCAACGCCGCGCCCGCGACGACATCTTCCCAATGATGTCTATCAGCTTCAATACGACCAACGCCAACCAGTGTCGCAACGGTATAAGCGGGTATCGCCGCTTGCCAGCCATAGCGGATAGCGAGTGTGGTCGCTGCGCCAAATGAAGTTGAAGTGTGATTAGACGGGAAACTTTTATCATCGCTACCATCAGGACGAGTTTTACTCACCAAAGCCTTGCCAACCAAAGCTGCTCCTGAAGCGGTGACCACACTGAGACTTGATTGTTTCAACCCTTCCCAGTCGGCGTTATAAGTAGGCACTGCCAGCGCAGCGACAACCAAGCCTGTTGATCCGACGTCACTAAAATCAATCCAATCTTGCTTGCTGTCTGCACTAGCTGAAGCGGAAACGAACAACAGTCCAATTAACGCAATCAATCGCATATACATTTTGTACATCTCCTTCTCAAAATGTATTACTACGGCTTTCAGTAAACCAACAGTAACTCTTATGTTTTAATCACTTACCGTTAGAAATTCAATCTAATGATGAAAAAGTGAGAGTAGGCAAAGGTTTCCTAACGTTTCTGCTGGTTTGTTGACCGCTTCTAAGCCAATAATTTGGCCACTAGTAATTTTACAAGCAGTCCCAAAGAAGCTATAGGAGCCAGAATGATAAAAAAAATAGGTGAAACAATAATCCATGACAAACACCTAGCACATTGCCACTGCAAGGCAGTGGAATTGGAGCTTTCGTTGCCAAACGGAATAGAAAAGCCAAGGCGTTGTGATTGTTCTTTATGTCGAAGAAAAGGGGCTATTGTTGCTTCAGTAAAATTGGACGGGATTAGAATTGTGCGCGGTGAAGATAGCCTCTCTTTGTACCAATTTAATACGCACACGGCTAAGCACTATTTTTGCTCCAAATGTGGTATCTATACTCACCACCAACGTCGTTCCGTTCCAACTGAATATGGATTTAATGTCGGGTGTTTAGAAGGCGTGAACCCCTATGAACTTGGCGAAATTGCTACGCTAGATGGCGTGAATCACCCTGCGGATATTACTAATAGCTAGCAATTGGACAAATTAAGGAAATAGTCTGAACGTAAAGAAAAAAGGTGTGCAATGCGGACCGAGCAAAGCACACCGAACCTAACAAGGCTAAAAATTTACGAATCAGTTCTGTATTTGTTTGACAGAAGATCAAAGTCACCGGGGTATGTCGCCATCAGAAATACACGAAACAACCCAAACCGTGATAACTCAATACATAACTAATATTCATCAATCGAGAAAGCGTCAATATATCAGGCTACTTAGACAGATAATAGATGATAATTAGCATTCCGTCGCGATGAAACCAAGAAAGCTCGGAAAGTAACAACATACCACTAGCACGTAGTCATAATGACGGAAATTCATAGTCATTTTAACTATTTAGCCAGTGTAAACGACGGCCAGAACCATTGAAATACCACCTTCCTCCCAATATAGTCACTTTTGATTCGTTAGGTCTATCTATGTATACGTCGTAATTTCATAAGGGTTACCATAAGGATCGGAAAAATAAATCGACCAAGACAGATCATGGTCACTCTCCCGAAATGAGATCTGATGCTCGCTAAGCTGTACTTTCCATTGTTCGTAAGCATTAGCAGACGCTGCAAGTGCCACCGTATTTCCAACAGGACCGTCTTGTTCAAACAAGGCAATATGCACATCTCCACTGCCGATGGTAAGCGGGCCACCATCAACAGCCCACCCAGCTAACGACTCCACTCTCGAAAAACCCATCACGCCGCAATACCATTGCTCTGCAAGTTTTCGGTCGGGAACATAGATATGAATATGGTCAATTTTCTGCAAACCAGGCATGGCAGATTCCTTTTATATTTTAAATAACTTAACGCAGGGCTAAACAGTGAATATTAATGAGCATACTGCATCTCCAGTTCAAACTCGCTTTCCGAGATCTTTTCAAAACCCAGCTTTGCATAGAGGTGGCGCGCGGGGTTATGTTTATACACTCTTAAACGAACGTTCGATCCCGCTTCTTGGGCTTTTTCTATCAATTGCCGAATAAGGTGGCTACCTAACTGACGGTTTTGGAAATCGGGCACAATTTGCAGCTGAAACAGGAACCAATAACCATACTCTGGCTCATAACGCGCTTTGAAGATCCCAGCGGAAATACCACCCACTTCAATCACACTCGCCGAATCAAAGTTATCTCGAACACGACTTAGCATCGCCTCTTCAGAAGTCGACTCACCAATCTGTTCAAGGTAAGGTTTCATGGTGAGCTCACGCAAATTCAGTAGAAAAGCGATATCATCTTCTGTTGCTGGCCTTAGCGATATATCCATAAATAGAGTTCTCCTTAATTCTCCTGCTATCTTACTGATACGGCTCAGCGAAATTAAGGGGTAACCCCGCATAACCACTTAAATTGTGGTGAAAAAAAAGTTTACGTTTATAGAATACAGGCAGGTCATCTAAAGTGAAGCAAAGGACACTCTCAATGTTAGACAAAGTAGAAGCAGTATTGTTTGATATGGACGGCACGCTCGTCGACTCCAAAGCGGTAATAGAACAAGCATGGTGCTCCGTCGCGCTGCAAAACGGAATAGAAGTAGACCATAACACTATCGAAAAACATATCCATGGTAGAAGCGGACAATATACACTCGACTACCTTTTTCACATGTTTAATAACGAAGAAAAAGCGCAAATTAAACATCAAGTGGATAGCTTTGAAGAAACCGCGCGATCGGACCTAATCGCAGGTGCCGAAGACTTTCTGATACTCCTAAAACAGCGCGGCATTAAGATCGCCTTAGTTACCGCGAGTTGGAGTGAACGAATTGAGTTTCTGTTTTCTTTGCACCAACTCCACCGCTACTTCGACACAATTGTAGCGCGGCACCAAGTGCAACAAGGCAAACCACATCCTGAAGGTTTTCTCACCGCAGCCAAACAGTTAGGTATCGATATCGAGCATTGTTTGGTTTTTGAAGATTCCCTCAGCGGTATTGAAGCGGGTATGCGAAGCGGAGCTAGATGTATTGCGATAGGTGACATCAATACACAAGATAACGAGTATCAGCCTTCAGGTACCTATCAAGATTTTAACGTAGTGCTAAGCACCATGTCAGTAACGCCTGCAATCAAGGCCATGGCTTAACACGTGTCTATCCCTCTGTATGCTTTCGTCATTGCGAATACAGAGGGACTTAACCGCTAGACCGTAAGTGGTAATTTCCTTGTCATGTGATATAGGTGAAGCGCTTCTTCGCCGTCAAACGCGGAAATGACACAGGGTTCGACTCCAAAGTGATCTAACACCAAGGAATAAATCACCTCTTTCGCCTCAGGTAAATCTATACACTCGGAAAGATAAAAATCGCCTTTTTTTAGTATCTTAAAGTTCTTTTTCATACTTATTCTCACGTTCCCATTCTCTATGACGTTGTTAAAAAGCGCCCCCAGCAAAAATACAGCTTAAACCCTTCCGATTTTAAGTTGCGGCGGGGTTGCTGCGTTCTCTCACCTGCAACTCAAAATAGATTGAGTATTGAGGGCGAAAACTTGGTATCTAAAGTGTAGAGAAAGTCATTCATTCGATATAATGAAAAAAAGTCTTGTTTTAATAAGGGATTGGAATGGATATCGGCCAGATTCGTGCTTTCTGCCAGCTAGCCCAAGATGGAAACTACCGCATTGCGTCAGAACACCTATTTATGACTCAATCAGCGCTCACTAAAAAAATTCAAAAACTCGAAGAAAATATGGGAGCCTGTCTGTTTGAACGAGGTAGGTTAGGAGCAGAGTTGACTCAAGTAGGTAAAGCACTGTTGCCAGAAGCAACCAAGATATTAGTGCAATTTAGAGATTTTAAATCAGTTTCCAACGCTATTGTTGAAGGAACACAAGGTCATCTCAATATCGGTTTTGGAATCTCGAGTTATCACCAAGCACCGAAGCACATCGCTGAGTTTAAACGTTGCTTCCCCAATGTTCGTTTAACGCTCAATGATACGCCATCAAAATATCAAGCCGAAGCGCTTGTCTCTGGAGAGATCCAACTTAGCTTTAATCGTTTACCCGTGAAACGACCACTTGAAGGGAAAAAATTAGCTTCTGATGGCTTAGTTATCGCCGTTCATACCGGCATACACATAAATAATGCGGAATTATGGCCTTCACTGAGTTCACTCGACTATCTACGGCTCACTCCTCATCGAGGGCCAAAGCTCCATCAACAAATCACCACCTTCTTACACTCCATTGAACAAACACTAAGTGCTGAGCAAGAGGCAGATGACATTCTGACGCTACTAGCGTTGGTCTCCGCTCGCCTCGGCTACACTATCGTGCCAGCAAGTACTAAAGCGATTGCTCATCCAAATATTAACTTTATTCCCCTCTCTGGCCCACATACTCGATGGGACGTTGGAATTATTTGGAATACTGAGAAAAAAGATCCCCTAAGGGATCAATTTATACAACTCACCATGGGTGCTGTGACGACATAAATGGCGGTACAGTCTAGTTTGCATATACTTCACTAAAGCGTACTCACTAACAGGGATAGCGATCAATGAATACACGGAGTTTTGTGAAATGGCTGTTACTCCCCTTACTTTTCTCGTCACCAACTCTTTATGCACAGATTACTTTCGCCGCTATGGAAGGGTTCATACCATATTCTTGGACTAGTTCTGGACAAAAAACTGGCATTGATATTGAAATTATTCAGCTACTTAGCAAGAAAACAAACATACCGATTGCCGTGCGACTGACCCCTTGGAAACGCGTACTTCATGAAACCAAAAGTGGTCATGTAGATGGTGGAATTGCATTTTTTAAAACCGAAGAAAGAGAGAACTTCCTAACTTATATTTCAACTCCCCTTCATGAGAGTACGTACAAAGTTTTTGTACGCAAAGGTGAGGAATTCAAATTTGATTCCGTTGCTGACTTACACGGAAAATCTATTGGAAAAAATACTGGATTTCATATCAGCAAAGAATTTAATCAAGCAAATAAAGAAAACCTGATTCATGTTGAAGAAGCATCAATGGAACTAAACATAAAGAAACTTCATGGAAAACGAATCAGTGCATTAGTCGGAAATCAACAAGAAGTTTATTATCTTTTATCAAAGTTGGGGCTTTCTGATTCGATTGTCGCATTACAACATCCTTTATTTCCGTCTCGAGGCGCTTATTTAGTCATTTCAAATGCATCTAAAACACCAAACAAAGAAAAACTAATTAATAAGCTCTCAGATACCTTGAAAGCTATGAAAGAAGACGGTCTACTCGATGAAATATATGCTAAATATGGGCAAAAGTAGCGTTCTTTTATAGATGTGAACAGCCTTCTTAACATGTGCGTGAGGTGTGACAAAACAGATATTGAACTCATTGGCGAGACACTACTAAATTACCCCATAGAGAAATTATATACAGGCCATTGCACGGAAAAAAAAGCATATAGGATACTTAAGACAGTGCTTGGTGAACGACTTGAGTACTTTCCAACGGGTCGAAGTTGACCATATAGGGCTATATCGGAATAAAAAATAGCATGATCAAAATTCGAGAATACGATGAATCAGATGCATGCATTCTACGGGCGATCTTTTATCACACGGTTCGCAATGTGAATATCCGCGACTATTCGCAAGAACAAGTAGAAGCATGGGCCCCTGATGTTTTTGACTCTGAAATCTGGCAGAAAAGAATGAATCTTATGTTACCTTTTGTCGCAGAAATAAATGGGGAAATTGTTGGTTACGCTGACCTTCAAGAAAATGGGTTAATTGATCATTTCTTTTGCCACCATGAACATCAACGTAAAGGCATAGGGCAAAGCCTAATGGAGCATGCGCTAACCGTTGGTAAGCAACAAGGAGTCTCCAAATTCTACTCTAAGGTTAGCATCACAGCCCGCCCGTTTTATGAAAAACATGGGTTTAAAGTTATCCAAGAAAAAATCGTTGAAGTTCGTGGTCAAAAGCTACATAACTTCATCATGGAGAAATTAAGTAAGCCACTCGCTAAAAAGTGAAACGTACATCATCTGAAATAGCTGCTGTTTTAATTGAAGTGGTTTGCCTCCCGATGGTAAGGGCATATTCATGCCCTTACCAAAACAACTCCTGCCCCTCAATCGGCTGGAACTTCATTCGGCAGAAATTCAAGAAGATCACCTGGCTGGCACTCTAAAACCTCGCACAACTTATCCAACGTAGACAATCGAACAGCTTTAGCCTTGCCGTTTTTTAACACCGACAAATTTGCTTCCGTTATTCCAACTTCTTGAGCCAACGTCTTCAATCGCATTTTCCGCTTCGCCATCATCACATCTAGATTGATACCAATCGTCATCTCAATTCCTCACACCGTATGGCGATTTTCTTCGGCAATAATGTGCCCTTCTTTCATTACCCACGAGATAATAAGAATCATCAGGCCAAATACAAGCGTCAGAGCATCTACCCCGACAAAAGTTATCCCTAAAACACGCTCACCCGGTGGATTATTAAACGATAAAACCAACCCGATAACGGTGCGATAAACCACGGTGCCCAACACCCAGTAGAACACGCTGTACCCTAACTTTTGGTAAGATTTTGCATTTTCAATCGAAAATATTTCTCCAGTTTCATAATTACGAAACAGTCCAATTAAAATTCGTAACGCTCTCATGATAATACCGCTGAGTAACAAGCTTGCGATCAGCGCCAACACACGGGTGAAGGTAGACAGAGGCACATGGGTGAATCCACTAATATTGAAACTAAGCTGAACAATGCCAAACGTCGTGAGAAAGTCATAAGACGTATTTACCGTGAGCCAGAAGTAACAAACCATGATGGGCAAAAGCAGCAAAAGACACTGCAGTAATATGCGCACCCGGCGGCTTTGTTGTTGAATGTGATCCATGAGATTTCCTTGTTGTTGGTTGATGTGCAAACAATATCGATCAAACAATAACAAATCAATAAAAAATTATCGTTAAACGATAATTTTTTATTCCTTAATAGAAGTTGTCTAATATGACGTATCGTACTTTTTGAGTGAGTGCACTTGTCCAAATTAACGTTAACCCCCGCAGATTCGTAAAGAAATCATAACCCTAGTTGCCTGTAACGATATGTTGGCCATTGAATCGCAGAGTACTTCACCCTACAATCGGAAAAAATTAATCGAATGAAACCGTCCATGGCCATACAACAATTTACCCAATCTCTCGACGTGCGTTTCCTAGACATGAACGCGGGCAACCACCTTTCCAATCACACCGCGATCGGATACATAACGGATTTTGTCTCAGAATTCTTAATCAAAAACGGCCATTCACTGACTGATGTCCATGGCCACAGTGTTCTGTTTACCAAGATCAATGCTCAATTCCTCAAAGAAGTGGTTTATCCAGCAAACCTGACTATTTCAGTCGAAAGTGCAGCAGTAAAAAGTAGAAAGCTATTGATCAACTTCGTAGGCACAGTCAACGACAAAGCGCACATCAAATGCGAGCATGAGATCTGCTTTCTAAAAGGTGGGAAAGTCATAAAAATTGGTGAAGATATCGCTACCTTGTTCGGCTGCGAGGTGTAGAGCTAGCCAGAATTCAATTGTATCATCAACCAGTTAATTGCATCTTCTTGCTCTGAAAAGTACTCAGTGACTAGCTTTCTCTCGGTCACTTTTTCGGAATATTTGGTCACGATAGCTTTTTGCAGTGACATCGAAGGAATCACAGCCTCAAACGCTAAATTGTTCTGAGAAAAGTGTAAAACTGCCTTATCTAACATCAGCATCACTTCTGGGGTACAGGTTTCCCACCCCCTCATATCCACAACCGAGCCCCACGGCTTGTCAGAAAGCTTAGGCAGATACTGAGCGATTAACTCGATACACTCGCTCGCCCCTTCCTCGTTCCAAATCCCTATAGGTTTCGAAATTAAAATATTCCGCGACAAGTAAGACTCATCAAAGAAAATCTCTCCATGTGCATTCTTTTGATATTCCACGCTATTACCTGCTGCCCTAACGGACGAAGTTCCCGTGTACTACGCGGTTTAATTAAACAGTCGCTCGTATCATCGACGATAATCTCCTATATGATTATAAACTAAGATCCAGCACCAGAAACAAGGAATGCACTTCATCTCAGCATCACCACAAAACACTTAACATAAATAAATCAATTAAGTGTCATTATTTCCGCTACCAAATTTTACAATTGATAAAAATCCTGCCCACTAACTCAGCCTGCATACTGAACTCGACACCTACTAAACCACACCCATAGCAACTAGATGAAAATCAACTTATCTTGTTGTTTTTTAATTAAAAACAACAAAACCACCACATTTACTTCCCCTTAATTTATCTAACAAACCTCGTTCTCATTGAAGTTACTTAATTTTACAAAACTTACAAATTGTTACAAATTAATATGCAACAAGTATGTTTTTAAATGATATCTTTCGCGCCGGATTATGGGTTTAACTCATTGTTTATTATAAACAACATGAAGAATTATAATGAAAAAAAGACTTATATTAGCAGCGTCAATATCTCTAGCTCTGATGGGCTGTAACTCAGACGGTGGATCTACTGCCTCACAAACTCAGACCAGTGGCAGTTTCGTCGATGCTCCGATTGCTGGCATGGCATACACCACTTCTAGCGGAAAATCTGGTTTTACGGACAGTGAAGGTAACTATTCAGCGCCTAAAGGTGACACCATCACCTTCTATCTCGGTGGTAAAGAAAATGGACTTAAAATTGGTGCCGCCTCAGGCCGCGATGTTCTGACTCCTTTTGAAGCTACAGGTTCTTATCAGCGCGCAGTCAACTTAGCGGTTATCTTACAGTCCCTCAATACAGGCTCTAGCGAAGACATAATTACTATTCCAGCGGCATTGAAAAATATAACCAGCGGATCTGATGAAGCCATTGCGCTATCTAAGCTTTCACTAGATGATAAAAGTTCAATTCATTATTTCTTGACCAGCGTGGATGCCCCTAGGGAAGTTCAAGCTGAAGAAGCAGTAAAGAACATGAACGCTACATTTGGCGATGATAAAATGGCACGAGGCAGTAAAGATGCTAACCCATTCAGAAAGACTGACGGCAGCATCGTTCACTATATCGATGTAATGCAGTCAGAACAGCTCAACAATTATACCTATGTCCATGCGGATAAGCTTCTTCCTGAAGCTGTGTTCAATGAGACCCGAGGTATGCCTCACACCAGCTTCAAACTGGACAAAAAGAATGTCACTGAGTTAGTAGGCTCAAATAATACCAGTCTATCCGGAGGTAGTGCCGTTGATCTCCTAACAAAACTAGATGGAGAGCATAACCATATACTTTCTGGCTCATTTCAGTACAGCCTTCTCGATCCAGAGACAGCGATAAAAACCGAAGATCAACAAACGCAAATGACGTGGGCTGAAGCTGAAAAACACATGCCATTCCAAGCAAAAACGATACAAGAGTTAAACCATTACACTGTGGGTAAAATTTACAACGATGCTGACGAGGGCGAAGATGCTAGCTGGCAGAAAGAGACCACTTCTGGCTCTTATGACCCTATAACTGGTATTTATACTGAGATTGCTGAAAAAACAGAGCTCAGTGGTAATAACTGCGATACAGAGAGCTGTACCGCTAAGCGCGTTGAAGATCACACCGCATTTTATTACGAAACTAAGGACGATACGCCTCGCTATGTCGACTTCAAAGGCACATGGGAAGACAAACAAATGTGTAGCGATGGCGAGCTAGCGAAGAGCACTTTAGTCTTCGATGACAAAGGTGTCACCATGTCAGGCCAAGAATGCTATAACGGCACACCTACCGATCTAGATCAAGAACCAGATCCAGTGGCAAGCGCCACTTACGAACAACTCGCAGATATGGATTTTTGGTGGTTTAACAACCAAGAAGATAAAGGGCAAAGCTCATCACAAGCAACGCTAACTGAGCTCAACAGCGTTGCGCGATTCTGTGATGTAGACGGTTACACTCCAGGTGATAAATGCATCGACTCGGATGGTAATAACAAAACATACTACGTGAAATTTGAGTACCACCCTGCAGGTACAAATTGGGATCGAGGCTTACTTACTCGGACAAAAATGCACGTGGAAAATGAAGAAGCAGTGACAGATGTCCGCGATACTATGCAAAAAGTTGGCTAACCATTAGCAAACACCGAGCATAACGATATACGATGCCTCAGCTTTTCCGCTGGGGCATTTTTCTGTTTTCTCGGCCAATCTGCCTAAAATTCACACCGAAAATCCACATATATCTCCCCCTAATAACCTTTTCCTATTAGATATAAGTTTTAATTACAAACCTATCATTGAATACCCTGTGCTAGAGGCTTAAATTGACCACCTTGTTCTAGATCACATTAAAGCCTATCTCGCATCTTCAATTCGTTAAGGAAAATCGTATTTTCTGTAGGCCCGTGACGTGTTTAACTCTTTAAGTCAGGTATCAATTTATGGAACACGCAATCAGCGGCACTTCGCTGCCCCGCGAAGCCAAATTAGATTCAGCAGATTACGGCTGGATTGTCATGAGTATCGGGATGGCCATTGGTGCGGGAATTGTGTTTCTGCCCATTCAAGTGGGTGTCTCTGGGCTGTGGGTATTTCTGTTGTCGTCGGTTATCGGCTACCCCGCGATGTATTTGTTTCAAAAGCTCTTTATCAACACGCTTGCTGAAGCCAAAGAGTGCAACGACTACACTAGCGTGCTCACCAGTTATCTAGGTAAAAACTGGGGCGCATTGATAGGCGCGCTTTACTTTGTAATGCTGATTATCTGGGTGTTTGTTTACTCGCTGGCGGTCACGAATGACAGCGCCTCTTATTTGCAAACCTACCATATCACTGCGGCCAAGCTATCGGATAATAGCTGGTATGGGTTGGTGTTAATCAGCGCGCTGGCCTTTATCGCCACAATAGGCAAACGAATCCTGTTTAAGCTTTCTGGCACCCTTGCCGTGACCGTATTAGCATTAGTGGCTTTGATGGGTATCTTGTTAGTGCCACAGTGGAGCACCAGCCATTTGCCTCCCGTTGGGGACATCGGCAGCTTGATTAAAAATGCCATCATTACTTTGCCTTTTACCATCACCTCGATTTTGTTTATTCAATCATTGAGCCCAATGGTGATTTTCTATCGCTCTCAGGAAAAATCGGTGGAAGTGGCCCGTTTTAAAGCGCTGCGAGCAATGAAGATTTCGTTTTCTGTACTGTTTGTGGTGGTGTTCTTCTATGCCGTGTCCTTTACCTTAGCGATTTCTCAGGCAGAAGCGCTGCACGCAAAAACCGAAAACATCTCTGCGCTGGCGATCATCGCGTATTATTTCCCCGGCAGCTGGGCGACCATGGCAGGCATCGTTATCAATATCTTTGCGGTAGTGACGTCTTTCTTCGGTGTGTTCCTTGGCATTCAGGAAGCCAGTAAAGGCATCGCTATGAATCTGATAAAACGTTTCGTGGCATCGGATCGCATCAATGAAAAATGGGTCAGTAACGGCGTCATTGCCTTTATCATCTTACTGGCTTGGGGAGCAATCGCCAGCCACTTCCCTATCCTGTCGTTTACTTCGATTTCGAGCCCGATTTTTGGTTTAGTCGGCTGCTTAATTCCAGCATACCTTGTCTACCGAGTTCCAATGCTAGCGAAATATCGCAGTCCATCGACGATCATCATCATCGTGACTGGGATTCTATTAGTTATTTCACCTTTACTCACGTTCATTAAATAAAACAACGCCACCCTAATATGCAAATTAGGGTGGCGTTGTTTGGTATCGAGGGTTTGGCATCGAGGATTTGTCATCAATAGTTTGTCACCAACAGATTCTCATCAAGTGCCAGTTTTCACCAACTAGCCGCGGCAGCGCAAGCTTAAATAGCACCGCGGCTCACTCAATGATGCTCAATATTATATTCAATTATGCTGGTAGAAAAACCTCAGCTAGCATGCAGCGCACACTGCCACCGCCGATTTGCTCAATCGTACTCACGTTCTGTGGTAATAACTTACCGTGACTGGATAACTGGGTACGTTGTGCCGGAGTAAAAGCCTCATAAGCCGATGAGGACATCGCAATCACCTTGCGCCCCGACGCGGTCTCCAGTTGCAAAATATTGCCACAGAATTGATTCATTTGCTCAACCGATATCGTAATGATCTGCTTATGTTTGGCTAGCGAACGTAGAACAAAGCGACGTTCAGCTTCCGGAATTACTGCGTCGCAAATCACACAGAAGTTTTCACCAATCGCCATCATCACATTGGTGTGATAAATCGGGCTGTCACTTTGTGGCAATGCAGTAGAAAAAGATACTACACGGTCATAACCAATCTGATTGGCGTACTCGTCGAGCGCATCCTTATGACAACGCTGAGAAAGGGCAGCATAAATGGTGCGATTCACATGATCCATCACCATCACCCCTGTGCTCTCAAGGTATTTGCCTTGCTTGAGATAAGGCTCCAACGAATGTTGCTCACCGATATACCGGCCTGCATCACGTAAAGCATCACCTAGCGCAGCTGGGCGAACTTCATATTGGCGATTCTCGCATGCCATCGGAAAAGTAAACAGCTGGCCATCAACCGTGGTACTAAACCAATTATTCGGGAAAACGGCATCCGGTGTTATCACTTCAGATAGTGGGTAATCAAACTCGACCACCTGTACCCCTTCACTGCGTAAATTCGCAACCATATGAGTATATTCAGCCATCACTTTTTCTGTAACCTGCTGAGGCGCTAAATCTAATTGATGTTGAAACTCGTTATCCTGCGCAGTTTCAGCATTAAACTGAAATTCCTTTGGCGGCACCATCACCACACAATTGGCGTTCTGGGAAACCGTCACCTGACTATCTAATAACATCGAATCATTTAGCATCTTTACTACTCGCTTGATGGGTCTTTGTGTACATTGTAAAGATAATGTTGCAACAATTATCACTAAACCACTAGGTGAAAACCATAACGAAGCATAATAATTTCTTCAAAATTACAAACAGGAAGTGATAATCACTGCAAATAACAACATCAATGGTAATAGTTCAAATAACAAACAGAAGGAATCATAAGCAGACGACTTTTGTTAACATATCGATTGTGTCATATTCTGACTAACAATGATGAGCGTACTACGAGCCGCTTCTGCAACATAATATAGGACGTTTATGTTTCGAAAATTTGAAGGATTCACCCAAGCTTTTCCTAAACAAGAACCCGATCAGCCGCCGATAGGCGTGTTTGCGTTTTGCCGCTATTACACTCGAGGCTTTGGTCGACCGCTGATTATTATGTCTCTTTTATCTACAATCATTGCGATTGTTGAAGTTTCTCTGTTTGGCGCAATGGGGCAGCTGGTCGATTGGCTATCTAAAAGTGACCCCGCAACATTTTGGCATGACAACAGCAGCACCTTGATTGGCTACTCATTACTGCTGCTAGTGATCATGCCTGTATTGATCATCGTATTTTCTTTGATTACTCATCAAACGTTGCTTGGCAACTATCCGATGTCAATCCGTTGGCTCGCGCATCGATACTTGCTCAAACAGAGCCTGCCTTTTTATCAAGATGACTTTGCCGGCCGAATCGCGACTAAGGTAATGCAGACTTCACTTGCGGTGCGAGAAACCGTCATGAAGACCATGGACGTTTTCGTGTATGTAAGTGTTTACTTCACTTCTATCATTGTGTTGTTGGCGCAAGCAGATTGGCGGCTAATGTTGCCTATGCTTGCTTGGCTAGCGTGCTACATAGGTATCCAACTCTACTTTGTACCCAAACTGAAAAGGATCGCTTCCCTTCAAGCGGATGCACGTTCCACCATGACAGGGCGAATCGTCGACAGTTACACCAATATCGCCACCGTGAAACTGTTTTCCCACAGCCAAAGAGAAACAGAATACGCCGAGCAAGGTATGAACGGTTTTCTGAAAACCGTGCACATACAAATGCGCTTAGTCACAGGTTTTGATATCGCCGTCAACCTCACCAACTACCTTTTAGTGTTTGCTATTTCGGCACTTTCGATTGTTCTATGGGCCAATAGCGCCATTTCTATCGGTGTGATTGCGATTGCGATTAGCTTGGCTCTGCGCATCAACGGCATGTCGATGTGGATCATGTGGGAAGTCGGGGCCCTATTTGAAAATATGGGCACTGTGGTCGATGGAATGAAAACACTGTCTAAGCCGATCACCATTCAAGATAAGCCCGATGCCACGGAGCTCAAAGTCAGTCAAGGTGGCATCAGCTTTGACAACGTGAGCTTCCACTATGGAGAGAAAAAAGGGGTCATCAGCAATTTAAACCTTCATATAAAACCGGGAGAAAAAGTGGGCTTGGTTGGGCGTTCTGGCGCGGGTAAATCAACATTGGTCAATTTACTACTGCGCTTTCACGACGTAGAAGGGGGCGAAATACGGATCGATGATCAAGAGATATCCAGCGTCACTCAAGATTCATTGCGCAGCAATATTGGCATGGTCACCCAAGATACCTCACTTCTACACCGTTCAATCCGCGACAATATTTTGTATGGCAAACCAGACGCTTCCGAGCAAGACTTACATATGGCGACCAAGCAAGCCCATGCCCACGACTTCATTCAATCGCTCACCGACCCATTTGGCAATGTCGGCTACGATGCACAAGTTGGTGAGCGTGGGGTGAAACTTTCCGGTGGCCAAAGGCAACGAGTCGCAATCTCCCGGGTATTACTCAAAAACGCGCCACTGCTGGTATTGGATGAGGCCACCTCAGCCCTCGATTCGGAAGTCGAGGCGGCAATACAAGAGAGCTTAAATGAGTTGATGGAAGGCAAGACCGTGATCGCCATCGCCCACCGTTTATCTACGATTGCCGCAATGGACAGACTGATTGTGCTCGACGAAGGTAATATCGTCGAACAAGGCACACACCAGCAGTTGATCAATAATAAAGGGATCTATGCGCAACTTTGGGCTCATCAAACCGGAGGCTTTATCGGTGAGAATGCCAATGAAGAGGAGTAAACTGTCACAGAACAATAATTGAAATCACGGCGATAACCTTTAGAATTCACGGCATACTTAATTCGATCGTCTTTTACATTAAGAAAAATTTATGAACAAAAGCCTACTCACCAATTTGCTATCCTTAATCCTTCTCGGCGCAGGGTATCAATTTAATAATCAGATTTTACTTTACGCTGGTCTATTTGCATTCTCAGGCGCAATCACTAACTGGCTTGCCATCCATATGTTGTTTGAAAAAGTACCGGGGCTATATGGCTCCGGTGTAATTCCAGCACGGTTTGAAGAGTTTAAGGCTGCGATTAAGAACTTGATGATGGAGCAGTTTTTCACCAAGGATAATATTGATCGCTTCCTAAGCAGCGAAATGGCGGGAGATAAAACACTGAATTTAGAGCCAATTCTAGATAAAGTGGACTTCAATCCAACCTTTGATTCTCTGGTTGAAGTGATCGGAAACTCTCAGTTTGGTGGCATGTTGGCCATGTTTGGTGGCACAGAAGCATTAGAACCACTGAAACAACCGTTCGTGGAAAAAATGCAACAAGCAGTCGTGGATATCAGCCAAAGTGAAGGCGTGAAAAAGGCGATTAAGCAGCAATTTGAAACACCAGCGATGCTAGATGAAATCACAGCCAATATCGAAAACATCATTGACCAACGTTTGAATGAGCTGACGCCGAAGATGGTCAAAGAAATGGTGCAGAAAATGATCAAAAACCACTTGGGTTGGTTGGTGGTATGGGGCGGTGTATTCGGTGGCATTATCGGTATCGTCTCTGCCCTTATTGCAGCTTAGCTTTAGCCTAAATAGGATAGCTAACGCGGCAAAACTAACGTCGCAAAACTAACGACGATAAATTAAGCCCTTATCGGTCATTCTAGACCAGACTATAAATCAAAAAGGAGAACCCGTGGGCTCTCCTTTTTTAATTCGAACGCTGCGATTTTATATCAAACTATCTCTAACCAATCTGGATTGATGCCGAAACTTTTTTTATGTTGCCCAATGACAACTTCACTGCGCGTTTGAATCACACCCGGTAATGTTCCCAACTTACTGGACATGAAGGTTTGGTAACTTTTCATATCCTTGACCCGAACCTTAATCATGGTATCGAAGTCTCCAGAGAGCGTGTAGCACTCTTCTATCTCTGGCATCAAGGCCACCGCTGCCGCGAACTTATCGAAGATCGAAAAGCTCGACTGGTCTAAACGAATATGAATAAACACTTGTACATCTAGCCCCAGCTTTTCTGGACTGATCTCTGCGTGATACCCTCGAATATACCCTTCTTTCTCTAGCCTCTTAACTCTGTCGGAGCAAGGTGAGTTGGTTAGATTTATCTGCTTCGCTAAATCCACCACTGACAGGCGACCCTTCAATTGTAATGCGCGTAAAATTTCGCGATCTATTCTGTCTAAATCCATAATCGCTATACTGAATGTGTATAATTTGAAAAATACAGATGCATCGCTTGTCGTCCTTCATTGGTACGTAAGCCCATATGAAGCGATATCGGATACACTGCGGTTACTCCCCTCAACCTAACTCACTCTGGCTTGGGTAAATTCAACGTCATTGAGCTCAGTATGATGATTGCAAACCCGGCAAAAACCTTGCTTTTCCATCTTTAGATAATGGCCGCCCTGAAAGACGACGGTGACTAAATTCTGAACCCGTTGCAATACCGAACCTCGCTCTTGTCGACTACGTTTCATCACCACTTTATGTGGGGTAGGTTTGCGACAACAAGGGCAGTGAAAAGTTGGCATGAGGTTCCTCCTAACAAGGGGTTATTAACTGATACTTAGCTCAATATCATAAAAATGGTAGACGCGGGGCAGACTTTAACAAAAGATCGTGAGTAAGGTCAGGTAAAAACTCAAAAATTGCACACAATTTACACTAGAACGGAATGAAAAAGCCCTGAACATGTCAGGGCTTAGATCGGCTTATTAGTATGAACCTGACTAGTGGCTGTCGCTACCAAGCTCTAGCAAGGTCGCATTGCCGCCAACCGCGGTAATGTTGATCGTACGAGTACGTTCAGTAATAAAACGCAAGCATAGATGAGGGTCTAATGCACAAGTCACTTGTTCAAAGTCAGTTTCAGACACTAAACCAATCAACGCACCATCACGCTGGGCAAGCTGACGGTTAATCTCTTGCTCTGTATTTGCACTTCCTATGTAGCCCGCACCACTGATGTTCGCTTCCAACAGCTGATGATAAGCATCAAATGGCGCGACTTGCACTAAGTGAGCTGGCAAATTCGTACAGATATCACCGATTAATTGCGTCACTTCGTTATCGTCACTGCACAGGACCACGCTATTACCCGCCGCTAATGCCGCCGTCAATTGCGCCAGCAAGATTTGCTGCGCACTCACACCCGTTGCATCATGCATTAACACAACGACGCCACGGCCAGAGGTATACAATTCGTTTGTCTCACCCGTTGGGCCAACTAAATCGTGCGTCTTGTCCAGCAACGTTCTCGCGCACTCTAGATGATAAGAAACAACCGAAGATAGCTCTGAGCTTTTCTTATCTAGCGTGTTATATACTGATAGTAATTGCTTACTTCTAAACGAAAATTCATTTGCATTCCAACTTTCCCATGCTGAGTAAGCGTCAGAAAAACGAGTCACTTGATGTACCATAATAGGTTCCCTTACTTCAGATTAAGAAAATTGTACGCGAGTAAAACGATATAGGTAGTGTGGACCACCTGCTTTTGGTCCTGTACCTGACAGCCCTTGGCCACCAAATGGCTGCACGCCGACCACGGCACCAACCTGATCGCGGTTGATATAGCAGTTACCCACTCGCGCATGTTTTTCAATCCAGCGATAGGTAGTTTCATTGCGGCTATGCACGCCCATAGTGAGACCAAAACCAGTGTTGTTGATCTCGTTGACTACGTTCGCTAGATTGTCCGCAGAGTATCGTACGATATGTAAAATCGGACCGAAATGCTCTTCATGTAGGCACTCAATTCCAGATATTTCGAACGCACTTGGTGGGACGAAATCACCGTGCTGGCATTGCTCTCCAAGCTCGATTTGCGCCAGTTTTTTCTGGTTACGAGTCATTTCTGCAATGTGCGCTAGTAATTTCTGCTTGGCGTTACCATCGATAACCGGCCCAACATCAGTGCTATGCAGATGAGGGATACCAACACTTAACTCATTCATCGCGCCTTGAATCAGTTCAACAATGCGATCGGCGATGTCTTCCTGAACGTATAACACGCGCAGTGCAGAACATCGCTGACCAGCAGATGCGAACGCAGAACGAATCACATCACGTACCACTTGCTCTGGCAAGGCCGTGCTATCAACGATCATCGCATTTTGTCCGCCAGTTTCGGCGATAAATGGTACAGGGGCAACATTACGCGCCGCCAATGTTTGGTTAATGCGCTGTGCTGTTAGAGTCGAACCCGTAAAAGCAACACCCGCGATGTTCTCATGGCTGGTCAATGCCGCGCCAATTTCGGCGCCTCTGCCTGTTAGCAGCTGAACGGTACCTGCTGGGAAACCAGATTCGTTCATTAACTCAATCGCACGAGCGGCAATCAAACTGGTTTGCTCCGCAGGTTTCGCCACGACGGTATTGCCTGCCACTAAGGCAGCCGTAATTTGGCCTAGGAAAATCGCCAATGGGAAGTTCCAAGGGCTAATACAAACAAAAACTCCGCGGCCTTGGCGGCTGATGTTACGTGTAATGGAATCAAAGCCAGTCATAGAGACAACATCTAGCTTATTCGCCTGTTTCGCATAGTAGCGACAGAAATCGACCGCTTCACGCACTTCATCAATGCTGTCATGGATCGTTTTACCGGCTTCTTTATGGCAAATAGCCACTAGCTCAGCAAGGTTGTCTTCTAATTTGTCAGCTAATACGTCAAGTAACTTCGCTCGACTCTCAATGCTTGATTGACTCCAAGTTGAAAACGCAGCAGTCGCACCATCAATAGCTTGGGAAACATGATCAAGGTTTGCATGCATTAGCTTACCGACAGCAATACGTCGGTCGTATGGCGCCGTCACAGCTTCAGCCGTCACGCCATCCTTGATCATGCTTTCGAATTGGGCGCAGCCATCAATAATAGGTCCGGCCTGCCAGTTTGATTGCATGTGCAGATCAACTTTCGCTTGGAATGGCGCGGCTTCGCTATCGATATCAATATTCACACCTAGTGAGTTTTTACGCTCAGGGAAGATAGCCCGTGCAAGTGGGATTTGCGTGTTATGCAAAGTCTCACACGCTAGCAAAGCGTCGACTGGGTGGTGAGTTAAGTCAGCAATTGGGCAGCTAGCATCAACAAGACGGTGGACAAACGAACTGTTCGCGCCATTTTCTAGCAGACGACGAACCAAGTACGGTAATAAGTCCTTATGGCTACCAACTGGCGCATAGATACGCACTGATTGTTGGTAGGCTTCTTTAGCATGATTGTAGAGTGCATCGCCCATGCCGTGCAGTCGTTGGAATTCAAAATCTTTGTGCTGAGCCATGACCGCAATAGACGAAACGGTTTGTGCATTGTGGCTAGCAAACTGTGGGAAAATGTTACCACGAACATTCTCACTCAGTAAGAAACGTGCGCACGCCAAATAAGCAACGTCAGTAGCTTCTTTACGTGTATACACTGGGTAACCAGTAAAACCAGCTTGTTGAGACCACTTGATTTCACTATCCCAATAAGCGCCTTTTACCAAGCGAAGTGGAATCAAATCGCCTTGCTCTTTCGCCAACTTGTTGATCCACAACAATACTGGCAATGCGCGTTTCGAATAAGCTTGTATCACTAAGCCGAACTTGCCCCAACCTTTGACCACATCGCTGCAATACACTTTTTCAAAGAGTTTCAGTGACAATTCAAGGCGATCGGCTTCTTCCGCGTCAATCGTGATAGCAACGTCTAGTTCCACCGCACGGCGTAGTAGATTAACTAACGTATCGTACAGCTCAGTGAGCACGCGTTCTTCATTGGCAACTTCATAGCGAGGGTGCAATGCTGAAAGTTTGATAGAGACAGAAGGCGCAGGGCTGTTGCCTTTGGTATAACCATCTTTGCCTACCGCTTCAATCGCGGTTAAGTAATCTTGGTAGTATTTGTCAGCATCGCGGCTAGTGAGAGCGGCTTCACCTAGCATGTCGTAAGAGTAAGTGAATCCTTTATCTCGCATTGGGAGGCCATTTTTCTGGGCTTCTTTAATGCTACGACCCAATACGAATTGGTGACCCATCACCTTCATGGCTTGATGCATCACTTTGCGTACGACTGGCTCAGATAACTTGTTCACTAAGCTGTTTACGGCTTGATTGGCACTGGCCATCCCTTGATTAGGAAGACCAATGACTTTGCCCGTTAGCATTAAGCCCCAAGTGGAAGCGTTAACAAATATAGAGTCAGAATTTTTGAGATGAGACTTCCAATCAGCCACACTGAGTTTATCTTTGATCAACGCATCTGCGGTCGCAGAGTCAGGGATACGCATTAACGCTTCAGCCAAACACATTAGTAAGATACCTTCTTTGGTATCTAAGCTGTATTCGAGCAGCAATGCATCAATCATTTGAATCGCTTTTTTGTCCGCGCGAATCGCTTCAATTAATTCAGTGGTTTTGGTTGAAATTTGTGATTTTTCAGCATCACTTGGTGTCGCTAATGGCAAAAGTTGCTTTAACCATTCTGATTCGTCGATCATATATAATGGCGAAATCAGTGACCAAAGCTCACTTCGTGGCTGTTCAACAAATTGTGCTTTTAGCACGTCGGTGGCAATAAACATTTCGTTACCCTCAATCTCAATCCCAAAAAGGGGGGAATCTTACGATGGCCGAAGTGTATTTTGCGTCGAGGGTTAATGCTTGTCAAAAACTCCGATGTTTTTGTGAAAAACTGTGGTGATCAACATTTTCCCCCTATCATCACACCTCATTTATACCATTTTTTATACTGAGAAGGAGACATGCCTAGCGCACGGGTAAAGCGGTGAGTCAACGCGCTTTGACCTGAAAATCCGGTTAATTCCGCCACTTGACCAATCGAAAACTGGCCTTGTTCGATGAGCACTTTGGCTTTTTCTAAACGTTTCGCTAATACGTATTGATGAGGCGTCACGCCTAATTTTTCTTTAAATAAACTATGGAACTGACTTTCACCCAAAAAAACACTCCCCGCCAATTGGGAAACCGAGATCTTATGAGCGAGATGCTGATCAATATACTGATCAATGTTGTCCAAACTAAAACGAGATCCCTTAATTGCTGGCCCTAAACGCGTGACATGACGCAACAACAACGCCATCACCGTATCACTGCATGCCTTTCGCAGTAAAAAATCTTCAGGGCAAGCGCGCATATCGTTAACCAAAATTTGGATCAACTGCTTAATTTGGCTATCTAAACTGAAGTAAATATCCGAGCGTGCTAACTCATTGAGTTTGGATAATAGTATTGGATCATCCCCACTCGGCTTGGGTAAATTGATCACCAAAATGTTCGGCTGATCCACCACCCCCCCGAAAGCATGATCAGAGCCACATGATACTATGCACCCCTGCCCCGGCCC
>NZ_JAKJTA010000012.1:0-162639 GCF_050337555.1 Vibrio profundum
ACCATGACACAAGCACTCAAAGGATGGTGTCGTCTAGCGAAATCAACACGAGTTCTCTCCCTATGTAACTTTGCTGATGCTTTATGGGATAGAAGAGTCGGTATCTGTAACTATGCAAAATATAAGCTAACGAATGCTCGGGTTGAAGCTGGGAATGTTTCTATAGGTTTACTCAGAAGAAGAGCCCGAGGCATCAGAGATATAGATTACTTCAAACTGAAGATCAGACAAACATCCGTACCTGACACTCATTCAACCTTTTATCCAAATATCAAGCTCACTTAAGCGGAGAAGAGCCCTTCTAGTTAGCCAAACTTGCTCCGGTGGCTGTCCGTCATGTTGTCGAGCTAAATTAAAATGGGGCATTTTCGTGCTGGGAATGGCGGTGAACCTGAGCCGTCCACACCAATTTAGTATGATACTTTGTTGCTCTCCCACATCTGGGGTATAAAGTCCGTTGGTACTAACCGCTACAAGATACTCAGTAGACTCCACTGTCTACGAATCGATTTGATAGACGGTCTTTTATTGTTAACGTACGTTTTCGTTCCGTTGGGCTTCAAACCCCTTTACCTCCTCTTTTTTTACTATCAAATTGTATACAACTTGATAGTAAAAAAAGAGGAGGTAAATAAACTTTGCACCGGAGCCAATACACTTCAATAAAACCCTACTTGAACCCATAACTCTGTAGTATCTCGTAATATCTTCCTTCTTCTTTCAGTTCGTTTAACCCCATATTGAACGCTTTTATAACTTCCTTAGATTCAGTCATGTTTTTAAGACCAATAAGGTGTACCGGATTGGTTCTTAGCGGCGGTTCCAAAAATTCTACTTGTTCTAGAGTTCCCTGTATATTTGGATTGTTTTTGATGATACTAATCGCCGAATCCTTTGACATAGCAACGAGGTCTACTCTGCCGCTGAAAAACTTTTGGAGATTCGCGACATCGCTATTAGCTAGTTCGATATTTTTCTCAAGGTCAAATTTTTGAAGTAACTTAGCTAAGAAATGTCCTCTAAGAACTCCTATACGTTGCTGATTCAATGTGGAGGGAACTCCCTGATAGTTAAATTTGCTTTTTTTAAGTGAAATCAGATAGCTGGGAGAAGATGCGTAGGAGTCAGAATAATTGAATAGCTTCCTACGTTCTTTAGTATCACTCGCACTCACGAGAAAAGCTTGCCCTGATAGGGCTATTTGATAAGCTCGAGCCCAAGGGTAGAATTTAAATTCTACTTCTTTGTTGACCCGCTGAAATGCTTCCTTAATTATAACACCGTGCGGCCCTTGGTTGGGTAGCTGAGACCCGATAAAACCACCCCAATTCAAAGTAACGACCCGAACTGGTTTAGAGTGCGCATAACTAGAAATGAGTAGCAATAACGCTATGATGAAAAAATTAGTTTTGTTCATAGTGAGCCTCAGTTTCATGGAGCGTTATTTGGTTGAGTATAGTAAAGCTCGGTCATTCCGTTGCACTGTAATAGTCAACTGAAATTGACCACGGTTGAAAAGTTTTCCAGAACCTGTTTACGATCTGTGTTTCAAGTAAGCGACTTTGGATTAGTAGAAATATGGCAAAACGAATGTTGTCGCCATTGAATCTGAAAACTCCTGAGAAGGGTGTCCGATGGAGTTGACCAGAACACTTTTTTACACCTTCCCATAAATGTCGCAGTTATTATATGAAATCAGGCGTAGGAATGTGTTTAGTTTTATCACTGTTAAATTAAAGTGTTCTGATGGGTTTAATAATTAGAGGGGGGATTGATTTCTTCTCTTATGAACTAAGTGAGAATATGCACACATAGTGAATCCTACGGAAGAAAAAGCGGCTGAACCTAAAAGGAGGTGATTCCCATTATAAAAACCTAAAGTACATATCGAAAAACCAGTGACCATCCATATTAATGAATATCGTATATCTGGGTGGAAGTTGAAATATCTCCAGTTTTCTATGAAGCGGAAAATAAAGTCAGTGACAGAGACTACCCAAAGTCCTATTAACATAGTTAAGAAAGCTTGGACGGCTGATGGTAATGAAGCGAGTACGTTAATTGAACCGACAACGTACACTGCTATCGGCAGCAATAACGTAAATGCTAACAAAATACTCAATCTAGGTTTGAGGCTTTTGCCTTGTCTTTTCCCAGCAGATCTAGAAAGTATAATAATGTGAGGGATTAAAAGAATAACAAAAATAAACAACCAATAAATCATGTTATTTCCCACCATTCTACTTAAGCACTGCCTTTAATTAACGATTCAAACTAAGGAACAGTTCAAAAATTGCCAATTGAAAGTTTGAGCAGTGTCACATCAAGCATGAAAAAATGCAAGCTTACATTGCAAAAATCTTACAAAGCATTGCAATTTCATCTGTTTGCGCTGAGCACTCATAGTTCAATATTCAATCTAATTACTTTAAAATCAAAAGGCTACCTAGGTTGTTTAAATCGGTAATTTGTGGCCTTAAAGTGTGGTTAATTATATGAGCCATCGGAGACTTTGCTCTCCAGATGTGATGGAATTCTTTTTCTAATGACAGATTCAGGTCGACAATTCATCCGAGATGAAGTCGTGAATGGTTTAGGGGCAATTATTTATTTTCTACGAATACTCGAATGCGATGTCCATCTGGATCAATTGCGACAAATGTAAGACCGAAAACCAACTCTGTCAGTGTTTGAAGAAACTTGACCCCTTTGGTTTCCCATTGCTCGTAGAGTTGGTGTAATGTTTTTGAATCTTCAGCCATCAAGGACAACTCTGTGCCACCACCAGTAGCATTCGCTGAAGGTGAAACTTGCGCGAGCTGTTTTAACTCAACAGTCATACCTGGGAACTAAAGGGAACGAGACAAACGTTGGTGATAAAAACTGCCCCTCACACTCAAATACCTCAGTATAGAATCTTTTGCTGGTATGAATGTCTTCGACATACAGAACAAACGAATCAACCTTAAACATATACACTCCTAAAACTCACAACATCATTGGGTTGGTAATATAACGAACAGGAGTGACAGTTTTTGTCAGTAGTATAAGTATTTCTTTTCAATTCCTTCTATTTCTTCCCACTCTTTCAGCAAATCATGCCGGCGGCGACCGTACTTTTGTTCCAGCGTCTTCCATTTCTCTATCCGATCAAGCCTGAAATTACGAAAGGCCTCTCGTTTCTCACACCAAGCGACCAGTACGTAGCATTTCTGAAATAAACCGATTAAAAGTGGCCATATAACCCGTGAGCTAGAGCGCCCTCGTGCATCTCGGTACGTTAATTCAGCTTTATGCTGCTGTTTGATGGCATGTCGTATGACTGGATACTCTGTCGTCAATTCAGGCACTTCAATAATAGAAGCTACACGCAAAATATTGTCGTTACGCTTGGCCTCATGATCCACGGGCAATACTGCCGAAATTTTTGCGATTGCGTTTTTTGCGGCTTCACCAAACTCGCCATTCGCCTGTTTCGAAACCCAATCAGCCCCCAACAGTAATACCTCTAACTCTTCTGTCGAAAACATCAACGGAGGTAAAGTAAACGTCGGTTTCAATACGTATCCAAGCCCTACTTCACCTTCAATCTCTGCACCTTGTACTTGTAATGTTGCAATATCACGATAGATAGTACGCACACTAACATTTAGTTTCTGAGCCAAGTGCTCAGCGGATACAGGGAATTTATGACAGCGAAGTAGCTGGAGCAAATCAAAGAGTCGTTGGCTTCTAGACATGAAAGAGCTTTACTTAAATAAATAGACAACAAGGTTACTGTATCGAAACATACAGCGCTATCTAAACCTAAGGCGTACGGAGATTTAGGGCTACGTTCGGATTAGTTAAAATTTGTCAAACTCGGCCCAGCGCCTTTCCAAGATAAATAAGAGAAAAACAGCTTCGGGGCAATTCCTGCTTCCATTTACTAAAAATAATTCCCAAAATCGATCAAACTTTATTGTTTTTGATCAGACTTTATTGGGTTTAGACAAACTTTAATGTAGGCCGACAACTGCCTTTATTTAAGAATTCAGCCATTTCCACAATGTCTGTTTAAGCTAGGTTACCTAGCTGGCTCAAAGCCCCACTCTTTGTCATTGCCCTACTAAACCACTAACTTTGTACCGTCCTGTATTGTTGAACCCATCGTTTGGAACCTTTTGATTTTCTCTACTGTGACCCAATGCCATCATGGCCTCACTTGCCCTACATTTGAGACTAAATGATGAATCACAACAAAGAGCTGATGAACCACAGCCGAGATCTTCTAAACAACGCGCCTAAGTTAAAAGAGATGACCGAAAAGGTGTTATATGAAGACATTTGGCAACGCGCAGAATTGAGTAAACGAGAACGAAGTATCATCACACTTTCCGTGCTCGCGTCCCTTGGCAGATTAGAGCAGTTACCATTTCATTTGGGCCTTGCCAAAACCAACGGCATCATTGAGGAAGAATTGGTAGAGCTGTTCACTCACCTCGCCTTTTATGCGGGCTGGCCTGCTGCCGTAAGCGCTTTAGAACGCGTTAGAACGCGTTAAACAGGCTTAAGACTAGATCTTAGTAATACATGACTCAATATAGCTAAACCTGCTGCCCACAAACTTTTTCAATCAAATTGAATAAAACTCTTTACCTCAAGTTAACTTTAAGTATTAGCATGGTCCACGTTGTTTACCAAGGAGCTTTGAGGAGAGAATGATGATTCAGTTGGAACATGTCAATTTAGTGGTTAAAGATATCCCCGAAATGTTGAGCTTTTATCAGGCGGCATTTCCCCATTGGTATGTGCGAGATGAAGGACGAGGAGAATGGTACGGTAAAGCGCGCAACTGGCTGCATTTTGGCGATGAGTATCAATACATTGCAATGAGTGATCATGGTGAAGGAGAAAATCGAGATTTATCCGGTCACCAAGTGGGACTAGGCCATTTTGCCTATGTGACCAATAATATCGATGCCGTGATAAATCGGCTCGCGCAAGCGGGTTTCCCCATTGCGAAGGAAGGCGCAGCAGAGCCGCATCGAAAAAATATTTATTTCATGGATCCGGCTGGTTTTGAGGTCGAGTTTGTTGAATATCTCAGCGATGACCCCAAGCAACGTAATCGTTCAAGCTAGTTACGCGCAGGTCTAATAACGCGCTAGAAATAGAGGGTTGTCCTAGGAATTCGCATCCGCGAGTGGCCAAGAGACAACCCTAAAATGCGACGCTTACTTTTCGTCCATTCGTAGCCTGAGGCCTATCCCTGTTTCCGTTTCAATATAGTAAGGATGCTGAGCATCATCGCCGAGTTTTTTTCGGAGTTGCCCGACCAAAATCCGCAGGTAGTGGCTGTCGTCTTTGTGCGAGGCTCCCCAAATGGCGGTTAGTAACGTTTGCTGAGTCACCAATTTTCCGCCATGACGAGCCAGATGTTCAAACAGGGTAAACTCCTTTTTCGACAAATGTATCTGCTGCTGGCCTCGCTCTAACCGGTGGTTGAACAAATCAAGGCAGAGATCTCGAACGTGAATACGATGAGTCGTTGGTGTCTTCTGAACGTCACGAAATAGCACTTTTATCCGAGCCAGAAGCTCTCTAACCCCGAAAGGCTTAATGACATAGTCATTAGCTCCGGCTTCCAACAGTCGCACGACTTCACTTTCTTGGCTACGTGCTGAAATCACCAACACCGGTACCTCATTCCATTGACGTAAGGTATTCAATACTTCCACACCATCCATATCAGGCAGCCCTAAATCTAATAACACCAAGTCTGGAGAATGCTGGGCGCAGTCCACCAATGCTTGCTCACCAGACTCTGCCTCAAGCACCTCATAACCTTCGGCTTTTAGGCTAATTCGGAGAAAGGTTCGGATCGCTTGTTCATCATCAATCACCAAAATTTTCATTGTCTGCTCTCCAAGCCGTTTTGATCTAAGGGAAGTTGGATCTGGATACAAGTTGTATACCCATCCTCCTTATTGCACGCCAACGCTTTAATCGTGCCACCATGCGCCTGAATCATTCCTTTTGCAATCGCCAGCCCAAGACCACTCCCCCCTTGGCCGCGATCCCTTTTTCGCGTCGTAAAAAACGGTTCAAAAATCTGCTTACGAAGGGACGGGGAAATACCGGGCCCTTGATCGTAGATTTCAATTTTCAGCGCATCTTCCTGTTTACGTATCTCTATACTAATTTTGTCACCCGCTTTGCTCCACTGACGAGCATTATCCAATACATTGACTAAAGATTGTTCTAGAAATGAGCTCTGCACATTTAAAACAGGAATACCCTCATCCACATGAGTGACCAATTGAAAAGGCTTTAAATCCACTGTAAGCCTCTCAATCACGTTGCTAAGTAGCTGCTTTATCTCTGCGGGCTGGCAATTAAGCGTTAACTCCCCCTGACCGATCCTCGTCATATCCAGAAGATGAGTCACATAGCGATGCAACCGCTTGCCCTCGGTAGACACGCCTTCAATGAGACTCACTTGCTCTTCTTCACTCAGCTGAGGGTGGTAGCTCAACCAACTCTCTGTGCTACCGATGAGTGTTGTCAATGGCGTCCTCAGATCATGAGAGATAGAAGACAGTAATACGGCGCGCAATTGTTCAGTTTCGCTTTTGAGGCGCTCCTCAGCCAATGCCTCTCTGAGAAAACTCTGAGAAAGCGCTTGTCGCCAAACCTCAAGCCAAGAGTCCAGTTGGTTGCGACGCTGGATGGATTGCAATGAGGCATCACCTCGAATCCCCACCACCTGATTGACTTGGCCATCATTAAGTTTTAAAGGTAAGAACAACCAGTTACAGCTATTAAGAGTATTGGTAGAAAAGCCGGCCGCTTCGCCGTTATTCAAACACCAATTGGCGGCCGTTTGCGCTTTCACGGTAATACCAGCGCCCGGGGATGATCGGCTCACGGTGTACAGCCCCTGCTCTGGATCGGTGCCCATCACTATGACGTCTAACCCCAATGCCTGAGAAAGCTGCCTTCCCCCTTCTTCAAGGAAGTCATGCTGGGTAAGCTGTGAAGACAAAGAGCGGCTAAACTCCAACAAGCTGATTGAAAAGTGGTTGCTATACCGAAGACGGAGCACCTGCTTACGCAGCCGAGAAGCTAAATGCCCCGTAAATAGAGCAAACAACAAAAACACTAAGGCGGTAATAGTGTCAGAGCGATGTTCAATAAAGAACTGAAAGTAAGGCGCGGTAAAGAAAAAGTTAAAACACAAAAAGGCAACGATAGCGGCAAATATAGTCGTTCTTAATCGAGTACGAACGGCGACCACCAGCACGCCGACCTGATAAATCATCGACAGATCCGAGAGAGTCAGCAAATGTCGAAATGGAAAAGCAACCAAACTGGCTATCGCCATCACAATCAATGCTTGCAGGTAGTCTCTAAGATCGCTTGGTTCGTCTCGCTGTATACGCCGCTTGTTCGGTTTAGGCGCAGGAACTAATACCAGCATCCACGGGTCGTCAGCGCCTTGCAGTTGTTGCCCAACGCCCTTACGCAACCAAGAAGCTCGTCGGTTTGCCACCATTAATGCAGTTACTTTTCGTCGCCTCGCCACCTCCCGAACAGCTTTAGACCGATCTGGGCCATATAGGATTTCGACATCCGCACCTAGCTCTCGAGCCAATTCCAGGGCTTTGGCAGACTCCGACGATCGCGCCTCCTTACCAAACGCAACCACCGACCACGAAAGGTGCCGCAATCTTGCAAACTGGTGTCCCCGTCGAATCAAAGTTTCAGACTCTTCACTCGATTCAATGCAGACCAACAAGTGAGGGACAATCGCGGTTTGAGCGTCTCCTTTTGCAGTTCTAAGAAGCTGTGTTTGTCTGTCGACACACTGAGCTGCAGTGTGCAGGGCTAATTCCCTTAGCGCCGATAAGTTTCCGTGAGTGAAAAAAGAACTCATCGCCGCCCGAGCTTGATGAGGCACATACACTTTGCCTGCTTCCAGCCTCCCCAGAAGCTCCCGCACAGGGAGATCCACCAGCTTAATCTCAAACGCCGTTTCTAGTAAGGTATCGGGGACTTCCTCTCGAACCTCGACACCAGTGAGCTGTTTGATCGTGTCATGTAGGCTTGCCAAATGCTGAACATTCAGTGTGGTGAAGATATCGATCCCTGCGTTAAGCAACACCTCTACATCCTGATAGCGTTTTTGATGGTGGCTACCCGGCACATTGGTGTGTGCCAGTTCATCAAGAATTAACAGATCTGGCCGTGCTTCAACGGTTCCATCTAGGGAGAATTCGGCTAAGGACTTTCCCCGATATTGGTGAATCTCACAGGGGATGCGATCCATCCCCTGAGCCAGAGCCGCCGTATCCTGCCGTCCGTGTGTTTCCACCACCCCAATCAGTACCTGACGCCCTGCCGCGACTTGCTCTTTTGCAGCCTGTAGCATGCTATAGGTTTTGCCCACCCCAGGAGCCGCGCCCAAAAAGATGGTCAAACGCCCTCGGTTTGGTTCTTCAACGGTCGACAGAAGAGCATCTGCTCTGGCTTCATCTCTCATTAATGGATACCGCTTATCTTGTCTAATTCTTGATTTAAGCGCATCACGTTAACATACCTAGGCCCTAACATCCCCCCTAGGATCTGGCTTTGAACCAAGGAGTTAACTCGGCTCAGCGAAAGGTGACGCTCTTTCGCCACTCTCGGAACTTGATAGACGACGGCATCAAAAGGTAGGTCAGGATCAACCCCACTGGCAGAAACCGTTGCCAACACTGCGGGCATATTTGGCTTCGCATGTGCCGCTTCAAATTGGCGTCTTTGCTCGCTGGAAACCGCCAGATTTCCCCTCCCGCCGTTATCTTGCCCTGTCAACGGACGAAGATGAAAGTAGCCTGATTGTGGATACGCCTGCCCCAGCAAGTAAGAGCCCCGCGTGACTCCATGGCTATCCTGCATTAGGCTGCCATTGGCCTGAAATGGCCAAACCAACTGACTAACTGCTGTGATCAATCCAGGATAAAACACCCCGGTTAGCAATGTCATCATAACTAATAACAACCCTGATTCTTTAAAGCTCTTGATCATATCCATTCTCCTAAACCCAACCCAATGCGACTAACGCCATGTCCAATAACTTGATGCCAATAAAAGGCGCAATAATGCCTCCTAGGCCATAAATCAATAGATTGTGGCTCAAGAAACTAGCTGCACTCACTTGTTTGACCTTCACCCCTTTCAATGCCAGTGGAACCAGCGCCAATATAATCAACGCATTGTAGATGATGGCTGATAGCATGGCGCTCGATGCACTGTGAAGCTGCATCACATTCAGCGCCGACAAAGAAGGGTAAATGCCGATAAACAAAGCGGGTAACAGCGCAAAGTATTTGGCGATATCATTCGAAATAGAGAACGTGGTGAGTGCTCCACGGGTCGCGAGTAGTTGCTTCCCAACCCCGACGACGTCGATAAGTTTGGTTGGATCAGAATCCAGGTCCACCATATTCGCGGCCTCACGTGCCGCCTGAGTGCCATCATTCATCGCAACACCAACGTCTGCTTGCGCCAGCGCTGGCGCATCGTTGGCACCATCCCCACACATAGCGACCATGTTGCCACCCTGCTGCTCTTGGCGAATATAATTGAGCTTCTTCTCGGGTGTCGCTTCGGCGATAAAGTCGTCCACGCCAGATTCAGCGGCAATGACGGCTGCGGTAAGCGGGTTATCGCCAGTCACCATCACAGTGCGGATCCCCATCTGACGAAGCTCAGCAAAGCGTTCACGTATACCAGGCTTGATCACGTCTTTAAGGTGAATCGCTCCTAGTAATCGTCCCTCTTCCGCGACGAGGAGTGGCGTCCCGCCTGATTGCGCAATGCTGTTGACCGTTTGCTTCAACTCAGGAGGAAGGGTCTCCATGCTCAAACCGACCCACGCCGCCATCGCATCCACTGCCCCTTTTCTCAGTTTTCGCCCTGAGAAATCGATACCTGACGAGCGTGTTTCTGCAGTAAAAGGCACGAACTCGGCTCCCCTAGGTAACTCTCGACTCAAGCCATAGGCCGATTGCGCTAGATCGACGATCGATTTTCCTTCAGGAGTATCATCACTTAATGAGGTTAAGCAGGCCACTTCGGCAAGATATTGTTTATCGACATCAGGGGCACAAATAAACTCATCGGCCATCCGATTACCAAAGGTAATGGTGCCTGTTTTATCCAGTAGCAAGGTCTGTACATCGCCTGCGGCTTCCACCGCTTTACCCGATTTTGCCACCACATTGCAGCGAATCAAGCGATCCATTCCAGCGATCCCGATAGCAGAAAGTAACCCCCCTATCGTGGTTGGGATCAAAGTAATCACCAAAGCAATTAGAAATAACAAAGGAAGATGACCACCAACCATATTAGCGAACACCGGCAGAGTGAGAACGACCACTAAGAGGATGAGGGTTAAGCCGATCAGCAAACCATTGAGCGCTATCTCATTGGGCGTCTTTTGACGCTTGGTCCCTTCAACTAAGGCGATCATGCGATCTAAGGTTGAATACCCTTGCTCAACCGTGACCTTAATGCGAATCCAGTCAGAAACCACCATGGTATTGCCCGTCACTGCGCAGCGATCGCCACCGGATTCTCGAATTACAGGGGCAGACTCGCCAGTGATCGCGGCTTCATTCACGGCGGCGATACCTTCAATCACTTCGCCATCCGCGGGGATCATTTCACCAGACTTCACGATCACGATATCGCCTTTGCGAAGAGCTGTCGCGGCAACCACCTCGGTGCCCTGACCGCCGTCAATACAACGGGTGGCCAGAAGGTTTGCCATCCCATCCCTAAGATTATCCGCGCGCGCTTTACCACGCCCTTCGGCTAACGCCTCGCTGAAATTGGCGAACAACAAGGTAGCCCATAGCCAACCGGTCAACTGCCAAGCCACAGCTTGAGTTCCACCTAACTGTGCCTGCGGCGCAAATAAGGTCACGATCAAACTTAATACGGCAGCAACCTCCAAGACCAATAACACGGGTTGATCCCATAGATATTTCGGGTTTAACTTGATCAGCGTTTGCTTTAAAGCCGATTTCAAAATCCTCCCCTTGGCTGAGTTCTGCGCTCCTTCTTGTTGTTGCTGTTGTTGAGGCTGATGTTCTTGCTGCTGATGTGGCTGGTGCTGTTCTTTCTGCTGCCATTCACTTTGATGTTCGATTACAGACATAATACAACTCCTTAACCATGAATCATGAGATATTCGGCCACAGGGCCAAGTACAAGGACGGGAAGAAAACTAAGCCCACCGACCACAATAATCACTGAAGAGAGCAAGCCTCCAAACAGTGGCCCCGATACGGGTAGCTCCCCTCCTGTGGTTTTTGGTTGCTGCGCCATCTTCGCGGCTATCAACAACATCGGGAACATGATCCCAAAGCGCCCGAGCAGCATACCAATAGCCAATAAGACGTTGTGAATCGGCATATCTGCCCCAAATCCGGCAAAGGCAGAGCCATTGTCACCAACAGCCGAGGTATAGGCATACAACCACTCAGTGATTCCATGTGCGCCGTGGCTAAACATTGCAGCGTGAGAACCGGGCCATAACCAAGCAATAGAAGCCAGCAGCAACACGCCCAAAGGCATCACCAACATCGCAACGATCATCCATTTGATTTCGTAAGCGCCAATGCGCTTGCCTAAGTAATCTGGTGTGCGGCCACTCATCAAGCCAGCAATAAATACGGTCAGAAGTATATAAACGAGCAAGCCGTAGATACCGGCACCGACGCCACCGTAATAGAGGCTCCCAAGCAACATATTGGAGAGAACCATCATGCCCCCTAAGATTGACATGCTGTCGTGCATACCATTAACAGAGCCATTCGAGGTTGCCGTTGTCACCACTCCCCACAAAGCTGTTAAGGCAGGGCCAAATCGACTCTCTTTACCAAGCCAATGCTGAGTGTCCACCAACCCTAATCCATGCAGGCTGGGATCCGGCGCTAGCTCAACACCGACGGTTACGAATAACCACACCAATAAAAAGGCAGTCATGGTAATAAAAAGGGTTCGCGTATGTTTATGATTGCGAATGTAATACCCAAAAGTAAAAATCATTGCCGCTGGCAGCAGGATAATCGCGAAACATTCAAGGAAATTACTAAGCTGAGTCGGGTTTTCCAAAGGATAAGATGAGTTGCTGCCATAAAAACCCCCCCCATTACTGCCAAGTTGTTTGATAGCAACCTGAGAAGCGACATCCCCCATATGGACCAGAGATTTCACCCCTGAAAGCAATGTCACCTCATGGGAGGCAGACAAGGTTTCAGGTACGCCTTGGCCAACCAATGCAATAGCTAAAATGCTCGCAAGAGGGAGAAGAATGAATAACACACCGCGAGTCAGATCAACCCAAAAATTACCTAGCTTGTGAGTGCTTTGATTCGATATACCCCGGAAAATTGCAATGGCTACCGCCATACCAACGGCTGCTGAAACAAAGTTTTGCACCGTTAACCCCACCGTTTGACTCAAGGGTGAAAGCTGCAATTCTCCAGAATAAGACTGCCAATTGGTGTTGGTTACAAAACTGACTGCAGTATTAAACGCGAGATCCCAACTGAGTCCTGAAAAGTGAAGTGGATTACCCGGCAAACTCGCCTGCCCCATCAGGAGCATCATCAACAACAGAATACCTAGGAGAGTGAGTGCAATAATTGCTTTTAAATATTCTCCTATCCCTTGCTCTTGGCAATCGAAACCACAACGTGCCAACCAACGAACTTCAACTGTGTTGGGATGACGCTCAAAAACATGGAACATATAACGCCCAACGAGAGGAGCGAGTATGATCACCAATACGATAAATAATCCAATCGCCATAAATGAACCGTTCATAACCTCTCCTAAAGTTCTATTCGAAATAAGCAAATAATCAGATACGCCACGAGCAATACTCCGATACTGCCAACGAATGTGCTCAACAACATGACTCAATTTCCTTCTTAACTAGATTCGATAAAAATAAACAGAAACACCACATCCCTAGATCTCAACAGCAACCAAGCAAGACCAAACTGATATCCGTTCTGTGGTATCAATGAGTTACCCCTATTTGATTAGGGAGCCACAGAATAAAATTTCTAGGCGTAAAAAAGCTATTTTGGAAAAACCATCTCGCATAAAAAAAACGTAAAATTTCGCTTATATAGAGCGTTATAAAAAGGGAAAGTCGAGATAAGTGCGATTACGTTTGGCAGAGCAACGAATCTAAGAGAAATGGGAAATAAAAATGTCGCATGATGGACTCTTGGTGCTAGGTATGCCTGAATTCAATTCTGAACTGCGCAGCTTAGAATCAAGTTATAATCAAACGCTCATGCGTCCAATTTGGAGTTTTTCCACTGGAATTCGCCCACGGTATAGAGGATTTCCGACTGTATAATCCAGAGGATTATATGCATATTGAAAGGAAATCCATTACAGCTAAACCATAGATTAACACGTTAAGCTTATAGGTCCGTTGCTGTGAAGATTTGTTGAGCTTTAGTAAATATCTTTAGGCAATCGCGTCTGATCGCCCTGATCTAGAGTAAAAATCTTTCCATTCACCCTATTTGGTTTCATTTTTGAAAGTATAAGTATCAGATTTGAAGTTTTGTGAGCACTAGCATAGAATAGCGCCATTTGTGATCCTAAGGCTAAACATGCAACGTTATAAAAATTATATTCATGGTCAACCCCTAAGTAATCAGTCCGGAGAATTTTTCGAAGTTATCAACCCTGCCACCGCAGAAGTGATTTATCAGGTTGAAGTTGCTGATGAGTCTATTCAACAAGCGGCAATCAAAAGTGCTCAACAAGGCTTTGCTACATGGTCTGCGATGAGCGGTATGGAACGCCAACGAATTCTCAACAAAGCCGTGCAATTACTTCGTGAAAATAATGATGCGCTGGCCGAAATTGAAGTATTAGACACAGGAAAACCTTGGCAAGAAGCCTCCGTTGTCGACGTTGTGACTGGCGCTGACTCGATTGAATTTTTCGCAGGCCTTGCTCCGAGTATTGAAGGATCACAACAAGATTTAGGCGGCGATTTTTACTACACACGCAAAGAACCTCTAGGTATTTGTGCTGGTATCGGCGCTTGGAACTACCCTCTGCAAATCGCTTGCTGGAAATCAGCGCCTGCACTTGCCTGCGGCAATGCAATGATCTTTAAGCCTTCGGAAGAAACCCCACTGGGCGCGCTTAAATTGGCTGAGATATTTTCCGAAGCCGGACTCCCTGACGGCGTATTCAACGTAGTGCAAGGCGATGCTAAAGTTGGCCAATGGCTAACTCACAACCCTGATATTGCCAAAGTCTCTTTTACTGGTGAAGTTTCTACTGGTAAGAAAGTGATGCAAGCTTCAGCGACCAGTCTGAAATCGGTCACGATGGAACTCGGTGGCAAATCGCCACTCATCATCTTTGATGATGCTGACCTCGAACAAGCAGTATCCGCTGCAATGCTAGGTAACTTTTATACTCAAGGTGAGATTTGCACCAACGCTACCCGTGTCTTTGTTCACCAAGATATCTACCCAGCCTTTGTTGAGCGCCTGGTAGAGCGCATCCAAAACAACATTATTGCTGGCGACCCTATGGATCCTGAGGTTAACTTTGGTGCTCTTATCTCTAAAAAGCATCACAGTTTAGTCCTTGATTACATCAAATCAGGTATCGAAGAAGGCGCAACTCTGCTAACTGGCGGCGCTGCGCTACAGCCAGAGAGTGCGCCACAAGGGTATTTTGTCGCGCCAACCGTATTCGCTGATTGTGATGACCAAATGAAAATTGTGCGCGAAGAAATCTTTGGCCCAGTCATGTGCCTGCTTACTTTTAAAGATGAGCAAGAAGTCATCGAGCGCGCTAACGATACGGAATATGGCTTGGCTGCGGGTGTATTTACTCAAAACATTCAAACTGCACATCGCGTGATTCACCAAATCCAAGCTGGGATTTGTTGGATTAATGCCTATGGTGCCTCTCCAGCAGAAATGCCAGTCGGTGGTTACAAGCTGTCGGGTATCGGACGGGAAAATGGTTTAGAGACACTGCAAGCTTACACTCAAACCAAATCCATTTATGTTGGATTAAACCCTCTGGAAAGCCCTTTTTAGGAACAATGATGACACCTGATTATATTATCGTCGGCGCAGGTTCTGCGGGATGTGTGCTGGCCAACCGCTTATCTGCTAATCCGGAAAATAAAGTGGTCCTCCTAGAAACAGGGGGTAGTGATAAGAGTATTTTTATCCAAATGCCAACGGCTCTTTCCATTCCAATGAACAGCAGTAAATATGCTTGGCAGTTTCATTCTGAACCTGAGCCATATTTAGATCAGCGCAGCATGCACTGTCCAAGAGGCAAAGTGTTGGGCGGCTCGTCTTCAATCAATGGTATGGTGTATGTGAGAGGCCATGCTAAAGATTTTGATGAATGGGAACAACATGGCGCCAATGACTGGAGCTATGCTCACTGCTTGCCATACTTTAAAAAAGCGGAAACTTGGTTTCAAGGTGGCGATGACTACCGTGGCAGCCAAGGTCCATTAAACGTCAACAACGGTAACGAAATGAAGAATCCACTCTACCGCGCATTTATCGATGCGGGTGAGCAAGCGGGATACTTTAAAACCGATGACTACAATGGCCGCCTTCAAGAAGGGTTTGGCGCGATGCACATGACCGTCCATAAAGGACGTCGCTGGTCGACTGCCAATGCCTACTTGAAACCAGTCAAGCACCGACCAAATCTGACCATCATCACCCATGCTTTAGTTCATAAAGTATTGCTGGAAGATAAAAAAGCCGTCGGTATTGTTTACGAGCAAAAAGGCCAAAAGCATACGTTAAAGTGCAATCGAGAAGTTATCTTGAGTGCAGGCTCGATAGGCTCTCCGCACCTGTTACAGCTATCAGGCATTGGTCGCTCAGATGTGCTGGAGCAAGCTGGGATCCCAGTTGAGCATGAGTTGCCAGGTGTTGGCGAGAACCTTCAAGATCACTTGGAGTTCTATTTCCAATATAAGTGCAAACAAAAGATCACGCTTAATCGTCAGCTCGATCCATTGAGCAAGTTAAAAATCGGCCTCAACTGGATACTATTCAAAAAAGGTCTAGGCGCAACGAACCATTTCGAATCTTGCGGCTTTATTCGCTCCAAACCAGGAGTTGAGTGGCCTGATCTTCAGTATCACTTTTTACCTGCAGCGATGCGTTATGATGGCCGCAGTGCATTTGATGGCGATGGTTTCCAAGTTCATATTGGACACAACAAACCAAAAAGTCGTGGTTTCGTCCATGTAACTAGCGCTGATCCTCATCAAGCACCAAAAATTCAGTTCAACTATCTTCAGCATCAAGATGATATCGAAGGCTTTAGACAATGTGTTCGCTTAACCCGCGAAATCATTGAACAACCCGCGTTTGATGCATACCGAGATGATGAGATTCAACCGGGTAAACAAGTACAAACCAATGAGCAAATCGATGCGTTTGTACGCTCTTCCGTTGAAAGTGCTTATCACCCTAGCTGTTCGTGCAAAATGGGCACCGACGAGATGTCAGTAGTCGACCCAGAAACACGTGTGCGCGGCATCGAGAATTTACGAGTTGTCGATTCATCTATCTTCCCAACGATTCCAAACGGCAACCTCAATGCGCCAACGATTATGGTGGCGGAAAAAGCCGCGGATATGATTTTGAATCACCCCCCCCTAACGCCTTTATCTCAAGTGGAAGTCACCACTTCAGAAGGATGGGCTGAGAACCAACGCTCTATTTCAACAGCCAAGAGTTAATCTCGGCTTGCTTTCATGCCTCTGGAACGGAGGCTTACTGGTTAAACATCAGTAAGCCTCCATTTTATGGGGTTTTATTACAAGGTTTACTGATTTCCAGATAGGTATTCTGAAATTCATTAAGCTTTGTTCCGATATAAGTTCGGTTACAAGGAGAACCAATCATGAACCTATGGCTAAGCCTTGGGCTTATTTTTACTTTTACTTCAATTGTTTTTGTTTTGCTACGCTGGGGGAACGTCACCTGTATTGGTGTTACACCGGTTAAAACTTTTACCTTCATCACCATATTATTCACTTCAGGGCTAGATGTTGGCCTTATCATGTTCCCACTGACGGAATTCGGCGGTTATGCGAACTTGGTGGCTCATCCTGAGTACAGCTTTACCAATCCACTGGCGTTAGAGTTTGGTTTCTGGGGCTTTTTGATTTGGGGCTTTTATTTTTTAACCTGCTTCTATTTCTGTATTATTGAGCCGAAAGTTAAGTTTTTCGAAATCCCAATAATCAAGTTGGTGAACAATGTCGTTATCATTGGTACCTGTGCGTTCACGGCTTATTTATTGTTGTCGAACCTTCCTTGGTATATGCCAGAAATTGGCGATGGTAAAACCATTATTCCGACCTTTTACCTGATAGTCTTTATTGCCATTGCAGTCTCCGTGTACTCCAGTACCAGCCTGCGTTATGTCAAATATCTAAGCCTAGGGTCGACATGGTTGTTTGTTGCTCTGATTGCCTTCATGTGGATTAGTGCATTTGGCCATCAAGGTGGAACTGGGGAATTCTTCTCAACACTGTCACTGATCGGTGGGTATTTTGCCCACATTAACCACTTCATCTTACCAATGAATGATAATCACGCGTTTTATCTATTCTGGTGGTTCTCATGGAGTTTGATGATTGGTCAATTTACTTCACGATTCGTCAGTGGTTTAAAAACGTGGCAGCTGTTTTCTTCCATGCTGGTATTCCCTTCGATCCCAATTGCTATCTGGTTTTCGATTCTATACTACTACCATCTGCATAACTTAAACGCTTCTGGTATTTACAATATTGCCATGATTACGGTCGGAATTTTGTTTGTGATTAACTCACTAGATTCCCTAGTGCGCCTGTATACCGACAACTTAAACATTACCATTGCTCGCTTTGGTAAGACTAAGTATGTCGTCTTTAATATCGTAGCACTTTCAGTTCTGACCTTATTGTTTAAATTGAACTTCCTAGAGATTCAATGGGTTGGAGCCCTAGTGATTGGATTATTTTTCGCCTGCTTTATTTATATTTTGCGCTACAAGGGCAGTGAGGTGATGCAGATCCAATCGTCGCCGAAAGAAAACACCCTCGACTACACTAAAGTTGAACGAGCTTAAATAGCTAATCTTAAGGTAAGGTGACCATTGCGGTTGCCTTACCTAGTACCTAGTTACTCCCCTCCAAGCATAGACCTCTTCATCCTTAATCACGACAATTCCTCATATCCTGCAATGACACAGCAATATCTCAATCAATAATACACCGATAATGTTAAGGTGAGTTAGTCCACGAGATAACTCATTAATAACTCAAGGTATATATGCAGGAAATAACGCTAAGGGAAGCCACTCTCGATGACATCCCTACTCTACTCAAGTTTGAACAGCGCGTCATAGAAGCTGAACGCCCATATAATAGCCAGCTGAAAGAGGCAGACATTTGCTATTACGATCTCAACGCCCTCATCACCGCAGACAACGTTGCGCTAATGATTGCAGAAGTAGGCAATCTACTTATTGGCTCTGGCTATGCTGAGATCCGAGAATCTAAACTGTGCTTCCTGCACGATAAACACTCATATTTGGGATTTATGTATGTCGATAGCGAGTTTAGAGGACGAGGTGTAAACAAAATACTCATCGACTCTCTCATACAATGGAGCAAAGAAAGACATGTCGACCAATTTCATTTAGATGTTTATGCCGAGAACCAAAACGCGATTCGAGCCTACGAAAAATCAGGGTTTAAAAAAGACTTTATTAATATGAGCCTTTCACTGGATTAAGGGCGTATGGTGGTATGGGGTCGCTCAACGATGTTTACCTTAAAAACACCTCCCTTGCTAATGACGATTTTAGCACCTTTCGTGAAACGGCTTGGAAATTGGCTCGCGAGATAAAACACGATTATGAGTCCGATAAATAATCTGTGACTGGATAGTCATACGTCGCCTACTGCTGCACAGAAAGAGCGGGCAACCGCCCGCGCTTGTCTCCATCAATTAATCCTAGCGAGCCTTACTTATACGCCCCTGCCGAGTAATGCAGTTCGTAACTGTGGCTGTAAATTTCTAGGATATTGCCGAATGGGTCTTCCATGTAGATCATGCGATACGGCTTTTCTCCTGGGTAGTAGAAACGGGGTGCTTTCATGCGTTTTTTACCGCCCGCTGCGACGATTTTTTCCGCTAACTCTTCAACGTTAGGATCCTGCACACAAAAGTGGAAGATGCCAGTTTTCCAATATTCGAAGTTGTCTTCTGGGTTCTGTTGGTTTTTGAACTCAAACAACTCAACACCAATACGATCGCCTGTCGACAAATGTGCAATGCGGAAACGGCCCCACCCAGCACCAAAAACATCAGTGCACATTTCACCAATCGCGCTATCGTCTTCAACGATTTCGGTCGGCTCCATAATTAAATACCAGCCGAGAACTTCCGTATAGAACTTTACTGCTGCTTCTAAATCCGGTACCGAAATACCAATGTGAGAAAAATTACGTGGGTACGGAGTAGACATATTAACCTCTTTACTCTTTATGAATTGAACAACACAGAAAGGCACATGCCTTTTGCTAGTTGATGTTCTCTGCGATGAGTAAAGATTACGCTTAGTACGATCGGGTTTGAAATTATCAAATATTCTTGTTTTAATAATTTTTTGTTATCACTGAGTGACCGAGAGCAGCATTACTGCATATTGCTGTAGGAATACAAGAGAGATTGCAGCTAATCCGTCTAATCCGTCTAATCCGTCTAATCCGTCTAATCCGTCTAATCCGTCTAATCCGCTAAATTTTATTTATGACACAAGCTTTAGCAACAAACCCACTTATTCACTGCTTAGCATTTATTGTTTGTCTTGCTGACTTTGAGCGGCGGCGATTTTATCGAGGCACACTTGATAGGCTTCGTCATAATCGGAAAAAAACTGTATAACTTCGTGCTGATCTAACCCTTGCGTTACTGCAAATTGCTGGACCTTTTTTGAAAAAACAAAAGCAATAACAATGCAGTTATGTTCCATGAACCAGTGAGCCCCCTCGTTAGCACTCCCCCAAGCATCTAATGACGCCATATCCCAATGTTGACAATTTTGCAGAATTCCCCACGGCAAAGAAAGACCACCGGGTGATGAAAGTACATGCTCTTTCATTTCGTTGACATAGACTACGGTTGCCTCTTGATTGAAAGATCCAGTTAATTCAGTTTTAACTATTCGATTTTCAAAGCTCATGGTCCAGTCACCATGGATATTCCTCGGAGTCATGTTCCTTTACCAAAATGTTAGAATGCTACAACCTAGTATAGACAAAGGATGACTTTCAATGTGAAGGTGACTAGGTGAGAAAGCGCTATGCCTTCGATGACCACGAACCACTTAAGCACTAACTGGCAATGCATCTCTCCACGATCCGCCGGTCACTTTAATGAGGTTACTTTTGGTATTTTTATGTCGTATCGCGAAGAGTTGCTTTACTTCTGGATCAGAAAGAAAACCGTCAGCATTCGCTTGTGTTTCAAACTCTAGAACAACAATTGTGCTTGGCTGCCAATCTCCCTCGAGCACTTCTGGAACTACGCCTTCCACTAAGTAACGCCCTACATGTTTACGAATATACGCTGGAATTTTTTCTACATATTCCATAAAAGCCGCGATATCGGCAATTTCGAAATCTAAGATCAAGTAAGCCTTCAAAAGTATCTCCCTATTTAACTCGTTAAATTTTAACAACCTAACACAACCGGAATCTTATCTCATTGATAATCAGTGAAATATAACAGCTTTAAAAAAAAGAAAGATCACTTAATCTACCTTCGACTAGAAGTAGGATGGAATTGAACCTTGAAACTCAGCGTGCTGGCGGGAGATATACATACAGTCTGTTTCCGCAATAGTGCTATAACCTAGCTTCTGATAAAAAATGTGCTGTATATCTGAATGGAGGAAAACAACATCAACACCTGTATCGCTGAGTAGCCGCTGAGTCACGCCTTCGACCAGATGATACGCGAACCCTAGCCTTCTCATTTCAGGGTGGGTCGCGACAGAGCCAATACCCACACAACGTTTGCTCAGGCCAAACTGCTCTGAGTAAACAATCAGAGAAGATACGGGAATATCATCGACGACCAAGACATACCAAGCTCCAGATCGGTATTTTGGGCTATTTTGACAACCCTTGAGATACTCGCTACGAGAAAGCTTATCTCCCCACACATCAAACCCCATAAGATAAATTGAATCTAATTCACTTTCGTGCGCTTTTCTTAATAGCATATATCTTGATTACCCCATGTTCGCCAAGGACGTACTATGACCTCAGTCTTTAGTTCTTGTCATCTGATAATAAAGGCTGATTCTAATGAAGTTTACCCGCGTAAAAGGCTTGGAACCAGATAGTACAATGCAGGTTTTCTTTGATTATGAGAAGCCTATCAAGGCTGCCTAGATAAGCTACCCGAAGCGAGGAGTCTGAAAAACAAGTAAATTTTATTAAAGTGTCCGGCTAATTCAACCATAACGACGATAAGTGGGGCCCAGACATTTACACTAAGGATAGAAGTTATATCTGAGCAGCTTTCACATCCTTGTGAAAGCATCACTAAGACGATTAAGCCGGTTGTTGCTGCACAAGTTGCAGCTTGTCGCTCTTAATAGTAAGAGGCACTACGCAGGCAATCCCCACCACCAATGTCACTAGGAAAATATACATTAGAGAATGTACATTGTAGTGAGTGAGCTGAGTGGCAAGCATCGGAGCGAAACCACTGATTGCAGCGCCCAAGCCATAACTAGCACAGCATCCGCTGCTGCGCACCGACTTAGGAAATATTTCAGAGAAGATTGGCGTGGCGGCAGATTGAATTACACACAAAAGAACCGTCATCATCAATGCGCCCAAATAGATGTGCGCTACATTGTGCGACAAAAGCAATTGGAACATTGGGTAAAGTAGCAACAAGTGCAATACCAGACCGACGATAGTGACATTGGCGCGGCCATATTTATCCGACAATAAACCACAGAATGGATAAAGGACGCACGCCACCGCTAACACGACGCTATTTATGATCAGAGATTGGTTCAGCGAAAGGCCGTCGTAAGTGGTGAAAAAAGTAATCAAATAGACAAAATCTAGGTAGAAAATCACACATAGTACCGCAGCCAGCAGCGTCGAAATAACGAAGCGTGCTTTGTGATCTTGCCATAACAGCTGGAAAGTATTTTTGTTGGCTTTGGTTGTGTCTGGCTCAAAAGAGGTGAATTCTTTTTGTATCTCAGAGCGAACAAGGAAAAAGTAGATTGCTAACAGCACGCCGCCGATAGCGAAGGTCATGCGCCATGCGTAAGTTAAGTATTCAGGTGGAGAGAAATTTACTACCAAATAACTAATTCCAGACGCGAGCAAAAAGCCCAATACCGAAACGGTAAGTGCAACGCCAGAATAAAAGCCTTTATTGTCGAGTTTCTTGTCTTCTGTGGTCACCACGATCAAGCTCGCGAATTGCCCACCAGCAGATAGCCCCTGCATGATTCGGATCAGCACCAACAAGATAGGCGCCATAATACCAATGGTTTGGTAACCCGGAAGAACAGCAACCGCGAGAGTAGAAATGCCCATCATGATGATGGCGAGGTTCATGCTGTAATGACGACCGATTCTGTCACCGATCCAGCCAAATACAAATCCACCAAGTGGGCGAGCGAGGAAACCAACGGCGAAGGTGGCAAATGCCAGGAGAAGACTGCTGAAGCTGCTTTGGCTGTGGAAGAAAACTTTGCCAATAGTGGAAGCAAAATAGCCGAAAAGACAAAAATCGTACCATTCGATAGCATTACCAAATGAAGTTTTGAGGGTATGTAGAATTTTCTCTTGTAATAACATATAGACACGCAGGTTAAAAATCTGCCACAAATGGTACGCCCTTTCAATCAGCCATACAAATGACCACTAAAGAGAAAAAGTAATATTGATTATATTATCAGTCATTTAAAGATATGTAACACATTGAAACTATGAGAAATAACTAACCTAGTGTCCGAGTTAAAGGTGGGAGCTGTTTTTTTTTCAAACAGCCCCCTAAATCATCATTAAAATAAATACATTAGGAGTTCGTATTTTAATAAATAATAAAAATGGCATTTTAGGCCTATCAAGCAAGACAAAAACACCGAAAAACGAGCGCTAGATCACTCTTATGGCCCTTTGAAACGTGATTATCTCTGTGCGATTTAGTGCGTCAGAGAAAGATAGCCGTGCATCCCCATATAAATGCCAACACAAGCGATCAAGACACTTGAAAAATAAGGCGCGCGGCGAGCAAGGTTTTGTAAGCCACTAAAGCGCTTAGTTGCGTGTTTCATGCTGAGGGCAGCGCCTACCCCAACGGTCACTAATGTGATCGCTAAACCAACACTGAACGACACAACCATGGTTGCTCCCAACGCCAATGCTTTCAGCTGAATACAAATTAACAATACTGTGATGGCAGCAGGACAGGGTATCAAACCGCCCGTTAAGCCAAACAAGATGATTTGCCCATTGGTCACTGCACGCTTGGCGAATCGACGTTCAATATCACGTGCGTGTGCTCGCTCGTGTGCATCTTGATACTCTGGCGAATCGTGATCGTGACTATGGCTATGATCATGACTATGCGGATGAGAATGGTCGTCTAACTCGCCGTGACTGTGATGATGATCGTGGCTATGGTTATCATCGTGACTGTGATCATGCCCGCAATGCGCGTGGGCTTTGTGCCAATTGCGCTCTTCATTCCAAGTGTTGAAAAACATCCAAGTCGCGGTACCGAGAATGATCACAGCAGAAATTAACTGCATCCAAGGTTCTACTGATGCCGCGGTAAATTTTTGGCTGACATACATTCCACCAAAGGCAATCAACCACACGATTGCAGTATGAGAGATTGTCGCTGCCAAGCCCAGCATCACCGCCTGTCTCACAGTCCCTTTAATCGCAATAATAAACGCCGCCATCATTGTTTTCGAATGGCCCGGCTCAAGCCCATGCAGTGCTCCCAGCAAAATTGCGCTGGGAATAAAAAACCAAGCGTTACCGCTTTGCAATAGATTAGTGAATTCCATCATAACAAGATTCGTTGTAGTCAAAAGAGGCCGAGACTATACTCCCCCCCAGTATTAAATACTACCCCCCAGTATAGTAAGAGTGCTAAATTAACGTTAAACAGCTTGCTGCGAACCAACATCAAGAGAGAACGCTATGTCCCATACCAGCCGAGATCAAAAGAAGCTAAAAACTCGTGTCAGCAAAATTCAAGGCCAACTCAATGGCTTACAGAAGATGTTGGATCAAGAGCATCAATGTACTGAGGTTTTGCAGCAAATTGCCGCGGTTCGAGGTGCTGTGAATGGGCTAATGCGAGAAGTGATTAAGGGCCACTTAGTTGAGCATGTAGTGGAAGAAGAAAGCCTTGAAAAAAGAGAACAAGATTTTGAAGTGGTGTTAAATGTTCTCAATTCCTATATCAAATAGGCCCACAACGATCGCCCGAAGAACGTGAGATAGTCCACACTCCGCAGACTAACACCTGATAAAGTCTGCAGTTTATTGATCATAAACACTGCAACGTATCACTTTCGATATACTAACAGTATGATTTATTAGTGATAATGGTGGATGTATGTCGAAGGCAACGAAGTTAAAAAATGAAGACAAATTGCTCAAAAAAGCATTAGAAGTTGGCTGTAAAATGGCTGAAATGCAGGGATACCAACTCGCTGATCAAGGTACAACTCTACCTACCAAAGCCAAAGCGCTGTATTTATTTTTAGTGGAAGCACGCCAAATTACCCCTCTTCCGGTCGACAAAGCCGACGGTAAAAGTATTAAAAAGCGTTTAGCGCTGTGGATTCACGCTGCGCTGCCAGAAAACGATCCGCTTAAGTGATCTAGGCGTCTCACTAACGCTATTTCTATTGCAGCGATCTCTATTACAGCAACTTAAAATATCCCATCAAACAAAAAAGCCATATCGCAAAGAGCAATATGGCTTTTTTATTTTTCATATGTCGAACTAATACATCGACTATTTGCGGCTCATAGCACACGCATAAGCAGTTACGAACGCGACTTCTTGGTATTGTCTCAGGCCAGTTTCAGAAAATTTAACAGGCAGTGGGTTACGTGAAAGCTTTTCTTTTACTTCGTTCGGTGCAACCACAGCAACATTCAAGTTTTCAATCAGCTGAATAGCCGCTTCTAGTTTAAAACCATGACCGCCGCCTGCGAACTTACCTTTGGTTTGGCGTTGACGGATCACTACGCTCTCCACCTGGTAATCTTCCATCAGTTTTGCGAAAGAAAACTGAAAATCTCTCATTTGTTGAGTATCGTTAGCGTTGCCAATAGACACTTTAGACACCCGACAGTCAGGAATATTAAACACACCATCTGACAATGAAAGCATACAAATAACCGCATCATTGCCTTTGATCTCAACACCACAAATTTTCATTTTATTGCCTTTTTATTTAGAACCCACTCATTATAACGGTTTTCGCTTTCATAGATCAGCATATATCCAAGCAACCTTGCCTACCGCGTAATATCAAAAAGCTTGCTCGTGCGAACAAGGAAGGCATCAGTGCAGTACAAGAATGCCAAAGGTTGCAAATCTAAACGATGTTGCACCCTGCACTTCCCTTTGCTAAGGCACTGAACATGAAAGTATTAATTCAAACTTCAACCTATATTACCCTTTGGTGGCGCTCTCAATAGAGCGGCGCTGAATCATTATGTTCACCAGCCGCCGAGAGGTAGCTGAGCTGTGTTCATATGACTTTGATTATCTCCGGTGGCCCAAACCTTTACGGAGATAAACATGCACAATACCCACAGAACCATCTTAACTGGCGATCGCGCCACTGGCCCATTGCACCTCGGGCATTTTGTCGGCTCGCTGCAACACAGAGTTGAGCTGCAATACCTGCACGATCAAACTATCTTAGTCGCTGATATGCAGGGCTTAACCGATAATGGCTTTTCCCCAGATAAAGTGGCCAGCAATATCTTGAACGTCGTCGCTGACTATTTGGCAGTCGGCATAGACCCATCCATGACCACCATTTGTCTGCAATCTCAGCTGCCCGCGTTAGCGGAGCTCACTATGTATTATTCCAACTTAGTGTCCGTCGCCCGTTTGGAGCGTAACCCAACAGTGAAAAATGAAATCCAGTCCAAGCAGTTTGGCCAGTCGATTCCTGCTGGCTTTTTCAGCTACCCTATTTCTCAAGCGGCAGACATAACGGCTTTTCAAGCCGACACCGTGCCCGTCGGCGACGATCAATTGCCGATGCTAGAGCAAACCAATGAAATTGTGCGGAAGGTGAACCGGCTAGCTAATAAACCGATCTTACAAGAATGTTCCGCGTTACTAAGCGATACTCCAAGGCTGCCCAGCACCGATGGCAAAAGCAAAATGTCTAAATCGATGGGTAACGCCATTTATTTAGGCGCAAGCAGTCACGAGATTCGAAAATCTGTGCAATCTATGTATACCGACCCTAGCCACCTTAGGCTACAAGATCCCGGTAAAGTTGAAGGGAATGTCGTCTTTACCTACTTAGATGCGTTCTGTGAAGATAAAGCTCATATCGCACAATTAAAACAACATTATCAACGAGGTGGTTTGGGCGATAGCACAACAAAACAAATTCTCGAAGAATGCCTACAAGAACGTCTAGCGCCCATTCGCGAGCGACGTAACTTTTTCCTAAATGATAAAGCCGAACTTATAAACATACTAAAAAATGGCAGCGAAAAAGCAAAAAAACGCACCGAACAAACCCTAACACTGGTAAAAAGCATCTATGGGTTGAACTTATTTTGACGTACACTACTGAGTCGTAAAATAATAAGGAACCCCAGTGAGAACTCGTTTAGATCGTATCCGTCATGCCGTGATGTTTGAAGTGATTGGCCTCCTCATCATTATGACCATCTTCAATCAGCTTGGCTTTCAACTCGGCCATGTGGGCGCGATGGGGTTAGCTTTTTCTGTCATCGCCACTGGTTGGAACTATGTCTACAACATTGGCTTCGATAAATATCTATTGAAGCGTTACGGCACGGTAAAGAAAACTGTCCTAATTCGCATTGTACACAGCCTCATGTTTGAGGGTGGCTTACTCTTTATCACAGTGCCCTTAATGGCGTGGTTTTTGAGTGTCAGTATGCTCGATGCAATAGGTATGGATATGGGAGTGGTGGTGTTTTATCTGGTGTATGCGTATATCTACAACGTCGCCTATGATGCATTATTTCCGGTACCTGAGCTGACACCCAGCGAGCAAACCGCTCACGCGAAGTAATTCGGCAGGATTTACATTGTAAACGAGACCAGTTTATACGAGACCAGTCTTTTAATATGAGACCAGTCCAAGATTAAACGAGAGATAAACTTCAGGCTGCCATTGCATAGAGCAATTGGCAGCCTGAATGAGAAGGTCAGAACATCTGGCCTAGATGTACCAAAAGTTGGCACCGTTAGTTACTGCGAATAATTAACCGAAACTCGGGATAATTAGTGCAACACTGGCAACATATTCAAGCTAGCCATAAAGCTTAAGACCAGAAGCGCGACTCCGAATAGACACAAAACTGATAACAGCATAGTCCCACCTGCGACTTTAAATGAGCTCGTAATTTTCGCCGCACGTTGTTGGCGACGAACCGCTACAGCCATCGCCACTGGCAAGAAAATCAAGACCACTGCCAAGCTCGCTGAGGCATAATCTAACGCCTTTTGGAACAAGGTCGGTGCAAACAAAACTAACGCCAATGGTGGTAGGTAAGTTGCCGCAGCAGCAAGATTCTTGCCTTTACGCGTTTCAGCATCAAGACGGAACACATCGCTCACGTAATCTTTCAGCGCCATCGTCACCGCAAGGAAAGAGGTGGTGACTGCAACATTGGTAAATACGTTCATTACCAAGTGGCTCCAATGCTGCGAGCCCTGAGAACCCAACATCGTGAATAACGCACCAACGTCACCACTGGTATGGTCATGCAAAAAGCTTGAGTAACTTACTGGGCCAAAGCGAGGTAAAATCCCCAATGTTACGCTGATCCATAATGTATATAAGAACAATGGAATTAGGCTGCCGAACACAATCGCAAGGCGCAATTGTTTAATATCTTGCTCAAGATACGTGTACATACTCGGGACGACGATCTGGAAACCGAAAGCAAAAAACAACACTGGAATCGCAAACCACAAATACGGAACAGTTTGGTGGAATTGAAATAGATTCGCTTTCGTCACATCTGGCATTATCAAAGCGGCCAAGACAATGAAGCTCACGCCTTTCACCGACAACAAGCTACGGTTCGCCACATCTACGGCGCGGTGGCCAGTGTAAACGACAGCGCCCAATACGGTCGTAAACACAATACTTGAAACCCAATATGGCAACTCAATATGATTTTGCTGAAGCAGAGCGCTCAGCATGGAAGTACCACCACTGAGATACGCCGACGATACTGAGTACAGCAGCACTAAGTAAGCGATCATGCAGATCACCTGTCCCGGACGTCCGAGGGTTTTCTCACACATACTATCAAAGTTGATATTCTTAGTTTTGAGCGCTGCTAGTACTTCAACCAGCAGAAGAGCGGTGACCAGAGATATCAGCCAGTTTATGCCCAAGGCGAATGCGGTCGGCACAAAGCCCAACCCCGCGGTCGATAAAGGTAGAGCTAAGATCCCAGCTCCGACACAGGTGCCTGTAATAATAAGTACGGCGCCAAGTGTTTTTGATTGCATAACACTCTCACTTACAAGTCAAAAGGGTGAACCAATAAATCCGTTATTGGCAAAAAGATTATTTACATAAGAAGAGTACGAGTATCTACCAGCACGAAAAAATTGATAATCGATATATAGTTACACTTCTGTAAGTAATACTAACAAATAGCGTTGTAGCCACCTAATTTGTTCGTTTTACACTCTCTACGGCATCAAAAAGTTAACCAAAGTGAGAGGCCAAGGATATGACGCGAAGATCAGCACTAAGATATAGTTTGTCTCACAACGAACGCGAGAGACGATAAGGGCACTCAAGCTTGCTGAAGCTCAAAGCCCAAAAGATAAGTAACTGCCACACTGGTTCCCGTTGTTTCAGTTGTGCTACTCAACGCCTCAGAGAACCTTCTCAATATGACGAACAAATTTCTCAATTTGGGAAAATGGTTTCTCAATTTGACAATCAAAGAATAAATAATTTTAACCTTATGATTAGTAAAGGATAAGTTACTGGCACACATCCTGCTCCTGTTAATGTCTACACTCTTATTGAGAATACAGCATGACAAGAATAGTCCTTATAATCTGCCTACTTTTCACTCCATTTGGTTGGGCACAAAGCATCACATTTGGCATAGTGCCTCAGCAGTCGGCCAGCCGGCTAGCAAGCCAATGGACGCCAATAATGCAGTATTTATCCGAAAAGTCGGGGCAGCAATTCATCTTTGAAACCGCGGCTGATATACCTACTTTCGAGAAAAGACTGAAAAATGGCGAATATGATTTTGCTTATATGAACCCTTATCACTACACCACTTTCAGTACCTCTCCCGGCTATCGAGCACTAGCCAAAGCAAAAGACAAAAAAATTAAAGGACTAATTGTCGTAAAAAAAGGCAGCGGCATAACTGATGTCGAGCAATTAGTGGGAAAAAATTTAGCCTTCCCCTCGCCAGCGGCTTTCGCGGCTTCAATCTTAACCAGAGACTATTTGACCCAGCGAAATGTAAAATTCACACCTCAGTATGTGTCTTCTCACGATTCCGTCTACCTTGCGGTAGCGAAGGGACTCTATCCGGCGGGAGGAGGGATAATGCGCACTTTTAACTCAATCGACCCATCCGTGCGCGATGAACTTACCCCACTCTGGATAACCAATGGTTTTACTCCTCACGCCATCGCCGCTCACCCCAGAGTTGACCCCAAACTGGTGCAACAAATAACTGAACTATTAGAACGCCTAGATTCCCATCCGATCGGAAAAAAACAGCTTAACTCTCTTAATATCAAAGGCTTTATTAGTGCCTACGACCGCGAATGGGATGATATTCGAGCCCTCAATATAAATCTGATTAAGCAGTAATGCGCCAGTGAAATAGGGATATTCATCATGACTTTTAGGGCAAAAACTATTCTAGGCATCGCGAGCATAGAGATCTTTCTCCTTGGGTTGCTGGTATTGAGCTCTATGTCCTTTTTGTCTGAATCCAATGAAAAACAATTGATCCAAAGAGCCAAATCTACTGCAGCGATGTTTGTTAGCGCCACTAAAGACGCGGTTTTGTCCACCGACATCGCCACGCTTGATGACTTGGTGAAAGACTTTATGACATTAGAGGATGTGCACTATGTGAAAATTGTGCGTCACGGAAAAGTGCTTGCTTGCGCGGGTGAAATGACACTGTTAAACCGCGAAATGAATATCGATCAAAATTTAAACGCCATTGATGATGGTATTTTTGATACGCGCGTTAACATCATTAACGACGGCAATATTTATGGTCACATAGATATGGGCTTTGGCACTTCAGCCATTAGCGTCATGCTAAAAAATGCCCAAAAATCAATCATTAGTATCGCTTCAATCGAAGTGGTTCTTGTTGCATTCTTTTCATTTATATTGGGTACCTACCTTAGCCGCAACCTCATTCGTTTAACCAAAGCCGCCAAAACCTTAAGCGAGCATGGCCCCGGATTTCAACTTAACGATGCGTCGAATGATGAGTTGGGTGAACTGTCGCGTGAATTCAACAAAATGTCTTCCAACCTTGCCACCAGCTATTCCGATCTTAAAAAAGCTCGGCAAGAGGCTGAAGATGCTTGTGAATCAAAAGGAAGGTTTCTCGCGTCGATGTCTCATGAAATTCGAACTCCCATGAATGGGGTCTTGGGAATACTGTCACTACTGGAAGAAACCAGCCTATCGAAGCAACAAAAACACTTAGTGAATACGGCGACAGAATCAGGTTCTTTCTTGCTCTCGGTTATCAATGATATTCTTGATTTCACTCGAATGGAGTCCAACACTCTATCTCTTGAAAACCAGCCGTTCAGCGTTAACAATTGTGTTGAAACTGTCATCGATAGTTTTGTCCCTGCTTCCAACAGTAAAAACCTAACGCTGCAATACCATATAGAAGACAGCGTTCCAGCTATCGTTCAAGGGGATATCAATCGAGTACGCCAGATACTGCACAATCTTATTGGTAACGCAATTAAGTTTACCCATAGCGGCGGAATCACCGTAAAAGTTGCGTCTGAAAACACTCAAAATAATATGACCAAACTCACCTGCAGTGTGATCGATACTGGGATTGGTATTCAGGATTCAGCCATTGACTATTTATTCGAAGAATTCACGATGGTCGATCAGACTTACTCCCGCGCACAAGAAGGCTCAGGTTTAGGTTTAGCTATCTGTAAGCGTTTATGTGAACTCATGGGCGGCAGCATAAGAGTGACAAGCCAACGAGGTGTGGGGAGTACATTTCACTTTAGCATTCATTTGGAAGTGGCCGACGCTTTGGCGGAGAACATAGAAAAAGCTCACGTTGAGCCACGTCAATCTTTCTCTGGTGTACGTGTTTTGGTTGCCGAAGATAACAAAGCCAATCAATTGGTTATCAAAAATATGTTGTTAAATGTAGGGATTGAAATTGATATTGCCGCCAATGGTATAGAAGCGGTACAACACATTAACGATTATCAGTACGACATTGTTTTCATGGATATCTCTATGCCTGAAATGGATGGGATGGAAGCGTGCAGACAAATACGTAAAATGGAGCAAATTTCTGGAGAGCCTGTTCCAATCATTGCCCTAACCGCTCACGCTCTTACTGGTGACAGAGAGCAGTTTTTAGCTGCTGGTATGTCAGATTACCTGTCAAAACCGGTACGCCTGGCTCATCTGGTTGAGAAGATTGGCTTATTTGTTAGTACAGATAGCGAGGGAGCAGAGCCGAAAACTAACAAAAAAGTCGTCCAAGAAGGTGGGTAATCTGAAAGCGCTTGATTATTAGAATGATATCACTCGCAATTTATCACATGACCTTTCACAACCGTCAGGTTACAGTGAAACCTAGCAATGAGTCATACCATGATTAAGGATGAGTACAATGATATTTCCAAAGGCGCTAAAAACTGGGGACGCCATCGGCTACTTTTCGCCGTCAGCACCGGCGACGGTATTCGCACCAAATCGCTTTGCAAGAGCGAAGCAGTATCTCGAAGGAAAAGGCTTTAATCTTATCTCCGGCAGCTTAACCGGACAATCCGATCACTATCGATCGGGCTCTATTCAACAGCGAGCTGAAGAGCTCAATCAACTCATCCGCAATCCTCAGGTGCGTTGTATCATCTCTACGATCGGCGGCAATAACAGCAATGCCCTTCTGCCCTACATCGACTATGAAGCGCTGCGAAAAGATCCGAAAATAATCGTCGGCTATTCTGATGTCACAGCCCTACTTTTGGGTATTTTTTCTCAAACGGGCATCGTCACTTTTTACGGGCCAGCACTTGTCGCTTCGTTCGGAGAATACCCGCCTCTCGTCGATGAAACGTATCAATCTTTTATGGAGGTGTTATCGAATCCCGCAGCCAACTATACCTACGCAATGCCGGATTCATGGACCGATATTAGAATCGATTGGGAAACTCAATGTGAGCCCAAAACTGTATACCAAAATGAATGGCAATTTATTGGATCTGGCCAAATAACAGGCCGGATTATTGGCGGTAACCTAAATACAATGAGCGGGATTTGGGGAAGTCCCTACATGCCGGACATTGCCCAAGGCGATATTCTGTTATTAGAAGACTCTCTACACGGCATCGAGACCATAGAACGCTCATTCGCGCACCTAAAGGCATGCGGCGTGTTTGATAAAATTTCGGCGATTGTGCTGGGTAAACACGAGTTGTTCGACGATAAGGGCAGCGGTAGAACACCTCTTGACGTATTGCAAGAGGTCCTAAATGGTCAAAGTATTCCAATCCTCTCTGGCTTCGATAGCTGCCATAGTCACCCAATGTTAGTGACGCCGCTCGGAGTCAATGTGGAAATAGATTTTGACAATCATACCATTCAATTAACCAGCCCTTGGGTCTCAGCGGATTAGCGTATAAGGTTCGGCAGGTGATCACATAGATTTTCGGCCCTGCCTACTCAGTAGCAGTGGGCTGGCTTGTTCCACATAATAAGTAAGCTCGTTTTGCTAACATTCAGTAATTGATAGAACGAGTTGTTCGTGAATCGTATGAATGATAATTGACCGCCCTCAACTGAATGCTTTCCCTTGTGATTAGGAGTAAAGGAACATCAATGATTGTAGATGTGATACTGGTAGACGCCTTTACGGCAAATGGTGAAGGTGGGAACCCAGCTGGCGTTGTGTTTAACGCCGATAATCTGCCAGATGCTCAAAAGTTAGACATTGCTAGATCCGTTGGCTATTCAGAAACCGTTTTCATTTCGAGTGATGATGAAGCGGACTTTGCAACCTCGTTCTTCACAACGACCAATGAAGTGGACTTTTGTGGCCATGCCACGGTGGCGGCTTTTTCTACCATGCTTAAACTCGGTAGAATAACAGCAGGTACGTATACCCAGCGCACTAAAGCCGGATTACTGCCCGTGACTATCGAGTCAGACGGAATGGTCACAATGGAGCAAGCGCTACCGAAAAAATCAGCTCATTTTACATACAAAGAAATCGCAAACATTATTGGCATTGATGCCGAGATTTTAAGTAGCACCAAACTGCCGATAGAAACCATCTCAACAGGGCTCGCTGATATCATGGTTCCAGTCCCTCGTGGCCAGCTAGATTTAATACAGCCGAGTGACCAATTAATCGCTGATTTCTGTGAACAGCATGACGTCGTCGGCTTGCATGTCTTCGAACTCTACGCACCTGATAGTCAGTTCACGGCTAGTTGTCGTAATTTCGCACCAAGATTTGGTATTTCAGAAGAATCGGCAACCGGAAGCTCCAGTGGCGCGCTCGCATGTTACCTTACCGAGCACCTTTCTCTAGGCGGTAGCTATATTTTTGAGCAAGGCAGAGCGATGAACTGCGGATCTCTGATTACGGCTTCAGTTGAATCAGAAGGCTCAGTCATTACTCGTGTAAAAGTCGGCGGATCGGCAAAAATATCAGGTACGGTCGAATTTCGTGTCACTCAATAACCCATAGCCCAAACTGCATTAAGGAAGTAGTTAGTCGCAACGAAACAGCCAGCTTATGCTCCTTCGTTTAGTATGAACCATGGTTTCATATGGATAAACATCAAAAACCAAGCCTTGAAACCGCCAACGTATAAATCGATAAATACTTATGAAGTATCGGCAGGGCATGCTCCTTCGCCTTAAGCTCTGCGCTGTCATGCCATGAAAAATAGTCATCAGCCAAATAAAGTTCTTCCCGTTCTCTCTCCGACAATCCAAAATCCAGATCAAAAAGGAGATGAGAGATTGCCGCATATAAAGAACATTTATCGTCTGAGTACTTATTTGCGATTTCACCAATCAAAAACTCATTACTTGGTTTACCATAAACTTGATAAGTATCTCCGATCAAATCAATTACCTCATTGGCATCGAGTGATACAGACACCTTCTCAATAAAGCATTCGCTGGCTTCCCAGCCATGCTGAGCGAAAGCCCAGCTTATAACTTGATCGTAAGAAACAATGTTTTTTCTTAGAAAGTAGCTAAGGATATTGTAATCGTCTGAGTCCAATTTCATCTTAAGGTTATCTCGTGGAAAAACTAACAGCTCATTTTATCAGCTATCGATACACTCTATGACATTCATTTTTACAACGATTTAAATTAGTTAAGTGAATACGATAAGGCGTTTGTTCTATTGCGCCATCACCGAGCACATGAAATCGATAAAGACTTTAGTCCTCTTATTTAAAAACTGCTTTGAAGGATAAACAGCATGCATATCAAACTCTTTAGTGCAGTAATCCTCTAAGATCGGCACAAGCTTACCTTGCTTCAACTCCGCTTCGACGGAAAAACTCGGCAGATACGCTACCCCAAGTCCGCTCACGGCGAGCTGGCATAAGTCAATGCTGCTGTTGACCGCCAAGTTACCCTTCACTAACACCGAGTGCTTTTTATCTCCTTCATTCAAATGCCATGTGCAAGAAAGATTATCGAGATGATCTAAGCAATTGTGCTCTTTTAGTTCAGAAGGCGTTTTGGGATTACCGTGTTTATCTAAATAGTCGGGAGATGCACACAGCACTTTGCGCCACGTAGTAATTTTCTTTGAATAAAAAGAAGTATCCGGTATCGACCCGCAATGGATAACGCAGCAAAAGCCATTATCTAGAAAATTAAGCAGATGATTGCCATTAACTATTTGAATATTCATTTCAGGGTATCTATCTAACAGCCTGTCTAGGTTTGGACTGACGTAACGATTGCTGATCGAAACTGGTAAACCCACTTTAAACAAACCGCAAACCTGCTCTCCCGCATTTCTGATATCGCTTTCCGCCAACTTTAACGACTGCAAAAGTGGGTAGACCGAATCATAGTACCTTTGGCCTGCTTCCGTGATCATCAAACTGCGTGTAGTACGCTCAAAAAGGCGCGCTTTAAGGTGCTCTTCCAGTCTAGCTAATCGCCGTGTCACTACAGACGCCGATAAATTCAATTCGCTCGCAGCGCCACTTAGGCTGCTTGCCTTTGCGATGGCGCAAAATGTCTCAATATCTTCTAACATAAGTCCTATTATTGTCATTTTAGCAATAGTGCTTTGATTATAAAGGCTATTCCGCTTTCTCTGTCAATGGGTAGAATAAAAATCAATCCAAACAGAGAGGAAAACACCATGGATAAAGTACGTTACCAAGCCGGACAAAAAATGCTTTCTCAATTACACGGCGGCCATGTAGGCGAAGCCATGGTTCAGGAGTTAGGCGACATCTGTCCTGAATTTGTCGACATGACGATTGAATGGTCATTTGGTGCAATAGCCAGCAGAGAGGGGATTGATTTAAAAACACGTGAACTCGTCATTATTGCTTCATGCGTGACTTTAGGCCACGCCGTCCCTCAGTTAGAAGCCCACATAGAAGCGGCTTTAAAAATTGGTTGCAGCAAACAAGAAATCGTCGAAGTGATCCTACAAATGAGCATCTACGCAGGAATGGCTTCTGCAAGTAATGCTCTACGAACAGCCAAAACCATTTTTAATCAACAAATATGAGCCTTAATCTCACTTACCGTATTGAATAAGTTAAATATATATCTAATCAGACATTGATCATTGATAACATAGCATTCAACAATAGATCGCCGAGTCACGGATTAATATTCTCGCCATGGATTTTAATGACTTAGAAATACAAAAAATCAAAAAGGAAAAGATATGTATACATTAATCGTTGACTTAATTAAACCCGTTGATGAAGTTAATAAACTCGCAAAAGAACATGGAGTTTGGGTTAAGCAACAAGTTGACAGGGGGATCTTCCTCTTAGCAGGTCCTAAGAGAAGTGGTTTAGGCGGTGTGACCCTAACTAAATCTATGGACAAAGGTCAGCTAAAGACATTACTAGCGAGTGATCCGTATCTAATCGAAGATGTTGCCGAATATCAAATAATAGATTTTGATTGTAAGTTGACGGCTCATTCATTGTCCAAACTTCAACATATATGAAAAACCCATCCCTAAGCATTAATTTGTTTAGGGATACAACCCCATTACAATTAGAGACATTAGGCAAGTTTATTATGAGGGATAACACCAGATTCCTATTTATAATAGTGTTAATGTGTGCAATCGGAATGATCACTACTGATATATATATACCACTCTTGCCTCAGATTGGCACTGATTTCAGTTCTTCACAGCATTCATTGCAGTTAACTTTAAGTGTGTACCTATTTGGGTTATCACTATCGCAATTAATATATGGGCCACTAAGTGATAGATATGGCCGAAAACCTATTATATTACTCGGCATGTCCATATTTTTAGTTGCTTCATTATCATGCATGTTATCATCTTCAATTGAGATGTTCATTGCCTCAAGGTTATTACAGGCAATAGGAGCATGTTCAGGCATGGTCATCGGCAGAGTGATGGTCAGTGACATTTACACCAAACAAGAATCAGCAAAGGTCTTTACAATCATATTCCCTATAATTGGGATGTCCCCTGCCATCTCTCCAATGATCGGTGGACTGATTGGAGAATTCACGAATTGGAGAGCTGTCTTTGCACTCGTCACGTTACTCGCCATCATTTTATTATCTATGGTAACGCTTTATTTAAACGAAACGAAACCTAAAAAAGATAGAGTATCCATCCATCATAAGACAGTATTAAAACATTATGCTGAACTGTTTTTCAACAAACAATTCTGGTATTACACATCCATAGTATGCTTCGCCTACATTGCTTATTTTGGATATATATCTGAATCACCATTTTTGTTTCACCATTTCAATTATACCACTAGTGACATTAGCTTTTTCTATATAACACTTTCCTTGAGTTACTTACTAGGCAATCAAGCGGCTAAGTACTGCTTGTCAAAAATGAGTATCGATAGCTCTATTTTTGTCGGGTACTTTTTCTTTTCCCTAGGTGGGGTGATGTTTATTCTACTTAACTATGGGTTAAAATTCACACCATTTAACTTAATTTTTCCAGCAACTATATTGACATTTGGTAACGGATTTTTACTTCCTTTAGGCACCGCAGGAGTTGTCAGTAGTTTTGAACATATCTCTGGATATGCATCAGGGATGATGGGTGCTATTCAGCTCGTTTGTGCAAGCTTATCTGTATACTTTGTTGGGATATTGAGCAAATACAATATAACGTCATTTTCGACATATATGCTAACGATAACCGTAACGGGGTTTGTGATTTTTTTATTCATATCTCCAACAGTACATGAGTTCAAAAAAAGAGCCTAAATATGAAAAACTCTATTCATTCAACAGAGCAAAGAACCAATATGATGACCTCGAAGAAAAACCTTAATATATACTATGAGCTACACGGTGACCCTAAATCTCCACCTATGGTATTAATTAGTGGTCTACGAGCCGACCACACTGGCTGGGCGACGATAACCGATGAATTGGCCAAAGATTATTACGTATTAGTTTTTGATAATCGAGGTACTGGGCAAACAACAGGCGATGATACATACTTTTCGGTCGATACGATGGCAGAAGATACCATTACTCTGATGAAACAAGTAGGTTTTGAAAGTGCCTTTATTGTCGGGCACTCCATGGGAGGAGCGATCGCACAAGTGATTGCCCATCGATATCCAAGATATACGACATCGATCGTCTTAATGAATACCTTCATTAAGCTCAATAACGCTGCAAAAGCCGCATTTGTGAAAGTAGAAGACCATTACGAAAAAGGTTCATCGCCCGCAGAAATTATGGACCATATTATTCCTTGGGTATTTAGTGACAGCTTTATAACCGGTGAAATCTTGGCATTGATTCGAGATGCCAGTATGCAAGACACGCATCCTCAGACAGCCATGGGCTATCATCGTCAAATGAAAGCCTTGTGCGATTTTAATTCATCTACGTGGGTATCCGATGTTGCTTTGCCTACCTTAGTTATCGGCTCTACAAATGATATCACCGCTACAGAAGAAGAATCAAAACAGCTGCATCAAAGGATTCGCAATTCCAAACTAGCAATACTGCAAGGCGGTCACGCCAGTACTGTAGAGCAGCCACAAGAGCTTTTAACTATGTTACGCGCGTTTTGTTCTATTCAGCAATAATTCGGGTGAGCATTGGCTGCCAAGAATTTTTAAACATTGGCACTTCCTACAAGACAAGGGAGTGCCAAATAAACTGCCTATATCATAAGAAATACGTTAGGACATTGAGTGCTCTGATCACTTTCAATGGGTTGATATTCTCAATTCCGAACGAAACGACGTTGCCACACTCTCCGCCACCAGTGCTGCCCCCACACACCGTTGTTTAGCACAAACGCAATGCCTACCAACATTACGCTCCCAACCAATACGGGTGTAACAAGAAACTCGAATCCCACTACACTTCGTCCAGCAAGGATTATCACTAGCGGATTTGCTCCCGCGGGAGGATGCACTATACGGAAGTACTGCATCGCGGCAATCGAAACCCCTACCGCAATCGACATCACCAAAACCGATCTTCCAAATAAATAGAGAGCAACTAAACCAATTACTGCCGTAATCAAGTGGCCAATGACGACGTTTCGTGGCCGAGCAAACGGTGAATGAGGCGCAGCAAACAAGATCACGCAGGTGGCTCCAAATGGTGCCATTAGCCAAGGCACTCCCGTGACATTCGCCAATTCACTTAGAGCCAATATACCAACAACGCCTCCTAAAAAACCTTTCATTAACTCCCAATACCCACTTCGGGATGACTCCCGCTTACAAGATCCAATTATTTCCATTCTCTCTCTCCATTGAAAACCAAGATAACATCACTACAATTGGTACAGATCTGTACATCTAGATTGTAATAATACAGATCTGTACACTTAGACGCAATAACCATGAACTTGACTGAGTAATAAATGACCATAAGCAAAAAAGACCATATCTTGGACGTCGCTGAATCCTTATTCAATGAATTCGGCTATACCGCAACAGGTGTGGATTTAATTCGGGATAGAGCAAATGTTTCTAAGACATCGATGTATCGGCATTTCGGCTCAAAAGCCAAACTGATTGAATCCGTCCTATCAAGGCGACACCAGCGTTTCAAAAGTGAGTTAGAAAAAGCCAGTGACCAACACAGTGATGCTGCAGCGAAGTTAGATGCCATTTTAAATTGGCACTTTGATTGGTTTCGTGGTGACAATTACAACGGCTGCATGTTCATGCACGCCCTATCCGAGTTCAAAAATCATGAAGATGAATTAACCAAGCAAGCTATACAGCACAAAGTTTGGGTTAAGTCGTTAATATTTAGTATCTTTGATGAGCCTACGGCGGCGGATGAAGAAAAGTCTGAGACTATAATGGGGCTTTTAGAAGGAATGATTGTAAGAGCTGAGTTCGGGGTGATAGCTCCATACGAACAGGTTTATCGCACGTGCGCCCACTCACTTGCTTTTTCATTTTGTCCATTGAAAATATAAAATTCGGTTGGAACAAAACCCCTTCAAGTTGAGCTAGTAGAACATCGCTTCACGACTTGCTGACACCAAGAAATGGCCTCCTCATGGACACTAAAGTTCTTAGTCTCTAGCTCACCTTCCACGTTTTTCTCGGCAACCTTCGTTTTAAATGTGCTGTCGTCAACCACAACGGCGCCACACACCAACCCACGATCCACTAAGTGCGCTTGCATTTCACCCCAGAGTGCAATCGACTGATAAGTCGATACTTCCCACTCACGCGTATCACCAACAAAGCCCCACGGTTCGCCACCAAACTGGTCGACAATTTTCATAATATCGACATAGAGATCCTGATAGGTTTCTTCATTCCATGACCCAAATCCTGCGAACAGCACTAATCTATGCTGGCAAGATATAGTGTAGTATCCATGACGATTTTTATTTACTTTCATTTCTCCCACCGTGCCTTCAGACCATGCACTTTTCCTCGTACAAGTATAGACAGGAACCCTCCACAATCTAATGGTTCTTGGCAAAAGTACCATCCGGGAGAAGTGACTCAAAACTCTTGCCAGTTCAGCAATAGTGTTTTGATTTTATTGAGGGTTCATTTTCAACGCCGAATAGATAGAATCTCAACAAGCGTCGGGTTTTATTATCAGAGAAAGACAATGCAAAAAGTGGGAACGAAAGAAATACTGTTTATCATCAATAGCCTCACTGCAACGGCATACGCTTTTATATTGCCGATAATGAGCATTTACTTAATCAATGGAATTCAAGCCAATCCTGATTTTATTGCCTACTATAGTGTGAGCTTTGCGATCTCCGGAATCTGCTTTAGTCAATGGTTTGGGAGATTATCAGATAGTGGCGTTAGCGACCGATTGCTTTTCATACTGTCCGTCACCTGTATTATTCTCTCTTCGCTAGGTTTTTTATTTGTCACTGAGCCATGGCAAACGCTGCTCATAGGCATCGGATTCATGGGGCCGGGAAACGCATGTATACCTTTGATTTTATCTATGATAAAGCGTTTTTCTGAACAGTCGGGAAGTGACATCACTAGAGTAAATTCTCAAATGCGATCCGGCGTTTCCATCGTCTGGATATTTGGCCCAGCCCTAGCTTTCACTGTTGCGGATTTTTGGGGCTATCAAACAAATTTCACCATTGCTGCCACTTTGGGGACATTGGTAGTCTTACTTTCAGTACGTTTTCTCCCACGCTTTAATTTGGATGTTGTTGGGGATGAGATAGCAAACAATCGAACAACCTCAGATAAAATACCCCGAATCGCATTGCAGTTCGGCGCGATCATCCTTTTGGGAAATCTCGCCAATTCAATCTATATCACTGCAATGCCTCTGTATCTCACTAACGATTTAAATATCCCGACGTATTTCCCCGGATTACTACTAGGTGTAACGGCCGCCTTTGAAGTTCCGGTTATGCTGAAAGCAGCCTCCCTGTGCGACAAATACAGTAAAATCAAAATTATGTTGTTTGGGTATGTTTGCGCTATCGCTTACTACGCCCTGTTACATGTCACGACTTCGATGGCAGGCTTACTGTTCATTCAAGTATTTAACGGTCTGTTTTATGGCATTTTTGTTGGCTTGGGTGTCACTATTATCCAAGAAGCATTTCCAAAGAAAGGCGGATTTGCAGCAGCCTATTATTCGAATATGATGCGAGTTGGAATGATGATGGGAACATCATTGGTTGGGTTTATTGCACAATATTTCAGCTTTCAAACCGCTTTATATGCTTCTTTATTATCCATTGTATCAACCATCCCACTTCTCGTATATTCAGCGAAAGAGAAACAGCCGGCGCTGAATAACCTTACTGCTGAACACTGATAGGACAGGTCGAGAAACCTATCAGTTTCACGAGGAAGTAAGCACTTGATGTGCAATCCCGTGTTCAACAATACCTCTACGAAACTCCCAATCAATCAATACACACGAAAGTAGGGAGTCTCTGTTTATGAGCTCACTCTAATGCCACGATCGCTTCGATTTCTACCTTTAAATCTGGGTGAAACAAGTTCGAGACTTCCACCAATGAACTAGCGGGTAGCGCCCCTTCATAAAAATCAAAAAGCTGTCCTCTTAGGTTCTCTATCTCACCCACATCCTTCACAAAAATACTCATCTTAACTAGGCTATATTTTGAACACCGCTCTTGCTGCAAAATATGACCAATTTGAGACAATATTTCGGAACTCTGCTCTTTGAGCGTCTTTGCCTGCACATCGGTGCCATAGGCCGTCAGTCCAGAGATAAACAAGGTGCCATTGTATTTCGTTGCGTGAGCATATGGACCGATGGCTTCCGGTAAATACTTGTAGTTAACTCTTTGTACCATTCTGCCTCCTAAGCTTTGAGACTAATGGTAATAAGTCGGCCACGCTGATTTCTATTCCAAAGTGATTCACAACATCTTGACTAAAATATGCTTTCTGCTCATTGGTAAACGCCCCCGTCGCCTCAGTGATAACAAAGGTGTTATACCCTAAGTCGTGAGAAGACCTAAGAGTGGACTCGACACACACGTGAGTTGCGAACCCAATTAACATCAAATTTTTCAAACCATTATTTCTCAAAAAGCAATCTAGGTTGCTACCCGAAAACGCACTTGCCCCAATCCTTTCGGTAATAACATGCTCGTTCTCTTTGGGCATGAAATCTGGGTGGATCTCTCCCTGATAACCTTGCCAAGTTTTATTTTGAGCAATTGCGCTTCTCAAACCATGCTTTGCTTGGCCAAACATTCGATATTCTTTGTCAGGTTTCAATAGAACATGAACAACCGACAAGTCGTTTTCTCGCGCTGCTGAAAGCACCTGCTTTGAATGTTCAATCGCCAACTCAAACTGCTCATCATCGACCACAAGCTTGTTACGTAAACTACCCCGTTCACTGACCCACTCATTTTGATATTCAATCAAAATGAGTGCTGTTTGGTTGGGTATTAAAAACTGATTTTCCATCAAACTTCCTCTGTAAAACAAGTACTTTGAAAGTTACAGGGATGATGGCGACAAGACATTATCAAATGTTAAGATCGGTGTGTCTTCGAAAAGTGAAGCTTGGTGTTTTAATACAGCTGCAGGGCGTGTGATGAAAACTGCGATTTTTCGTGCCGTCGAAATCCTAGAGAAGAAATTATCTTTTGGCGACAGCTGGCAAGGCGTAGATCGTGCCACAATGAACAGGTAGACATTTCAATACACGTTAACACGACTAGGTAACGCTAGAGCTAGCGTCGGCTTTGAATGTTTACCACTTTGCCTGAGAGTGAATCGCCGCCTGCGGGCTGATATACCTCACGAATGTGAGATATTACGGAAGAATGTCCAAACTGTGTAGCTTCTATAACATGCTGAAACATAACTATTTCACCATCGACTTCTACAGCCGATTCAAATCGCCAACCATCTGGGCCCTGAAAAGAATAATGTACTTTATAGAATTGCAATAATTCCGAATTACGAATGGGCATCACGAAGATTTGGTATGCAACATCATTATAACGCCCTGATTGGAGTGTCATCATAATTCCCCAGCTCTCACATTGGTCGTCCAACTAGCCTCAATCTATGTAGGCAATAGTCATCGAGATAGTATTGAAGCACTTCTCGATCGATTCTCATTAGATCTTCAAGGACCTCTTCGAGATGTTTTTCTTGCCCATTGGCTGCCTTATCAAGTTTGATAATTAAACCTTCTAGATTTTCCTTGATGTTATTGTAATCATGACACATGTGCCACCACACTCACATTGTGTTAATTGCACAAAGTGTAGGGCATTTGAATAAAAAGGGCTACTGAGTGTATTGATCTAACTGCATCGTATCTTATAAATGCACTGAGAGTCATGTTTCGGTATGATTCAAGAGCGCTCTCTAACAGGATTGAGTTGGATGACTGGCGGGTAAAACCACGTGGAGATTCCTGTCTGAAGTATCACTTAGGTCGGGAGGTTATTTATTATTCTGCTCGTGAACTATAGCTAACTTGTCAAGACAGGCTTGGTAGGCTTCATCTCCATCGAAGAAATACCGCGTAATGGTTTGGCTTTCAAATGCACTGCTAGCCGAAAATTGTTGGAACTTCTTAGAAAAAACAACAGCATACAGTATACAATTATGCTCGCTTAGCCAATCGATTACATGGTTGTGTTCTTCTGATGCATCTAATGCAGTGCTCCCCCACTCTCGGCAATCATTCCAAACGACCCACGGTGTTTCATCTTTTTCTGATGAGGATAAAACAAGCCTTTTCGCTTCTTCAAGCCAAGATTTCGCAGCTTCAGAGTTGGTTGCCCCAATAACTTTGGTTTTTAATAATCGACTCTCAAAGCTCATCGTCCAATTTCCGTGGATGTTTCTGTTAGTCATAATGTTCGCGCTGCCCAATTAAACCATCTCACTTCAGTATAGCCAATGAACAACTGAAAAAATGGACCTAAGAATGCCGCCTAGTCGCTACCTTGGATGTTCGGCGACGCGATGCTTTAATCGAGAAAAAGTTACTGGGCTCATGCCGAGGTAACTCGCGATATGATAATCGCTTATACGTGAGTATATCTGGGGCTCTTTAGCCTCAAGATCTTCGATTAACTGTGATTTGTTCGAGGTCAGTAAGCGGTGCTCTCGTGCGATCTTAGCATCAGCCAGCCACTCTAAATATGTCAGGTAAAAAACGTCCCATACCTGCAACGAGAGTAGCCGCTGTTTGAACTGATGAAATGGAATATGGAATAGACGCGTATTTTCACAAGCCACAATACCAAACAAACTTGGTTTATCACGAGCGATAGGCGCTATCGGGAAAGAAAGGTCATTTTCGAATAAAAACAGCTTATTAGATTCATCTCCGTCAGGCGTTAAATAATAAAACCTCAATGCACCCTTGGTTAAAATAAACATATCATCAAGCACATCGCCTATTTTCAGAAGATGTTGCCCTTTTGCTACTTCGATTGAGCTAAAGTGGGCTAACAAGTCGTCAACCTGGAAGATACTGAGCCCTTGTGCCATCAACAGATCACGATAATTTGGTTGACTCATATCTTTCTCACTTTTAATCATGCTTAAACGCAAAAAAGCCAGCACGACGGATTCATAATGCTGGCTCTGGGTAACAACGGGTCGTTAGATTTGTCTATGGTACTCCATGGCCTTTAGAAGCGCACCACACTCGATACCATTGTTCACGAGTTAGCTCAATATCTAGCGCAGAGACGGCTGATTGCACGCGCTCAATCTTGCCTGAACCTATAATTGGCAACGGGTTGCTTGGCAACCTGCGAACCCATGCATAAATTACTTGGTCGATGCTTTTCGCGCCTACTTCCTCGCGAATCGCTTCAAGCTCGTTGCGCACACGTACGGATTGCTCTGTTGTGCCGTTAAACAGTTCTCCGCCAGCCAAGCAAGACCATGCCATTGGCTGGATTCTGTGCTGTTGCATTAGATCAAGGGTACCGTCGTGGACAACATCAAAGTTCAGCGGGTTAATTTCGACCTGATTGGTCACAAGCGGTTTACCCAGTCGAGACTGCAATAATTCAAACTGGCGAGGCGTAAAGTTCGATACGCCAAAGTGCTTCACCTTACCTACTTTATGCAGCTCAGCGAATGCTCCAGCCACTTCGTCAGCATCCATCAGCGCATCTGGACGATGGATCAGTAACACGTCGACTTCACTCACACCAAGGCGTTGTAGTGAATTGTCCACTGACTGGTAGATGTGTTTGGCACTGGTATCATAGTGATTAATTTTGCGATCGGGTGAATGGGCACCGCACAAGTTGATATCGCATTTAGTCACGATCTCTATCTGCTCACGGACACTAGGATCGAGTGCCAGCGCTTCACCAAATAGGCGCTCGCATTGGTAATCACCATAAATATCCGCATGATCGACGGTGGTAATCCCTAACTCGATATGCTGCTTTAAAAAAGAAAGACGTTGCTGCGCAGTCATTCCCCATTCCGCTGTCCGCCAATACCCCTGTACGAGTTCCGACATTTCAGGACCTTGTGGCGCTACAAATGTTTTCGCAACCATGGACTTCTCCTTTTATTAGACTGCCCACAGAGTAAGCTGCTTGAGTGGAGATCACAATGCAATCTTAGGTTATCCTTTACCCATGAGATAATAGGCAAAAAAACCGCACAAGGCGGCTTCTCATTTTATACAGTTTTATTCCGTTGTCTTAGCAATCAGATAACACTTAGTTAAGCCTTTCTGCGTTGCTCAACTGAATCCGCTAATTGACGCAGAACTTGTTCGGTGTCTTGCCAACCTAGGCAAGCATCGGTAATTGATTGGCCATACACTTCCGCGCAGCCATCAATAAGATCTTGGCGTCCTTCAACCAAATGGGACTCAATCATCACACCGAAAATAGCCTTATCACCCTTTGCGACTTGAGCACCGACATCTTCCGATACCAGCTTTTGACGTTGATATTGCTTCGAACTATTGGCATGGCTAAAATCAATCATCACTTTTTGAGGTAAGCCGGAAGCGACTAACTGGTCTTTAATTTCACTTACGTGCTCAGCGCTGTAGTTTGGCTCTTTGCCACCACGTAAAATAATATGGCAATCACCATTGCCCGCAGTTTCCACAATCGCCGAGTGACCGTATTTAGTCACAGATAAGAAGTGATGTGACGCACTTGCAGAGCGAATCGCATCCGAGGCAATCTTAATGTTGCCATCGGTACCGTTTTTGAAGCCGACAGGGCAAGACATACCAGATGCTAACTCACGATGAACTTGAGATTCAGTGGTACGAGCACCAATTGCGCCCCAGCTAATAAGATCCGCAACATATTGAGGCGTGATCATATCAAGAAACTCACTGGCCGTTGGTAGCCCCATATCAGTTAGATCGAGCAATAATTTACGGCCAATACGTAAACCATCGTTAAGCTTAAACGTATCGTTCAGGTACGGGTCGTTAATCAAACCTTTCCAGCCAACTGTGGTACGCGGTTTTTCGAAATACACACGCATCACAATTTCCAAGCGATCACCGAGTTCATCACGCAATACTTTTAAACGGCGGCCATATTCTAGTGCTGCCACCGGATCATGAATAGAACACGGACCCACAATGACCAATAAACGGTCATCTTTATCGTTAAGAATGTTATGAATCGCTTGGCGTGATTGAAATGTGGTGGAAGAAGCTGTTTCTGTCGCTGGGTATTTTTCCAGCACTGCAACAGGTGGAAGCAACTCTTTTACTCGATTAATTCTTACGTCATCTGTTTGAAACATGGCTTATCTTCTTCTCTATTTCTTTGCTTTCGTACCCTAATGCCAAAAGTTCAGCCTAGGTGGTAGCTAGTTCTCAGTTCTTCGATGTAACTTATCGATTAAACGAGAAAAGTTCAATCATTAATTTCAAATAAACGCAATATTTCCAATAGGATTACAAATTGACAAGGATGTAAATTATAATTTACACACAGGGATGAACGTGAAAGATAACAAAAAGACCAATAAAAGCAAATGGATACAAGTGAAACTTCGCAAAACCACAACATATAAAAAGGCGGCACAGTTGCGCCGCCTCACATAAAAATTTTCACAATATGAGCGTTTCTAGTTCGCTAGCTCTTCAGATTTGATCACAGTAGCGATACGAGACAACATATTGATCGAGTTCATATGCTCTTCTTGGTCACCTGCTGCACACGCATCTTCAATGATAGTTACAGCATAGTCCCGGTCATGTGCATCTCGCGTGGTCGCTTGAATAGCCCAAGTCGTGCTCACGCCACTTAAATAGACATGTTCAACTTTATTCGCTCTCAGCACAGCTTCTAACGAGGTGGCATAAAAAGGGCTCACTCGTGGTTTCACCAGAACGAAATCGCTCGATTGAACATCAAGTTCTGGGTGAAACTCCGTACCAAAACTGCCTAGCTCTAACGCCTTAAATTCATGTGCTTTACCGAAAATTGGCGACGCTTTCGGCGACGCATGATAATTAGCTTCAAACCCAACTTTAACCAATATCGTCAACCAGCCCTGCTCGCGTGCGTGCGCAAGTGCTTTATTCGCGTTAGACAAAGCATTTTGCTCTTTTACATGTTCGGCAGCTGAAGGGATTTTTCCATCCGGATGGCAAATATCATTAATAAAATCAATTACAAGAAGTGCGTTTTTCATAGTTATAACCTTCATCGTAGGGAAAGGCAGTATTTGATAACCTGCTCAGCGGGCTGAATCTATACACTATCAATCGGGTATTGAGAGAGTAAGATAAAGATACGTAAAATCAAATTGCTAAACCTCTTAGGGCTCATCAATCTAACGCCGCGAGTATAAGCCAGTAGCCTTCAGATAAAAATCAAGATACATTTACGGGTATGTAAGTAAAACTAACAAATCTATTATGCGCGACTTGCCCCCTCTTCGAACCCTACCTGTGTTTCTAAGTGTTTGCCGACATTTGAATTTCACCAAGGCGGCTGAGGAACTGTATATCACTCACTCAGCGGTGAGCCAAAATATTCATAACCTCGAATCTTTTCTCGGTAAAAAGCTTATCAAGCGTACAACTCGTAGTATGAGTTTGACGGCAGAAGGGGAGCGTTATCGGCACAGTATCGAAGAAGGGATGAACATCATTGCGCTTGCGACTCAACGTGAACTACAAGCTGATAACCAAGTGTGTATCAATGCTATCCCAACGCTGGCGCTTAAGTGGCTTATTCCCCGCTTGCCAGCGTTTACTAAAGCTTTTCCCGACATTGAACTGAAACTGTCGGCGATTTCTATTGCCGATTTTGATATTGAATCGGACAATTTAGACATAGCCATCGGTTACGGCACCAGCCCTGATTGGTGGCCCGACAGTGTGGCAAAACAATGGTGCCAAGATCAACTGCTGTTAGTGGGACAACCGGCTTTACTCGAGAAATATGGCTCCATTGAAGAAATTCTTGCGAATGAAACCCAGATTTGGATCAGTAACCGCTATCGCGCTTCAGATTGGAAGCAATGGACCACGGCCAAGCAGTTACAGCTACCAGACGATCAGAAAAAACAGTTTTTTGAGAGCTCGACCCAAGCAATCCAAGCGGCCATCGCAGGAGTAGGCATATTTGTCACCCATCGCATATTCGTACTTGATGAAATCGCCTCTGGCCAACTGGCTGAGCTTGCATCACCAGCGGTAGATATCGACTCGTACTACTATTTAGTGTATCAGCCAGAAAAATTGGTTAATGACAATGTTCAGACAGTCGTGCAGTGGTTGATGGAGCAGGTAGAATAGCCGTCGTTCGGCTACCGAAAACCAACAGCATACCTCATCAACTTCAAACTATGATGAGTGTGTTACTGCTTTACATAACGACCGATAATTTTATCGATCTCTCCATGATCCTCTGCTTTCTTTAGCGCCTGATTGAATTTTTGTAGAAAGGCTTTTTTCACAAGGGATTTATGAAAGCCTAAAAAGTTCGCATCGCGCTTAAATGGAGTCGCTATGACATAAAATTCATGCTTTCTGGATTGCAACTCAGGGTCCTGATTCACAACTGAATTGAAGCCCACTAGACCGGGACCTATCAAAGCTACGTCAATGCGAGAGTGTAGAAGCTTTTTGAGCCTAAATACTGGGTCGGAGTCTTCCTCGACTTGAAACAACTTGTCATTTTTAGCTGTTTCATACTCGTCGCCATAACTACCAGCTCGGCCAATACCGATCGTTTTTCCACCGAGATCGTTAATCGAGTTGAAATTGAATTCTTCTCCAGCCCTAACGACCAAGATTATTTCGTCGTAATAAACAGCATCCGAATAATCAAAAATATCCAACCTCTCCTTTGTTTTCGACAAGCCAACTATCCCGCCCTGCGCGTGTTTAGCGTAGTTATACGCCCTAGCCCACGGATAAAGTTTGATATCAAAGCGCTCCCCTGTTTCATCTTCAACCTGCGCAAGTATATCGACCAATATTCCCTTTGCATCGCTATTTTCCAAATAGATTTTCGGCGGCTTATTTTGATTACCATAAATAACCAACTCCGTAGCGGATGCAAACAAGCTACAAGTTAAGAGAAATAAAACCAAGATTCTAATGACCACATCCGCTCCCAAAAATTTATCGGTTACATACTCAGATAATGATCGACTAGCAAAGATATAAACAACAGCATCAGGTGGTAGATGGAGTATTTAAATGTCTCCATAGCTGAGCGTTCCGTTTGGTGGAACTTCAATTGCCATGCCGAATAGATAAACCCAAGATTCAAAGCAACAGACATTATCCCGTACACCACACCTGTCATCCCGACTATCACGGGTAATAAGCAGACTACCAGCAATAATAAGGTATAGAGCAAAATGGAGGTTTTGGTGTATTCGATACCATGCGTAACCGACAGCATAGGAATATCAGCTTTGGCGTAATCATTTTTGCGGTGGACAGCCAAAGCCCAGAAGTGAGGAGGCGTCCATACAAAAATTATCATCACCAGCAGCCAAGCGTGAGCATGCAACTCTCCCGTCACTGCGCACCACCCAAGTAAAGGTGGCATTGCGCCGGCGAGCCCCGCTATCACAATGTTTTGTGGCGTCGCGCGCTTTAGATACAAGGTATATACCACGGCATAGCCGACCAAACTGGCAAATGTTAGCCAAGCAGTTAACGCATTAACCCATAAATAGAGTGCTGCAAACCCTGCCGACCCCAGTAAAGTAGCAAACAGAAATACGTTTACTGGCCGAATATCTCCAGAGGGTAACGGTCGATTGAACGTGCGCCTCATTACTGCGTCAATTTTTTGGTCAATCAGGTGGTTATACGCTGCTGCTGCACCAGCCATCAGACCAATTCCGACCAGACCAACCAAAGTTTGTTGAATAGGCAAGGCTCCGGGAAGCGCAAGGCACATGCCAACCAAAGCCGTCAGTAACATTAGTGCGACCACTTTAGGCTTGGTTAATGTGTAGTAAACTTGCCAAGGTGAACGACTTAGCGCTTCGCTTCGTTCAATCGCCATAGAGGACTTCATGATACGTTCTCCTTGTTCAAAGCCATGACACGTGAAGGCTGCCACAATATATAATTGGCGTGTAGCACAGTCACCAACAAAATCGCCGCGCCCAAGTTGTGCGCCACCGCAACTGCAATGGGTAATGAAAGCAGCACATTACTGACTCCAAGCGCTAACTGAACCAAAAGTACTATCAGACAGTTTCGACTAGCCATTCTCAATCTCGGTTGCCCACTCAACCAGCACCTTAACGCAAGTAGACCCACAATAAAGGTGGTGACAATCGCCCCTATTCTATGAGCAACATGAATCGTCATTCGAGCTTGGTAGTCCAGTACGCCAAATTCATAGCTGTCGTGGCCTGTCTGAACCATAGTAAATGCGTTAGCGACATCGAGTTGGTTAATCCAATCTCCTTCACAAATTGGCAAGCTACTGCACATAAGCGCTGCATAATTGGATGACGTCCATCCACCCAATAATATTTGTCCGAGCACGACCAACAAAGTCGCCATTGCTAACAACGCCATAGGACGAGTGGCTCGAACGAGAGGGGGGGATAAGGACTGATTTTCTGACAAACGCCATTGAAGAATAAACAGGCAGCAGAGTAACATAAAGCCACCGAGTAAATGGGCCATAACCACTACGGGCATCAGTTTCAGTGTCACCGTCCACATCCCTAACAAAGCCTGAAAGACAATCAATACCACTAACCCAACAGCAAACGCTGTTGGCGCTTTTTGTTCACGAATACAAATAAACGCAATGCCCATAACAAGTAAACCTAACGTTCCAGCAAAGTAGCGATGCACCATTTCCGGCCAAGCTTTGTCCGCCTCTACTGTCAGCTCAGGGTAAAGCAGCTGAGCTTGCAGCACATCTTTACTGTCCGTCGGCACTGTCAGCTGCCCATAGCATCCAGGCCAATCAGGGCAACCTAATCCTGCATCAGCCAGCCGTGTATATGCACCTAGCATAATCACTACCAGCGTGAACACTAAACTCAGCTTTACCAATACCTGCAACTTCATACGCTCTCCTTAGCTATGTATGGTTTTGGAACATCAAGCTTTAAACTATGCTCATTTAACGATCATCCCCTAGCCCACTCGTGATAACTTCAGCAATTTTCTGAGATCGGCCAATAAACCTTTCGACTGCACCACCAATCCTTTTTCAGACGACACCTTTGGATAGCGCATCACCAGCTGGCCTAGAGGGTCCACGATCACAAACTCAAATCCATGAATCCTTTTCTCAAACTCTTCATTGACCTTAATCGATTGAAAATCGTAGCGTGCTTGTACGTTTGGATCGCTATCTGGTGCAAGCATCAATACGGGCGCCACTCGCGCTTGATATTTACCCAAAGCTAGGTGACTTTGGCCAAGTAAATGCAGCTGCTGAACGCAAAATTGATCGCAAGACTTCGGCACCAAATACCCCAGTTGCCAAGATTGCTTATACAGTGGGTTATCAACCCCCATCGATTCAAAACTTGCTAGCGGCTCAATCAACGTACCGCTATTGGTCACACCAGACTGGTACCATTGGTTACTCAAAATGGCCTTCGCAATCACCACCGGCAAAGCAAACAACAAAATTAAACTCACTAAAATGATTCGCCCACGTAGAATCGGTTTCATTACAGCTCCTTGTCGGGTTTACCGAGGTAATAATGTGTTTTCCAAAATCGATAAATAAGCCCGCTAGTCAACATGAACAACGCGAATGACATCGCAAACCACTGAAAAGCATAACCAAAATGTTTACTGGATTTCATGGGTAGAGGTTTCCAAGGCTGAGGATACGGCCAAGGCTCTACCTGCGGCTGAAACATGAATGGCGAAATATTGATGCCCAACCTTTCTGAGAGCTGAGCAATATTAGGGTTCTGCAGTCGTATCACCGCCCCTTCTTCCATCCCAATGTCAGAGCTCAATGGATTTAGGGATCGTTGGTACACTCTTCCGTTAACACTGACGGGCTTCTCTAACCAATCTACGTTCGGCAAGGTCTGACGACTATTCGTTGCAGGCACAAACCCTAACTCGAATAAAAAATGTTGTTCCAAGCTATCAACAAATAGTTGGTAGGCTAAGTAACCAACTTTGCCGCGAAAGGTTTGGTTATCAAGTAAGAAACGCATACCAGGTACGGGAATCGCTTCGACGTAAGCCTTAATACCGGTATAAATAGGTTGATTTGACTCTGAGTGAGATTGCAAAAATTGAGAGAAACTCACACTCTCATTGCTTTTATTTGTCTCCAGTTGCAATTCCAATTGACGTTTTTCTTCACCTCGCGACAGCTGCCACGCTCCTAAGTTGACCAGCAAGGTAAATGCAGCCACAGTTAATACGAAGCACAACCAAAAGCTCTTTATTTTCAATAACATTATTAGAGGTGTCGAGATGGTCATGTTATTTAAGTTTGCGCTAGTATTAATGCTACTTTTCATCATATTCAACCTTGCCCGAGCACTCGTTCAAATGGTGAAAGAGCCATCGGATGATCAAAACCAAAACAAATCAATGAGCCATTACCTTGGCCGACGAGTGATGCTGTCGGCGTTGGTGATATTAATGCTAATTATTGCCCTAATGGGCGGCTGGCTTGAGCCTAATACTAGGCCCTACTAGCCAACTACTTTTATATCTCGCCTCCTCATTCCGTGGGAGGCGACTCTAGGTTTGCGATCGCTACAACACGTACACAAACACAAACAAACATAACCACACCACATCAACAAAGTGCCAATACCAGCTTCCCGCTTGGAAGGCAAAATGCTCTTTCGCCGTAAAATGGTCATGCGCTACCCTCGCGAGTAAAACAATCAAAAAAATCGTACCTAAACAGACGTGCAACCCATGAAAACCAGTCAATAAAAAGAAGGTATTTCCATAAACACCAGACTGCAGGGTTAACCCTAATTCCTGGTAGGCATGCATATACTCATATGCTTGATAGTAAAGGAAGAAACCAGCCAAAATAATGGTAATCTCTAACCAAACGATCAGTGCCATTCGGCGATTTTTTTCAAGGCTTACGTGAGCAAAGTGCAGGGTAATTGACGAAAGCACCAAAATAATGGTGTTTTGCAACGGAATCCCTTGCCATGGCATGGCTTGGGTCAGTTCACCATTCGGAGTTTGCAATAACGGCCACACCGCATCAAACGTGGGCCACAACAATTCGTTGGTCATCGCATTGTTGGAATCTCCACCGAGCCATGGCACAGCTATCAAGCGCGCATAGAATAGTGCCCCAAAAAAAGCGCCGAAAAACATCACTTCAGAAAAAATAAACCAACTCATTCCTTGGCGAAATGAACGGGAAATCTGCTCAGAATAATACCCCGACATAGACTCCGTAATCACATTACGGAACCAGCCAGCAAGCATATAGAGCAACACGGCAAAGCCGGTAAATAGCACTATCTTGCCAACAGTACCGCCCCCCCCACCTTCTTCATGTAAATGTTGTACGGTTAAACCCGCCCCTACCGCTACCATGAACAAGGCAATGGCTCCAACAATGGGCCAACTACTTTGCGCGGGAACATAATAGCGTTGATGTTTTGCACTCATAATTTCGCTCCTTGCAATGAGCTTTTCTCCAAATCTATGGAGGCTTGATCCTGAGCCAACGTGTTACTGCGTTGTACTTTGTTGGTCATGTTAAACAAGGTATAGGAAAGAGTCAGAGTATGGATAGATTCTGGAATATCTGGCTCTATATAAAAGATAAGAGGCATTTCTGCGGTTTGTTGCGCGGCCAGCGGTTGCTGATTAAAACAAAAGCATTCAATCTTGTTAAAATAGCTCGCCCCTAAGCCTGGTGATACCGATGGCACGGCTTGACCAATGAGGTCGTAATTGGCGAGGTTCTTAGCGACATAGGCCGTTCTCGTCACTTGCCCGGGGTGTACTTCTAACACCGTTTTTTGTGGTTTAAAATTCCACGGCATTCCCGGGCTAATATGCGACATCAATTCAATCCGAATGACTCTTGACGTATCAGCCACCATTCCCTGAGGCTGAATCGCCGATATTGAACTGGTTTTCCCATTAATACCTAACGCATCGCACATAACGTCGTACAAGGGGACCAGCGCAAACCCGAAACCAAACATAGCGACCACAGCACAAAGTAGCTTAACCACTAACCTGCGGTTGCTTGGATTACGACTATGGTTATCACTGTGATCGCGGCTGGCCTCTTCCATCTCAACTCACCCTAATCAATTTTTGGTGGCGTGGAGAACGTATGATGGGGAGCCGGACTTGCCACTGTCCATTCCAGTCCTTCCGCCCTCTCCCAAGATTTCGCTTCTGCTTTTTCCCCACCCTTGATGCATTTGATCACCAACCAAAGGAAAATAAGCTGAGACAAACCAAAGGCAAAACCACCAATAGAAACGATTTGGTTCACATCGGCGAACTGGATAGCGTAATCTGGAATTCTTCGTGGCATCCCAGCAAGGCCCAAGAAGTGCATTGGGAAGAACAATACATTCACCGAGATAATTGACGTCCAAAAATGCCATAGGCTCAACTTCTGGTCATACATATGACCCGTCCATTTAGGTAGCCAATAATACGCTGCGGCCATGATCGAGAATACCGCCCCTGTTACTAAGACATAGTGGAAGTGGGCCACAACAAAGTAGGTATCATGATATTGGAAATCAGCGGGCACTATTGCCAGCATCAAACCAGAAAGGCCGCCTATGGTGAACAAGATAATGAAGGCAATGGCAAACAGCATAGGGGTTTCAAACGTTAATGCGCCTCGCCACATAGTCGCGACCCAGTTAAACACTTTTACCCCTGTCGGAACTGCTATCAGCATGGTGCAGTACATGAAAAATAATTCGGCAAACACTGGCATCCCAGTGGTGAACATATGGTGCGCCCAAACTACAAACGACAACAGTGCGATACTGCACGTCGCATACACCATGGAATGGTAACCAAACAGCTTTTTGCCGCTAAAGGTTGGAATTATCGCCGAAACAATACCGAATGAAGGTAAAATCATGATGTACACTTCTGGGTGGCCAAAGAACCAGAAGATATGTTGGAACATCACAGGATCGCCGCCCCCCGCAGCATCAAAGAAGCTGGTACCAAAATATTTATCGGTTAATACCATGGTGACCGCCCCCGCCAACACTGGCATAACAGCAATCAGAAGAAATGCTGTTATAAGCCATGTCCAAACAAACATCGGCAATTTAAACCATGTCATTCCCGGAGCGCGCATATTGAAGATCGTCACGATCACATTGATGGCCCCCATGATCGAACTGATCCCCATAATATGCACAGAGAAGACAAACAGTGCAGTGCTGTCTGGACCATAAGTAGTCGAAAGCGGCGCATAGAAGGTCCAACCAAAGTTAGGCCCACCACCTTCAGTAAATAAAGACGCAAGCAAAATCAAAAATGCAAATGGAAGAATCCAGAAACTGAGGTTATTCAAACGAGGCAGTGCCATATCTGGCGCGCCGATCATCATAGGGATCATCCAGTTGGCTAGCCCAGTAAAAGCGGGCATCACCGCACCAAATACCATAACCAAACCATGCACTGTGGTCATTTGATTGAAAAACTCAGGATCAACTAACTGTAACCCTGGCTGGAAAAGCTCGGCGCGGATCACCATCGCCATCGCACCACCGGTGAGGAACATAATAAAACTGAACCATAGGTAAAGCGTGCCGATATCTTTATGGTTAGTCGAATAGATCCAACGCCCGATTCCAGACGGCGCGTGATGATCGTCGTGTCCGTGATCATCATCAATCGCGATCGTCGAGTTTGCTCCCCCTGATGCGATGTCTTCTACTGGAGCAGATTTGATTTTTTGTTCATTAGACAGCTTCATTATTGCTCCTCCGCTCCTTGCGATTTCAATGCATTCACCTCTGCAGCTTGGATGATATCTCCCACATCATTGCCCCATGCGTTGCGCTGATAGGTTGCTACTGCCGCGATCTCTTGCTCACTCAATTGATTGGCGAACGCTTGCATAGCCGTTCCGTTCTTACCGTTTAAAATAATGTTCAAATGACGGGTGGCATCTCCGGTCGCAATCTCACTGCCTTTTATCGCAGGGAATGCACCGGGCACCCCTAAACCATTTAATTGGTGACACACTGCGCAGCGATCGATATACACCTGTTCACCAATTCCCATCAGCTCATCTTTGCTTAAGTTATTTGCCAGCGCCGCATCGGCCGCTTTACGCGCTTCAGCCATCTCTATTTTTTTATCCGCTAACCATTGTTCGTATTCCGTTTCTTCCATCGCATGCACCACGACAGGCATAAAGCCATGAGCACGACCACACAATTCAGCACATTGGCCGCGATAGATACCCGGCTTATCTATCTTGGTCCATGCTTCATTAATGAAACCCGGAATGGTGTCTTTCTTGACTGCAAAATCAGGCACCCACCAAGAGTGAATCACATCATCAGAAGTCATTAAAAAGCGCACTTTGCGGTTAATTGGCAACACCAGCGGGTTATCGACTTCAAGAAGATAATGCTCTCCTTTGGGCTCATCGCCTTCGATTTGCTTGGCGCTTGTGGAAAGTAAGCTGAAGAATTCAACATCCTCACCAAAATAGCTGTAATGCCATTTCCATTGAGAACCAGTAATAACCACCGTGAGATCAGGTTTGGATGTATCTTCCATGGCCACCAGCGTTTTCGTTGCTGGAATGGCCATCGCCACCAAAATAATGATGGGAATAATGGTCCAAATCACTTCGACTTTGGTGCTTTCATGGAAGTGTGCGGCGACGGCACCTTTAGACTTTCTGTGGTTGATGATGGAGTAAAACATCGCGCCGAATACAACCACAGCAATCACCACACAAATCCAAAAAATCAGCATATGCAAGTCGTAGACTTCGCTGCTGATACCGGTGACGCCCTTGGTCATATTGAATGTTTGTTCTGCTGAGACAGCAGGGGACGCGATAGCCAAGAACATTAAGCTGCCATGCAACTCACGCTTACTCATTGCCCTAATCAAAAGACGTTCTCCTCTACCCTGATTCTCAATTCGCCAGCCTGGCAATCGTCATCTATCGCGCTAAACGAGAAATCGGCGTTACTTCTCAAAAATTACTTCGAAAACCGAACACTTAGCGCAAATTCTTCACAACATGTAAATCAACGTTAGTTAACGGATCTGGATTGTTCAAGAAAGTACCAATACAATTTTTTTTTATATTCATTTCTGATGGTTAAATCAATAAATGGCAAGAAAGTGACAACGATTTTCAGGGGAAAGTGGGCAATAGTTAGACGGGATAAAAATGGAAAATAGAGGGGGGTAATACTCCGCGAAAAGCCGAGCTCATCGGGGATAATTAACACAGCGTTCGCTGCTCTCTGATTCACCTATTCGGACAATATTACATAGTGAACGGTGTTACATTATGAACAAGGATACATTTCGAGCAGAGTTACATGACTTTTTCAAAATATTGAACCGCCATGCCTTGATATTTCCCTATCTCAAGGGGAGTAAATCCCAGCTTTCTCAGAATATGCTGCGAGACCACATTGCTAGGTTCAGACAACGCCATTACTCGTTCATAGCCACGCTGTTTTGCGTCGCTTAAAGTCGCGAGGCTGGCTTCTAGCGCATAACCTTTTCCGCGAGCGGTTGTTTTGAGGCGATAACCTAACTCCACCTTGTTACATCCAGCATATTCAAAATACGCCACGCCACAATAGCCAATTAACTCGCCTGACGACTCTTCTACGACGGCGAATTTACCAATGCCAAAGTCATCAAAGGCGGTGAGTAATGAATCAAACCTTTGCTTAGCTTGATGCCTATCCATATCACCACTCGGTGAATACGCCATAAACTCTGGATTATTCAGCAGCGCAATCATTTCTGCTTCATCTTGCGTTCGAAATGGGCGTAATAACAAACGCTCGGTTGAAATCATATCCTTCTCCGTTTGTAGTCTGATGAAAGGTGGAAACGACTTCGTCAGTTCAATGAAATAGGCTTAATGCGACACTTCACACAGGTTGCATGCCCTTACGATCTAATATAGGTTTACGCGCCTAATCTGTATTATAAATATCTAACCGCTATGATTGAATTCACTAACAGTGAAATTGAAGACTATTCAAAAAGTACCGTTTCTGGAACAGGCTTCTTGGCCTACCGTGATGTTGAGCTATTATTGACCAAACATAAATTGAAGCCGAAGCGCACGCTCGATCTCGGTTGTGGAAGTGGTCGTTCAATTGGTGTGCTCAAAGATATGTGTGAAAGTATCACGGGCTGCGATATCAATCAGCTGGCCTTAGAAAACACCCAAAAAGCGTTTCCAGATGTTCCTGTCTTTCTCAATGATTTATCGAGCGAGCAATATCCAGAAGAAAACTTCGATGCCATATTTTCTTTTTTGATGTTTTTCCATTTTGATTCACTCGACGCCATGAGAAAAGAGCTAACGCGCTGCTTCAACTCTTTGGATAAAGACGGCTTCCTGTTCATCGTTCATGGCAATCACTCAATCGCCACCGCCAGCTACACCAGTGTAAAAGGCATGGGCCATATTCCGACAAAAGAAGGAGAGCGATTCAAAGTTCTTCTTAAGAATATTGATTTAGTGGTCGAGGATTCATATTGGTCAATTGAAACCCTCATCAAAGAATCAGAAGACATTGGCTTCCACACCATGGAACGACACGCCCCACTGGGTCATACAGACGATAAGCAAACCTATATCGATGAGTATACCGTCGCACCTTATTCCTATCTGATTCTTCGCAAGTAGCCACGCTGCCCAGTATCAACTGAGCAGAAGAACAAGTTTACAGTGGCTTAGCAATCACCAGCCCATGATTGCTTGAGCCCAATAAAGTAGGCTCTTCGCACGTTTTGAGGTGATAGTCGAGCCACGTTTGATACTGCTCAGTTGAAAAGCGATTAACAGACCCTGCGATATAGCGACCAATACCATCGGTCGCCATATGGCGCTCAATGGCAAAGCCAGCACTCAGCAGCTCCACTTCCATTTCCGTTGGTGTTGCAAAATAACCCACTTGAAAAAATTGTTCGGCGAGCTCATCCGATACCGTGCCAACCTCCAATAATTCAGAAAGCATGCTGGGTGAGATCAACTCAGGAAACTGCTGGGCGAACATTCCGGCGATAAAATACCTTGAGATATAAGCAACCGCCAAGGTGCCATTAGGCTTGAGTATTCGTTTCGCTTCAGCTATCGCTTGCGCACGCTGTTCAATGGATTTCAAATGATACAGTGGCCCTAATATCACGCATAAATCTTGGCTATCATCTTCAACAAAAGGGATATCACAAGCGTTTCCGTGGAACAGATTGACCTGCAGCCCTGAATCGCGAGCTTTGTTTCTCAGCATCGTCACCTGCTCTGCAACTAATTCCACCGCCGTTACATCACAGCCCATTTGGGCAAATGTCAGCGAATAACACCCCGTAGCCGCTCCCAATTCGCATACCTTACTCCCCTTCGTCAAATAGGGGCTCAGCGCATGCATCGTGGTATCAAATTCCATTTTCGCTATGTATTGCCTTGTCAGGCGTGTTTCTTCATCACCACCTGCATATTGCGCCATTAATGCTTCCATCGCCTCGCTTTCCTTATTGTAAATAATAAATATATTTCTCTAGCCATCTCGGTAGGTGTTCATCAAAGTAGTCTATATATTTGTCCGTGTTGGGATTCTCTCTTTCCACTAACAAGTTCACCACTTCGATGGCTATCCATACTTTGGCCAAAATAAGATGTTGCAGTAAGGTATTGTCATCAATAAACCTATTGCTGCGTAGATATCGCGTCGCAATATCAGAAAACGTAGCGTGGGTCCCTAACCCTTGGACCAAAGGCGCAAGGTCAATCGCTGGGCTGCCTTGCCCGAAACGTTCCCAATCAAACAGTACGAGATCGCCATTGTCCCGACGTCCCCAATTTCCTGAATTGCTATCACCCGATATAAAGTTCTGCCTAGATCTCGGCAATGAGCGAAATAAAATTTGCCCCAATCGGCACATCGTTTTCACAATCTTATTCGATTCATTTGGTAATGACAGACGGGAGAGTGCTTGGCTAGTTTGAGCCTCAGTCCAAATATGTGCTTTCGTCAGGGTCGTTTGCGGGAGATCTGCATTGTGAATAACCGCTAGCTGTCGGCACGCCTCTTGAGATTGATTCAATTCAAATAAGGGGATGCTATGAGGAATATACTCAAGACACAGTGCACGGTTTTGGCTTTCAAATAAAATAGGAATGTTAACGCCGCCTTGGCGGAGCTCTGGTGCAACCACGCGATAAAAATACACTTCCAATTCCGACGCGTTCGTTTTGTGAATACAAGGCGTTCCGCGATACTTTCCTAGGTAGACGCTCGCTTCGCCCATTTGAGCTAAATTTCCCATAGAACCTATGCTTGTTTCTTCTCTAACCGATGATTCGACAAGGCCAGCCAACGCTAGCATCGTGTCGAAGTCTAATCGCTACGATTTAGCGGAAATCACCAGAAAGCCACGGTGCTTGCCGCTGTCGCTGTCCAATCCCGTCGATATGGATTTGTATAGGTCGCCTGTTTTCACCCAAGTTGGCGGGTATTTATAGCGAGACACATCCATAATCAAAAAACTGTCTTTGCTCTTGTTGTAGGCGGCAAGAGGTGAGAAGTGCCCGCAGCCTTTCTCGCCTAAATATTTACGGCAGAAGTTAACCAGCATAAAACTGTGCTTGCTGCTTACATTGGCTTTGGCGACATTGCGAAACTTATCCTCGCTAATGTGGTTGCCGTATTCTTTACTGACCTTAACATCAAACGTTGAAAGCGCCTTGGCCAAAGCATCGAGCGTGACGCCTCGCATATTGACTTGAGAAGGGGTGACATATTTCATGACAGCAGGGGTAAAGAAATTATTTTGCGTCACCAGATCGTAAGGCTGATACGTCGGTGAAATTGGCGCAGGCACTTTCAGAGCATTGAGCACCATAGCTGAGCTCGCGACGGCGCAATACGTCAGGTTTTTCTGGGTGACAAAATAGGGCATCAGTTGCCAAAAAGCGCTCTTATCTTGGCTTTGTTGAAACAGTTCAACCCCTTGATTTGAATTGATTGCGACCAAATTATCGGGAAGCGGCAGAGGCTGAGCAGAGACAACCGGAGTAAGTACGAACAATGAAGAAGCGAGAACCAAACAATTTAACCATGGTTTAAACATAGAATATTCCTTTATTACATTTTTCGTCGCACGTGCAGTTTTCGTCACACGCGCGATTGGGTGAGCTTTTGTTCTCACCCAATCGCGTTATAAAGTTTTGGCGCAGCACTTTCATAGAAATCGAGCAGCTTTTTAGGGAGTGGTTTACCTTCTCTCGCAGGACCTAGCTTGGCAAACAAATGCTGGATATGAGTATCCAGAGACGCTTGGTCACGCCATTGCTCAAATAATATGAATTCCGTTTCGCTATTGGGATCTTGTGCGAACGAGTAACTGATACAGCCATCACGCACGTTTCGAGTTTCTTCAGTCAACTCTGCGGCTAACTGTTTGAACTCGGTAAGGCGTGATTCCTTTACTTTCAGATCCACCATTACGGTAATCATGGTTTCCTTTCCTCCTCCATTAATATTTATACGTAGTACTTATGCGTGTTTACTATGTGACTAACACACTATTGAGCTTGCCATTCCACTTCTAGCAAGATGTCTCCTTCGGATATCAGCCGACATAGAAACATGTCTCCCTGATGCACTTCGCCCACTCCCTTTGGCGTTCCCGTCATCACGATATCGCCATCGTGCAAACTGGTATAAGACTGGAGTTCTTGCAAGATCATTGTCGGTGAATACATCATCTGCCCAACGTCGCCACGCTGTACACGCACGCAGTTAATCAGGAGTTCGATTTGTAGCGTGTCGACATTGATATCGCGAAGAGGAAGAAAGCGACTGAATAAGGCTGAACCATCGAAGGCTTTGGCTCGTTCCCATGGCAAACCTTGCGATTTTAACGTGGATTGAAGCTGGCGCTTCGTTAAATCGAGCCCCACCCCCACCGCACTGTAGGTGCCGCCTTCCACCACAAAACAGATCTCTGCTTCATAATGCAGCCTTTCCCCGGAGTAGCTCAGCAGCCGCTCAGAGATACCACTATTGGGCTTATTGAACACGACCATTTCTTCGGGGACAGCATTGTTCAACTCTTGGATATGTTCTAGATAATTGCGTCCAACACAAAGGATTTTACTCGGTGTGATGGTTTTATCTTCAACCAATACAGAATGCATAACATCACCTTATACGGTTAAAATTCAGCCACCTACCCTATCATAAATTCATATAAAGTCAGAACTAGTTTGCCTTTAAAGCCGTGAATGGATGAATCGGCGTGATTTTCATTTCATCACCAGCAAGACTGGGTTAGCATGGTTTGCTATTAATTGAAGTAATAGACCTGCTTCGTTCTATTATTAACTCGTAACCTGCTAGATACTTTGACCCTATGAATCGTCCCACCCATTCTCCGATTGGCGGAGCTACTTGGATGCTTTCTGCTGGCATTTCGTTTGCCATCGTTAACAGCCTTATCCAATTTGCCAGCATTCACTACAAGCTGCCTTCAACCACCGTCGCCTTTATTCAATATGGCATTGCTTTAATCGCAATATTGCCCTATTTGCGTACCCTAGGTATTCGAGAGTCATTGAAAACTGGCCACTTTATGCAGCATGTACTGCGGGTCTCGCTAGCGGTTGTGGGTATCCAACTCTGGATGTGGGCACTTGCCTATCCAATCCCGATTTGGCAAGGTATTGCACTGCTGATGACTTCCCCTTTGTTTGCAACGATTGGCTCTGGGGTATTTTTGAAAGAAAAAGTAGGCCTTGCCCGTTGGGGAGCTACCGCGACCGGGTTTATTGGCGCGATGATCATTTTAAAACCTTGGGCACATGACTTTAACTGGGCCGCGACTTTACCGATTGGCGCCGCTTTATTTTGGGCCGGCTACTCCCTGATGGTAAAAAAGCTTTCGTCACACGACTCACCCTCGACGATAGTGGTGTACCTATTTATTCTCATCACTCCCTTTAACTTATTTCTAGCGCTACCAGATTGGCAGACCCCGCATGACAGTGCCGCTTGGCTCATTCTCATCGCTGCTGGCATCATTACGGCTCTCGCACAATGGGCGATTGTTAAGGCGTATTCTGTGGCAGACGCGTCTTTTGTTCAGCCTTTCGACCACGCCAAGTTGCCGTTTAATGTGCTAGCGGGCTGGCTCGTTTTCCAGTGGGTACCACCCGGCCGTCTCTGGTTGGGCGCCGCGATCATTATTGCTTCTGTCGCCTTCATCACACATTGGGAAACAAAAAAACAATCCCAATGAAAGAAATAACATAACCAGTCGTTCTTATTAGGTAAGCAAGCAACTGAGGAACACAGGCATGTCAAACCCAATTAAAATTACTCTCTATCGATGGGCAGGAAGCTGGGGACCGTTTAAGGTAACTATCCCTTGTGGTGAATGTACGCTTACCAAAGACATACTGAGCGACACTTTTGCCAATGAGCTTGCCGATGTGCCTATTGAGCTAGAAGTGAAAGATTGGCTCTCTCATTGGTGGGAACCGCTCAAAGCGGGCGCTTGGCATGCTCCAATCCTGATGATCGAAGGGAAAGTCGTCAGTCAAGGCGAAGCCCTTAATCGCGGAGTATTAGTGCAATCTGTGATTCAAGAATGGACCAAGCGCGATCAGCTCAAAGGTAACATTGTTTATGGTAAGGAAACCTGCCCCTATTGCGTGAAGGCTAAACAGCAGTTGGAGGATGCGGGCATCGAATACTCTTATCTTGATGTCGTGAAAGACAGCGCTGCTTTGTATCGAATGATCCCTGAAGTGAAAGCGCACATTGGCTTCAAAACGCCGGTGACGGTGCCACAGATTTGGATGGACGATGAATATATTGGAGGTTCGGATGCGCTGGAAGAGTGGCTGGAAAAAAAGGGCCTAAACTCAATGCCAGATAACGTCGTCAATATAGAGGCGAATCAAAGCTCGATGGGTTAACAACAGCCAGTGATGACTTAACTTTAAGTGTTATCAATCTAACCGATATGGTCCTGACAACTATGGTTCTAACAGCTATGGTTCTGACAACTGTGGTTCTGAGGGCGGTACGTCTGTGAGTCTCTAAGTAATCAATATAAAAAGGTGCAGCCAGTTAAATTGCACCTTTTTATATACTACGGGTATCAGGTAAACGTCTGAGTATACAAAGATTCCACTTTAGTTCTCGCCCACTGCGTTTTACGCAAGAACTTTAATGACGACTTAATGGAAGGATCATTTGAGAAACAATTAACATTTACTTCAGCGTACAAACCCGCCCAGCCATAATGCTCTACTAGACGTGTTAGAATCTTTTCAAGTGTCAGCCCGTGCAACGGGTTTTTAGGTTGTGCTTGAGTCATTGAGTTCATTTCCTAGAAGCTAAGAGCGTAGTAATACGGAGATTCTTTCAGCACATTCAGATAGCCATAAACCCTCCGAACCCGCGCCAAACTTCAACGCTTACTAATACTCACTTTAACCAAAACGAATGGATCGCGATCAGTCGTTATTACGCTTTGGTTGCTGGTAGGTTTTACCCGCAGCTTGATATGTGTCTTTGGCCTTCACGTCAAACATAATATCGAAGAACCAAGCCACGAAACGAATCACATCGTCGCCTTCATTCATGATGTGCTCGACATATTCTTGCTCATTGCCATCGTCATCAAGCTGAGTGCTAACATGATAAACACGTTGTTCGCCGTCAACCTCCGCCAAAGCAAATTGGCCTGACAGAGATTGAGCCGCTTGCGCCACTTCTTCATCTTGGTACGATTTCAAATACTCAAGTACCTGCGGGATATCTTGTTTACCACAAAGTAATTGGGTCAGCAGTACAAATTCATTTTGTTGCATATCTAGTGTTACCCTAAGTTATTTGCTGCGCATTGTAGCAACCGAGTAACCGGATTCAAACTGCTTTACGCCGCTACGACTAAACAGTAATACTAGCGCCATCGCGAGGCTAACAAATAAATAAAAGGAACCGAGTGTCGCCTGACCAGATACCCAATATCTGACGATCGCCCCACCCAGAATGCCTGCCAAGCCCATTTGGATAGAGCCACTCAAAGCCGACACTGCCCCTACGTGCTGTTTATGTGGAGCCAACAGCATGCTAATAGAAAGGGGAAATGACAGCCCTTGCGCCACGGTGATAAGGGTAAACGCACTGACCAAATGAACGACTGTCATAGGCGTTGAAATCATCCACACTCCGGCAACGGCGATCAAAGCTGATGAGAGTAGCAACAGATGAGTAGTGGAAATATATCGATTCAAAATATTCAGACTCACACTACCGAGCATTAAGCCTGCTGATGGGATAATCATCGTCATACCATAATCAGCCGACGATAGTCCTAAGGTGTTTTGCATCATAAACGGCAACACTGACAGCGATACCACGCTGGCCAAATACGACAGCCAATTAAAACTGGCACTACTGATCACCTGAGGATTACGTATCAACTGCCAATAGTCAGCGAGAACAGGTTGCACCGCAAAACGTTTTTTTGGATAAGGGAGCGTTTCAGGCAATAGAAACCAACCTAGGGTCACCATCCCAACTAAATAAAAGAGCACAAAACCAAACACCGCTTGCCAGCCAAGGTGAAAAGCAATCCAACCACCCAATACTGGAGAAATAACGGGGATCACAGAGGCCGTCATCGCAAGGTAAGACATCGCTTGCGTTAGATTGGGTCCATCGTAACTGTCACGCAGCACACTCCTCCCCAACACAGATGCACTACCCGCACCTAACCCTTGTAACAAACGGCCTGCCGCTAATATCTCAAAGCGGTCTGAAAATGCCCAGCACAAGCCAGTGCCTAGCAAATATACCCCTTGCCCCATCAAAAATACTGGACGGCGGCCAATAGCGTCAGAAAGTGGGCCATAAAAAAGCTGAGAGCAACCAAAACTGAGCAAAAATAAGGTAATAATGAGCTGCACATCAGGGCGACTTATTGACAAGGCATCACTAATCATCGGCAAAGAAGGCAAATAAATACTGACGCCGACCTGCCCAGTAGCGATAATCATCATTGCCAATAGTAAAGGCGTTTTGTTAAAAGAATTGCGTTGTTGATTCATAGACCACCATAGATAAAGACCATTCGAACTGTATGTTTAAGCTTTGTATTTGACGACAGAAATAGTCTATATTATTAGCCATAAAATGATAATGGATGGTTATGGAAATGGATTGTGTCCAATTAAGAACTAATGTAGGAAGCTATGGACTGGATTCAAAGTGTACGAACTTATTTAAAAGTAGTAGAAGAGCACAGTTTTAATGGTGCTGCTCGCAAGCTCAACACCACGAGCTCAGCCGTCAGCAAACGTATTCACTGGCTAGAAGAGCGAATAGGCACTCAGCTACTCAAACGCACCACTCGTTCGGTCACTCAAACCGAAGCTGGGGCGCTATTTTACCAAAGAGCAAAAGACCAATTGGATGGCTGGCAATCAGTTATCGATGAAACGCGCTCGGTCAATCAAACGCCCGTCGGCCTGTTGAAAATCGGGGCGACATTAGCGGTGGGATCAAAGTTTGTGGTGCAATATGTCAACGACTTTCTCCTCGAATATCCGGATATACGTGTACAACTAACGACGATATCTCCCGGAGAATTGCCCGAACTCAGCTTAGATGTCGTCATCAGCAAGGAATTAGAACAAATAAACTCGCTCAGCTTTATCGCAACACCGCTATACGAGTACAAAGCAGGGTTCTATGTCTCTAACTCGTATGCGGAACGATTTGGGATACCCAATTCTATTGAGGCGCTACAACAACACAACGTCTTAATTTGGGGAGAGCGGCCACAACGAGAGATAAAACTTTCTCAAGGTCAGCGTATCATGCTATCGGGCAATTTCTTTACCACCAATCCAGAAGCGCTGTTTTACGCCGCAAAGCATGGCTTAGGCGTATTATTGGCCAGTGACGTCATCATCAAAGATGAATTGCAGCAGGGTATTCTTCAACGCGTGTTGCCGGAGATCACAGCGGATGAATCGATGTTTTATGCTTATTATCCGAAGTTGGATTATAAACACACGCGAACCCATCTTTTCTTAGACTATCTAAAATCTAAGCTACAGCAGACGAAAAAGGCCGATCCTTGTTAGAAGATCCGTTATCTTGGGCGAGCACATCCCTTATCCATAACAAAAAACTGCTAGCAAAAAAGTGCTATAAAAACTCCATCTGATAACCTTATGAATTTAATGGACTATAGGTCTAAAAAACAACCACTTTTAACATGCCGACTGGAATTATATGAAACATAGGCCATAGTGTTTATACACCCATAACACTTCTAGCCCACGATTGCTAATGCAACATCCAACCGACCGGGCTAATTGAAGGTGATCATAAAATAATAAAGTGAACACAGTTCACTACAACGTGAGTTAACCAACTATGGCTAGTAATAATAAGGTTAGCAACGCGGCTATTGATTTTGGAACGATCAACAACTTATTGCTTCTAGATGAAACGGAACTGCTTGAACAAGTAGTGCAAGTGCTACATCAAAGCTTTGGTACTTACAGTACCAGTATCGTTGAAATTGATAAGCTGCACTATAGCGCTCGGACTTTGGCCGATAGCTGTGAGCACAGCGCACAGCGCTGCGACACCTATCCACTTAGCGGCACACCTTGTGAGCAAGTCATTAAGTCCGAGCAACTTTTTTTCCTATATCCAGCCAACCTAAAATGTCAATTCCCTTGTGATAAGAGCATTAGCCAGAACAATATTGTTGCCTATTTAGGCATCCCTTTGCGAGCCAAATCCGGCGAGGTTTTAGGGTTATTACTATCAAAGTTTCAGCAACAACTGCTCGATACGGAAGAAGTGATTAGATTTCACAAAATCCTCGCGAATGTGGTTGTCCATCGATTACGTGTTAAATGGCTATCAGAGCGATCAGAATATTTGGTCCACCAGCTAAGCTATGAGGTCTCTCATGACAACCTCACAGGCTTAATGAACCGCAGCTGCTTAGCCGACAAGCTTGAAGTATTAACCAGTTCAATGAGAGAACCCTTTACTCTGGTCTACATCGACATCGATAACTTCAAACTTATCAACGATATGTACGGTAATTACATTGGAGACCAAGTCATAAAATACGTAGCAGGAGTGTTGACTAGCGTGGTACACGACAAGCACTTATCATTTCGAATTGCCGGTGACGAATTTGCATTTTTGACCTTCTCTCAAACGCCATTTGATATCTGTAAACTCATTAATGAACAACTTGAACAAGGGTATCTAGATGCGTCACGCAGTATTAAACTCTCTGTAAGTTTCGGCTTGGCGAGAAAAGTCGAGCAATACATAAATCCTGACCAATTAATTTTAAACGCCAGTTTGGCACTCAAAGCTGCCAAGCAGTCGAATTCCAGTCACATTTATTGCTACGATACCGAGCTCAGTGCGCAGTACTACCGCCGAACTATGATCATTGATTCCCTCAGAGCGGAGTTGGATTCACCCGTTTCTCCTGACAGCGAAGTGTATGTAGTGCTGCAGCCCATCGTCAATAAAGGAGATCAAGTTTGGAACTACTTTGAAGTATTAGTTCGTTGGAAAAACCAAGCGTTAGGAAAAGTTTCCCCCCTAGAACTCATTTCTGCCGCAGAACAATCAGGGCTAATTGTTGAGTTAGGTGAGCGTATTACTGAGCTAGCATGCCAAGCAAAACAAGTCGTGGAAGCAGGATTAGGTTACCAAGTAAAACTTGCTCTTAACTGCTCAGCCAATCAATTAGCAGATCCAACCCGTTACCTAGGCAATATAGTCAGCACAATCAAAAAGTATGGATTTCAGCCAAGCGAATTTACCATTGAGTTAACCGAGACCATTTTACTGACTCAAACCCAACACGTGAAGCTGACATTAGATAAGTTGCGTGCGCTCGGCTTTCGTGTCGCACTCGACGATTTTGGAACCGGCTATTCCAGCCTGAACTATATCCATAACTACCCAATAGACTGTATAAAAATCGATGCGACTTTTATACAGAATATGCTGCAAAACAAGACCTCTGAACGGGTCGTATGGTTGATTGTGCAGCTTGCCCAGCAACTGGATTTGATGCTGGTCGCAGAAGGGGTAGAAAGCCAGAGTTCACTAGATAAACTTTACGAAATGGGTTGCGAGCAAATCCAAGGATTTTACTTCTCACGACCCGAAACGCCTCAAGCCATTGTCGATAAACTCGCGCCATTAAAACAGCTAAGTAACGTCATTAACTGCTAGCTAGTTGGCTGCGACTGAGCTTGACCCGCAACACGTACTTCTTGCTGGTGCAAAAGCTCGTCTAAACGGTCACGCTGTGCAATAAAATCCGGCATATCTTGACGCGCAACAGAATGCGCCATCGGGATTTTAGCCGTCACCGCGTTCACAGGGTGACCTTTCACGATCAATTCATAGTGAATGTGCGGCCCAGTCACTCGGCCCGTTTTACCAGACAAAGCGATTTCTTGTCCGCGCGTAACTTTTTGCCCACGCTTCACCAGTATCTTGCTTAGGTGTAAATAGCGCGTTGTGTAATTGCTGCCATGCCTAATCACCACATAATTACCCGCATAAGGGTGATGGCGAGTCATTATCACGACGCCATCGCCTGTCGCAACAATTGGAGTCCCTACTGGCACCGCCCAATCCGTACCATTGTGCGGCATAATGCGCCCCGTCACTGGGTGACGACGGAACGGGTTGAACGACGAGCTAATGCGATAATGGCCACTAAACGGGTGGCGCTGAAACGCACGCTGTAAACTATTGCCAAACTTGTCATAGTACTGACCATCTTTATACAGATAGGCCGTCACTACATTGCCCTGATTAAAGATTTTGATCGCCTGAATTTCCTTGTTGCCTGTCGGCTTACCATCAATAAACTGACGCGACTCGACTAACTCAAACTTATCTCCTGCTCTTAAATCTCGTGCGAAGTTTAGCTTATCTTTTAAAATCCCGACCACTTGCTCAGATTCGCGGCTGCTCACCCCAAGGGCTTGAAGTGACTGAGAGAAGCTACCTTGAACTTGCCCAACCAGTGGGTATTCCTTCCACTTTCCGGGCAGAGTAATATCTTTAAAGGTGTAACTGCCGTCCTTGAGACGAGTATACGTTGCTCGATCAGCCAAGCTAAATTGCAGTTCCATCTTTTGTAACAATTTGTGATTTTCTGATCGCCAAAAACGTAATGTATCCCCTGGCATCAGCGTATCGAGTTTAAGATAGTCCACATCGGTCTCCATGATGTGCATCATATCCCGGTAGCTAAAGCCCAATTTATCAAAAATGGCACTAAGGCTATCACCAGATTGAATCACGTATTCGTAGTCTGGAATGTCCTGTGAAACGCCCCCACTGTTCGGTGGTTGGCCAACGGCATTCAACTCAGGCAAACTCAGGTCTACCGTGCCTTGAAGGAGGTCGTGATTTAACGAAGTCAGCGCGATCGCTGCCATCACTGGCACGCTAGCAATAAACAACTTTTTTTGCTTGGTCAGCGTAGAAAAACGCTCAGTAATCGATTTTATCGGCACAAACTTCCCCAATCATATTCACTAGTCAAAAAAATAGAACCGAAGAGGTTAAGGCTTTAAGTGACGAAAGTCACCCCCCTAAACCAACGCAACCACAGCTCATTGCTTTTTTTCGGTTAAATATTCAAGGGTGAGTTAGACAAGGAGCAACAAAAAAGGCGCGATTGCGCCCTTTAATATATTCTATTCAACTTGGGTCGATTAACCCTAATATCGATTGAATTATGAGTGGGTTGAATTATAAATGGGTTGAAAGCAAACCGTTATCTTCGCCAAAACCATTCGGTTGGTAACGATCGGCTTGTGGGTCATTGCGCCACATTTCATTATCGACTAAATAGCGAAACTCAAACTGGCTATTTTTTGGCAAACGCGTTTTATACTTAAACGTTTTTGACTTCGCGACCTTTTTCATTTCAATCGGCTGCCAATCCAAAAAGTCCGCCACTATGGATACTGAGTTACTTACCTCATTCATCGGTACTTCAAACGTCACTTCGACTTCATTCTTAGTCTTAAAAAAACGTTTACTGATCATCCTTTTACTCCCTTCGCTCAATCTGTGAACTTAATCAAATATTCGATCAGGGTAGATAATAGGCAATTTAGCACATTTCCACAATACACATATCTCGGCTACGATGAACATCGGACCATGTAAGCCCTTCAATAGCAGCAAGGAAGGGGTTACTAAGCAACAAATGATTCAGAGGCAGGAGGTGCTGAACTAACGTAAAATAACCTTAGTAATGTGCGCGCTTTTGCAACAAAGTTAGTTGATATTGATCTGATAGTGAGACAATCACAGAATGTTTCGCGGCCGATGCGTCTCCTTTGGATATGGTCACGTTAGCCTGAAGCAAATCGCCTTTGTCTAACAGATTTTCCACGACGACGCTTTGTCCTAGACGTACGCTGTCCACTAGCTGCATCGATTGTAAAACAGGATCATAGCGAAAAGTAGATAGATAAGAGATATCTTCTTCTAGACCATATGACAGCACTAAAATCACGGCATAAACGTGTTGATCTGAAGCACTCAGCGCCACAATAGTATCTGTATTAATGGCCACCGAACCTTGCATATCATCTTGATAGTATTGAGCTGTCACTGTGCGTAAATCAGAATCAATACCATCAAAGTGAGCACTAGAACTGGAGTCAGGAACTTTAATAATGAAAGGCTCGTCAGAATCGACGCCAAAAGCATAACGCAGTACCGAGCTTTCATTCGCAGGCTGGTCATACTGCGCCGCAAGCGTCAGCGTCTGGTGATCATGTCCTCGTAGCACAATCAATCCAATTGCCACCGTGATTGAAAGTAGAATCATGCCAACAAAGGCGCCGCGAGAAGAATAAACATTACTTCGTTCCACCCCGCCCCCTAACTAATAGAACAAGAACAAAACATTCACATTAAGAATGTATAAACCTTACCTATAGGTTTATACCAAATTGAGGGCATATCAAGAAATCCCCCGATCTATTTCCATTTATTAGTTAACGAGTTCCTTAATAATTGGGCGACTGATACGAACGTCTATACTTATAACTTCACCCGCCGAGGAAAACACTCAAATGCCGCTGAATAAAAATATTCATGGCGTGTACTGCATTGAGGTTCAATCTCACATACTGACCCACCGTCCATACGGTGCTTGGAATGAGTTAGCCGCTTAGCAATTCTGCACCGAATTAAAAACCCACGCGAAAACGTTGCAATTTCTTCCCAGCCCTGACATGGAATAAAAAACCACTTAAACAGAATAAACTTGCAACACGATCTCCCTTAATTTACTATTTGCGCAATCTATAGTTTTAGTTTTCACCACATCTTTACTAGATCGATTGGATCTTAACGTAATAATTGGAATTTTGTATGCAGACAAACCAGCCCCCTATTGAAGAGCACCAGAACGCGAGAAATTTTTGGATATTTTTTATTCCGTCGATGATTGGCTTGTTCGTTTTTATGGCACCAGTGCACTACGATGGCGTGCTGACCATTCCAGTCGCCGTGTTAGCAAAATCGATCAAAGCGGGTTTAGGTGATAGTTTAATTGATGTCGTCACGACGATTATTGCTGTGATGGCGGCGGTTTCTCTTGGCGTGAAGGTATTCAAACCTCGCTTCGTTACCCAAAACCACTATTTAAACAATTTACTCAATCCATCTTGGTTGTGGCTTAGCATTCGTGTCGCCGGTGGGATTGCTGTGATTATGACGTTTTATAAAGTCGGGCCAGAAGCCGTGTGGAGCTCAAATACCGGCGGTCTTGTACTGATGGACTTGCTGCCGACCTTATTCTCTGTGTTTATTTTTGCAGGCCTCTTGTTGCCACTGCTGCTGAACTTTGGCTTGCTTGAACTCTTTGGTGCCTTGCTAAGCAAAATTATGCGCCCGGTGTTTAACTTACCCGGTAGAAGTGCTATCGATTGTATTGCTTCTTGGTTAGGTGATGGTAGCGTGGGGATCTTGCTCACCAGCAAACAATATGAAGACAAATTTTATACACAGCGGGAAGCCGCCGTCGTTGGAACGACTTTTTCGGCTGTCTCGATCACTTTTAGTTTAGTGGTATTAGCGCAGGTTAAGTTAGAACATTTATTCCTGCCCTTTTACGGTGCTATTTGCTTAGCCGGTATTGCTGCAGCCATAATTATCCCTCGTTTACCGCCGCTTAGCCGTAAAAAAGACACGTTTATTGATGGTAGCGAGCGCGAACCAAATAGTGATGCCCTGCCAAGTGGACACAACAGTTTTTCATGGGGCATGCAATTAGCACTCAAAAAATCCGCTACCGTCCGCTCGTTCAAGCCTGTCTTTAAGGAAGGGCTCGGCAACGCCGTTGACATGATTTTTGGCGTGCTTCCGATCGTGATGGGGCTCGGCACAGGTGCGTTAATGCTAGCGGAATACACCCCATTATTTAATTGGCTAGGCCAGCCATTTATCCCACTTTTGCAATTACTGGGAGTACCTGAAGCCGAAGCCGCAGCAAAAACCATTGTGGTGGGGTTCGCCGATATGTTCATTCCATCTGTATTGGCAACCTCGATTACTACCGATATGACGCGCTTTATCGTCGCTGCTGTATCGGTAACCCAGCTGATTTATATGTCAGAAGTTGGCGCGCTGCTGCTCGGCAGCAAAATACCCGTCAACCTGTTAGAGCTGTTCACAATTTTTATTCTGCGTACTCTTATCACTCTGCCGATTATTACCGCCATCGCCTACCTGATTTTTTGACCTTAATTGGGAGAGCCATTTAGCTCTCCCAATCAGATTTACGACAGATTCATCAGGCGTGCTTTAAGTTATCACTGCCTAGACGGTAACGCACAATATCTTCGATGGTCAGCACTGGCATCTTGTGTTGATGTCCGAAACGAACAATTTCAGCTGTTTTGGCCATGCTGCCATCTTTGTTCATAATTTCACACAACACGCCCGCAGGGGTTAGCCCCGCTAACTTCATTAAGTCTATCGTGCCTTCGGTATGGCCTCGACGAGTTAATACGCCTCCATCCTTCGCCCTTAGTGGAAACACATGACCGGGGCGAGCTAAGTCACTTGCTACGGCGTTAGGATCCGTCGCCGCTTTAATCGTCATCACTCTATCGTGCGCCGAGACTCCAGTCGTAACGCCTTGCTTTGCTTCAATGGATACCGTGAAAGCCGTTTGATTGGCGCTATCGTTTTTCTCGCTCATCGCTGGCAGAGCTAGATGATTGGCCCGTTCATGCGTTAGACAAAGGCAAACAATGCCACTGCAAGCTCGAATCATTAACGCCATCTGCTCTGAGGTTAAATGATCGACCGAATAGATGATATCACCTTCATTTTCTCGATCTTCGTCATCAAGTAATAAGACGCCGTGTCCGCTACGTAGTGCACTCAGTGCATTTTCTACTCGGGTAATGGAATTGCCAAATTCGGCAAGTAAAGATAACTGATTCATGGTGTTCTCCTAGTGATGACCAGAATCAGGGCGTTATGAGGAATGACAGGTAGCGCAAGTCGCCTTATCAGAAAGATTAGGCAAAGCGTACAATATTCTCTCTCATCCGGACTATCACCGTCGGCTTTGGCTTCTCACCAAATCTGCTGACCTCAAGCTAGCTTGAGCGCTCGCGGGCTGGTTTTCATAATGTGACTTTAAAGCGTTACCGTTAAGGCCGTTACGTTAAAACATTGCAGTTAAAACATTTCAGTTAAAACATTCGCTTTAAGGCTTTGAAAACATACCGCCGGTGGGGAATTTCACCCCGCCCTGAGAATGTATTGACAACGGTCGTGTTGCCAGCGTGGCAAATATAACTGATCATGTTAAAAAACAACAATTTAAGATTGAAATAATTGCATCACTTCATAAAAACATCACAGTTTGCCAAGTAATAGCGATGAACTTCGCCAATATAGTAAAAAAAACAGCAACATTTCAGAATCATTTGCTCATAAAAACGGATATTATTGGCGCCATTGGCAGCGCCGATTGATTGGTGCATCTAAATGAGTGATATATCCGCTCATTTTCCAAAGTTACGGTTATTAATTATTAAGGAAAGTAATAAACCACCATGCAACTACGTAAGAACATCACCCACACGCTAAAAACCTCATTTGGTAACGCCATCGAATGGTATGACTTTTGTCTATTTGGCTATTTCTCAGCCGCGATTGGCCAAGTATTCTTTCCCACTGAAAGCGCGTTCAGCAGCCTATTATTAGCGTTCGCAACCTTTGCTGTCGGTTTTTTAGCTCGACCAATTGGGGGGATCGCTTTCGGCTGGATTGGGGATCGAGTTGGCCGCTATTACAGCATGAACCTCGCCATTATTTTAATGGGCTTATCGACAGTGGCCATTGCCCTCCTGCCCGGTTTTTCAACCATTGGCGTCTTAGCGCCTATTTTACTTGTGGTCATTCGCATTATTCAGGGACTATCCGCAGGCGGCCAGTACGCCAACTTATTGGTGGTCACCGTCGAAAATAAAGATCTCAAGAACAAGGGATTCTATTCCGGTATCGCCATCGCTGTTTCCCTGATTGGCTTCTTACTGGCATCAGGAACCAGCTATTTGGTATTGAAGTTTTGCCCACCGGAATTGGTGCACTACGCTTGGCGAATCACCTTTTTGATCGGCGGTGCGCTACTGGCCATTTACTTGCTCGTCATTCGCTCAGAGTTACAAAGCCATGAAAATGTAGATGTCTCAACGACAGCGAAACCCAATACCAACACCTACTTAGAATTATGGCGTAATCATAAAGTCAGCTTTTTGATTGTGATTTCGTTTAGTGCGGCGCTGGGGATGATGTTTTATATCGACTTCGTGTATTTCATTACCTATTTCACTCAGTTCGATCACATGACGCTGAGCCAATCTTTGTCTCTCAACACCATCTCTTTGTTGTTTGCTTGTGTGATGTACCCTCTATTCGGGCTATTGTCAGACAAATATGGCCGCGCAAAAATGACACTGTATGGTCTGTTGATGCACGTGGTCCTTCTCTACCCAGCATTTCATTTGGTCCTTTCCCATGAAACAGCCAATATCATCGCAGGACTGCTGATCCTGACAACTTTAGGTTGCTGGGTACAAGGTGCAATAACGCCAATCTTCTCGGAAATTTACCCAGCTAGATTACGCAGCAGTGGCTGCTGTGCCAGCTACGGTATAGGCGCTGCAATTAGTGGTTTCTCACCGATGCTCGCCACCCAACTCAATCACCAGTTCTTCAATGGCTTTATTTATATATTCATCTTTGCACTCGTGATCGGGTTAGCCTGCACCGCCACACTACTGCTAAGAAAAAAAGAGCGTCAACAATTGATGACTCAGCAAGCCTAAGTTCCTCTTGATCTTTTAAAAACACACTTACCGCTCTTTGAGCGGTAAGTGTGTCAAACTAGAAGACCACTTTTCCGATCACATTGTTAAACTAAATACGTTATAAGCACCGACTAACTTCACTGATTCTTAACGTCAGCAAGTCTATCTAAACAAGCTTGGTAGCCTTCATCATAATCGAGAAAATAGTGCAGGATGCTTTGTTTGCTCAATTCTTTTTCTGAAACATAGAGCTGCATTTTTCCTGGCAGTATCACGGCTTCGAAAATGCAGTTATGTTCAGCTGACCACTCCACTATCATATTGTTGGTTTCCCAGACATCAGGGGAAGCGCCGATCCAATTGCGACAATCGTGGAATATGACCCATGGGGTTTTATCTTGTTCTGAAGAAGAGTGTATGTGCTCTTGGAGATCTTTAAACCAGCCGAGGCTCGCTTCGACATTAGTGGCTCCAGAAACCTCGGAATGTAATAGTCAATTGTTGAAACTCATCACCCACTCACCATGAATATTTCGGCTCGCCATAGTTTACCTATGCTTGATTGAACACTTTCCTCATTCAACAGTATAGTCAAATCGAACCTAGATTTAGATTTTCGCTGACTAAGCATTGAGCACAACGAAGCGGACATTTTCATAAATTTGATACACTTTAGAGCGCGATACTGAGGCTGGTAACAGGGCTACGTTTGCCTAGAGCCTCTCACTCTGGCTGGTTTATAAAGGGCTGATGCTAATCGGTTGTGGCAGTACTTGACGATATCTAGGTGTACTTTAATCCTACCTATTTCACCTTTTCGCAATTTCAATCAAGCGGCCTTGAGCGCTTCTCTCTACCATTCTGGCTTTATGGCATTCGTACTATCGGCTCCGTTAACGCTTTCTCAGATATATGTATCCGTGAATCAATTAATGTAAAATCAATCGTCACGCTGTTTAGCTTCTATTTAATTCAGGAAAGGTTATGACCAAACGCAAGCTCTTCGCTGCCATTTTAGTGGTAGTGGTCGCTGGTGGAATATATGCGTATTCTCACCAACGCAAAGATACTGGCAAACACTTTACAACCGTCACGGTTGAGAAAAGTGACATCAAAAAGCAAGCGACGGCGGTTGGTAAAATTGTCCCTGCGCATTCTGTTTCTATTAAGTCACAAATCGATGGTATCGTCGGTAAAATTTATGTGATTGAAGGGGAACACGTGGACAAAGGGCAGCCTTTAATAAAAGTCATGCCCAACCCCACCCCTCAAGCGCTCACCTCGGCAACCACCCAACTGATGCAAAGCCAAGCAACGTTCGAGTCTGCCAAGCAAACACTGGCTAACCTTAAGTCCTTGGTGAAACAGAAGGTTATTCCGGCCAACTACAACGACTATGTGCAAGCTATCGCCGATGTCAAAACCAAACAAGCCGATGTTCGTCAAAAAACGCAGAACTTAGCGTTAATCCAAAGCGGTGAAACCCGCATCGGTAACGAGAAGCTCACCTCAACGATTTATGCACCGATTTCTGGAACCATCCTCGATCTCAAAGTTGAAGTCGGTGAACCTATTATCTCCACGGAATCCAGCCAATCAGCCACAGAAATGATGTCGCTCGCCGATATGACCCACATCATTTTCAAAGGCAGTGTTAGTGAACATGATGCTGCGCGCCTAAAACCAGGCATGTCTGTGACCATGACCCTTGCTCCTTATCCAGATGATGTGGTGAAAGCCACATTGAGCAAGGTCGCTATCCAATCAGAAACATTGAACTCACCTGATGATGAGCTCACTTCTGCCTTTGACAATGGTTTTGAAGTGGAAGCCAATAATCTCAAAATGGCCACTCCCCTCAATATTCGTTCTGGCTTTTCGGCCAGTGCCAAAGTCACCTTACAAGAAGCCAAAGATGTTCTCGTTATCCCCGAGCGAGCGCTAAGATTTGACCACAATACGCCGATGATCCTGATTCCCGATGACTCTAAGCGCGGCTATCATTTGCAAAAAGTCACGCTAGGACTATCCAATGGTATTAATGTCCAGATCCTAACGGGAACAAAGTTAGGTGAAAAATTAGTCGATAATAGCTTGGTGAACGATGGTCATGAATAATAACCGTACCTACAAATACCTTGCTGCAGCCTTGATGCTATCTGTTGGCACTGCTGCTTTCCCAACTTACGCGCTCAGTTTGGATCAAGCTTGGCAGGCCGCTGTTATCAATGCACCAGCCTACGAAAAAGCCAAGATTGGTGTCAGAATAAGCCAAGCCGAGAAAGACGCCAGCCAAGCCGCTTGGCTGCCAAGTTTGTCGGCAAGCGCTTCCACCAACTGGGATGAAGACGCCAACAACAGCAACAGTTACAACGTTCAGTTATCGCAAACTATATGGAACAGCGCCAATTGGGCCGATTTAGATAAATCACAAGCCAATATTGTTGCGGCCAAGCTCGAGCAGCAGCAGGCGCGTAACGAATTGGCGGCGGATGTACTCAACGCTTACCTAGACCAAGCCAACGCCCAAGATGACCTAGCATTGGCCAAAAACAAATTCCATGATGGTGAACAACTACTCTCCATTACTTTTAAACGTTTTAAAGCGGGCAAAGCCAAGTCAATCGACTTAGAAGAAATGCAGGCAAATAGCCTCGACGAGCAAGCCTCCATCTACACCAACAATGCCTCTTTGGCAGAAAAACGGGCGAGTCTAACGGCTATCATCAACCAGCCCGCCACTGAAGTAGACCGAATTCGCACCCGGGGCCTACAACAGCCAAACATCATGTTCAGCACAGAGCAAGCATGGCTCAAACGCGCCAAGAACCACAGCCCAGAACTATTGGCTGCACAGCAAAAGGTGCAGGTTGCGAATGATGCTATTCGTAAAGCTCGTGGTGGATACTACCCTAGTGTCAGCGGTAACGTAGCCTATCAAGACAGCGACTCAGCAGATGGTGAACTCCAGACAGGCTTAACCCTTTCAGTGCCACTAGACACCAATGGTGCAACTCGAGCTCAGGTTGATCAAGCTGAATTGGAAAAGCTCAGTGCTCAGCAAGACGTTCGCCAAGTGGAATTGCAAATCGCACAAGATGTACAACAGCAATTTCAGCAGCAACACCTATATTGGCTGAAAGTGGAAACCGCCAAGCAGCTCGTTACGCAGCGAGAGAAAGTCGCGATCAGCCAAGAAGCCCTCTACAACGCTGGGATGGCCAGTGCGTCGGATTTGATTAACGCGCACAACGATCTGTTCTCAGCCAGAAACCAACTTAAAGCCGATCTCTACAGCTACTGGCGCGCTCGAGTTAACTTATGGAAAGCCGCAGGTATGCTTGATAAGTCCACCATTTCTGTTCTGGCTCAGGCACTGCAGCATGATTAATCTCATCAGGCAGACGATAGAGACTCTGACCGCCCATAAGTTGAAAAGTTTGCTGGCAATGATTGCCATCGCTTGGGGTGTGACCTCAGTGGTGGTCTTGCTCGCGTTGGGACAAGGCTTCTATCAGCACCAAAGCGCTTCATTGGCATTTTTGCTCAATAACAGCCAAATCGCGTACTCTGGCCAAGCAAGCAAAACTTGGCAAGGCTTACCAGCAAGACGGCCCGTTACCCTTACCGATGAAAACCTTAAACCACTTAGCCGCTCACCGTTAATTAAGGCTATCTCTTTGGTTTATATTAACAACAGTGTGGCGGTAACCAATTCAAAAGGGCACTTTATTGGCTCAACGGCCGCAGGTATTGACCCTCACTATTTCGCCTATTCAGCACTGCACCTTAAACCCGGATCACGTAACATCTCCCCACAAGATATTGCCAATCACGCACGGGTCGCCGTGATTGGCTGGCAGTTGGCTCAATCAAGCCAGCTCAAAGTTGGTGACCAAATCAAAGTGAATCATATTCCTTTTACCATTGTCGGTATCATCGATGGCGATAACGTCAGCATCTCCTTCGGTGACGGCACGCGAGTCGACATACCTTCAAGCACATTTAAAGACATATGGGATGTAAACCCAGGCTATATGATCGTGAAACCGCAATCTGGGGTATCGGGCGTAAACCTGCGTCGCTACCTCACCAACTTCTTCTCGAAAACACTGCACTTTGACCCAAGCGATCAAAACGCAGTTTTTCTTCCGGACATGAGCAGTGGTGGAAAGATGATCACGGCACTATTGCGCGGCGTACAGATATTCCTCGGTGCCAGCGGCACCATGACTCTTGCAGTGGGTGCGTTAGGCGTAGCCAATATTATGTTTCTATCCGTCACAGAGCGCACTCGCGAGATTGGAGTTCGCTTAGCCATTGGCGCTACGCGACGAGCGATTTTGGCTCAGTTTGTCACTGAAGGCATACTCTTGGTCACCTTCGGTGCTTTAATCGGGATTGGATTTGCTTACGCCTTGGTGTTTTTGTTAGAAGCCGTCACTTTGCCAAGCTGGCTAGGTTCCCCTTCCATCACGTCTTATTCTCTATGGGTAACTTCAATGGTAACCTTTATTCTCGCCATTCTTTCTGCATGGTTCCCCGCACGTCGTGCGGCGGCGCTTCAACCAGTGATCGCTTTGGGCGCGAGGGTATAACTTGATGCAACTTCCTTTACGTCAAATCTACCAAGAAATGGTCGCTGAAAAACTCCGTCTAGCGCTCACCATTATCGCTGTCGCTTGGGCGACTTTGTGTATCGCCACTATGCTCTCCGTCGGAGAAGGTATCCGTCAAGGTGTGTTGAGAATTGCCCACAACGGCAACGGCAATCTTATATATCTAAACGCGGGGCGTGCTAAAATCGATACAGGTACAGTGCACCTTGGAGAACAGATTAAACTGTCGACCAAAGATGCGAATATGCTGCAAGTACTCCCCAATGTGAAACTTGCTCTGCCTACCGCCATCTGGGCAGCGCCAGTTAAGTATCATAGCCAAACCACTTGGCATCAGCCGCTAGCGGTTACGCCGGCCTATCAAAAAGCAACGGGACTTACCCTTATGCCCGGTGGACGCTGGTTCGACCCGCTCGATGAGCGTCAGCAGAGAAAAGTTATCGTGCTCGGTTATAACGCGGCCGCAGGGCTTTTTAGCCCACCCAAAAAAGTAGACTGGTTTGCCACCAAAACGTTAACCGTCAATCCGGTCGGTAAAATCGTCAAACTCAACCAAGATGAGTTTACTGTTATTGGCGTTCTAAAGAAAAACAGCGGCCACATCGAAAAAGGGGACGACATTAACTACGCCAGCTTTGTCCCGCTTGCGACATGGCAAAGCTATCATAAAAATGACCCAATCACCGCCATCAACTTGCTGCCAACATCGAATGCTAACCGAGCGAGCTTAGCCAAAACAGCGAGACAAATCATCGCTCGCGAGCATGGCGTGAACGTACACGATGACCAAGCCGTTCAAATCGAAGACATGTTACTTAAGCAAAAAAGCATGAACCAATTTCTCATTGGCCTGCAGGGTTTTCTTGGCATTATTGGCTTCGTTACCTTAGCCGTCGCTGGTGTGGGCATCGCCAACGTGATGTATGCCATGGTGAAGCGGTCAACGAGAGACATTGGCGTTCGTATGGCGGTGGGTGCGACACCTAGTGCGATACGCTGGCACTACGTTATCCAATCCCTACTGACAATGGCGCTCGGAGGCGCAGTCGGCTTGATGGTGACATTCACCCTAGTACGCCTAATTGGCTCGATAAACCTAAGCGGCAATCAAATGTATGAATCACTGGGCCAGCCAGTGCCAGTGCTATCCATCAGTGTTTTGCTGATTGTGATTTCGGCTCTCCTTGCGGTTGGAGTAGCCGCCGCTTGGTTACCCGCCAATCGAGCAGCCAGTATCACCCCCTTACAAGCCCTGCAAAGCGAATAGAGAGAAACTAACCCGTTATGAGCTCACAATCCCCATTAGTCGACATTCAAGATCTGGGTAAATATTACTCCAATGGCGAACTGCAAGTGAAAGCCCTTGATTGCATCAACTTACAGATACAGCAAGGAGAGTTACTCTCTATTCTAGGCCCGTCTGGATCGGGTAAATCAACCTTGATGAATATGCTCGGTTGTCTGGATAAGCCAACCAATGGCCGTTATTTGCTCGACCAACAAGATGTCTCTTTGCTATCGAGTAACCAATTGGCGGCCATTAGAAACAAAAAAATCGGTTTTGTCTTCCAGAGCTTTAACCTACTCGATTACGCGAGCGCAGTCGACAACGTCGCCCTGCCGCTCGTTTACAGTGGTGTGAGCGTAAAAAAACGTCGTCAGCGCGCCGCTGAGCTGCTTGAACAAGTCGGGCTTGGTGATCGATTGCACCACAAACCTAATCAACTTTCCGGGGGACAGAAGCAAAGAGTCGCTATTGCCAGGGCCCTGGTCAACGACCCACAAATCATTCTCGCCGATGAACCAACCGGTGCGCTAGACTCAAAATCAGGCGCTGAAATCGAAGCCTTATTTAAAACCTTACACCAGCAAGGAAGAACCCTAATCATTGTCACGCACGACAATGAACTCGCCAAGCGCACCGATCGAATTGTCACCATAAAAGATGGACAAGTGCTCTCCGATTTGTAGCGAAGGCACTCTTTCAATAGTGCTTAAAAACGCAACTACGCCATCATTGAATTAGACTTTAGTCTAAGGCGTAGTTTTGCGACTTTCATTACCACACGCTAGGTAGGGATAACCACTTAAATTACATGCACTTAATTGGATTCATGTTTGTTTAAAACAAAACCTCTTTAGGCATCCAATTTAGCGACCATTTCTTTGACTAAGACAGAATAAAACACTGCACTGTTATGCAAATTTATGCGAACAATATTGCACAAATTGCGTAAGATCAAACATCATCGTTTTTTAGCTGATCTGACACAATCAATGGGCTAAACTGATTAAGCGGTATTTTTATCGATAGAGGAGGTGTTATGCTCGCTAAACACAGAGATTACCTGTTACACGGTACTCAAAACTTCCATGCCCACGTACAAGTTAACCCCATCGGACAACTTGACGTCGATATCGTGGAAAAACGTGAACACCATAGCGCGAGTTTTGAGTCACTCGCGTTTAAAAAAGTTGGATCTAAGACCATTATTTCTGGTTGTGATGAAAGAAACAAGAAAAGTAAATGGCAGCTTACTTTAGCTAAAAAAGATGCTGAAGAACTCAATCTATTGATAGAGGAAGCAAACGAAGAATACGAAATATTAATGCGTGATTTATCGTAGCATAACAAACAAAAAACGAACGAGAAAAGTACTGATAAATTATACGGCCCTCCATTTGAGGGCCTATTTATTTTTTGGACAATACATACACAGCCAAACGACCTTGCCTAGCTTGCTCGTATCACCTCCCCCTCGCAGAAGGCAGCTATAATCTTATAGGGATCGCTAAAGAGAACGTAATGTGAGTTATCAAAAGAATGCACATGGCACCTTTGAGATTGACACATCCTTCGTGCATGAAGGCATTATTGTTGGCAAGTTAATTGGAGCGTGGAATATCCAAACGGCTGAAGAATATATTGATGCGTGGTTGGAAATCGCAGAACTCAACCTGATGCAATCAGAATGGGGAGGCATCAATGATATGCGACAATGGGGCTTATGTACGCCAGAGGTGTCGACATTTTTCAACGACAACATATTAAAGTTTGTAGATATCGGGTTCATTTTCAACGCAGTCCTACCTAGCATCGAAATGCAAAAGATGATTACCAAACGTATTGCCGACGTCGCACAGGAAACGACCTTAGAAACGCAATACTTTTCTAGCTTTGACACGGCACTATCATGGGCTCGCGCCGAGCTAAGACAGTACGACTAGCCTACTTCCTTATCCGTGATAATTATCCCTAACTTTATCGCATACAATAAAAAGGCGACTGCAATAACACAGCCGCCAACCTTCTACTATCTACTATCTACTATCTACGCGTTACATTAAGTCGGCTCTGCAACAGAGATCAAGCATTGGTCAAACTTAGCGAAGCTCGTCACCCCAGCGGTCTCTGCAATATCGATGAAATCTTCCACTGTATTATCATGGAAGTTTTTGACTCGATGCGATTTAAAGCTCGGTACGATACCTTTCGCTAACTCTGGGTTTTGCGTGGCGACACCCGTTGGACAGTGATCGGTATGGCACTTCAACGACTGAATACAACCAAGTGAAAGCATAAAGCCGCGCGCCGCATTACAAAGATCTGCGCCATAACAGAACGCTTTAAACATCGCAAAGCCAGATAACACCTTACCTGCATAAATTACCTTGATGCGCTCACGTATGTTCTTCTTGATTAGAGATTGATTCACAAACTTCAGCGCATCATCTCCTCGCATCCCAATATGGTTTGAGTAATCCAACGGTGCCGCGCCAGTACCACCTTCAGCCGCATCCACTGTAATAAAGTCGGGATAAATATCTTGTTTAATAAATTGGTCTAGTAACGACTCGAACTCTCTAGGTTGACCGATACAAAGTTTGATCCCGATTGGTTTTCCACCACTGAGTAGGCGCAGTTTACCGATAAATTCGACTAACTTTTCTTCACTAGGAAACGATGGATTGAACGGTGGTGACAATACATCTGTATGCGGTTCAACCATACGAATTTTAGCGATCTCTGGGGTATTTTTGGCGGCAGGCAAGACCCCACCGTGGCCCGGTTTAGCACCCTGAGAGAGCTTAATTTCAATCATTTTGACTGCATCTAACCAGCTCTTTTTACGGAACTCGTCTTCATCCAGTTTTCCTTCCGCGGTGCGAAAACCAAAGTTGGCGGTACCCACTTGCATTATAACGTCGCCGCCTTCTAAATGATAAGGGCTTAAGCCGCCTTCTCCGGTGTTATGCGCAAACCCGCCCAGCGCTGCACCTTTATTCAACGATTGAATCGCCGTCTTACTTAATGCACCAAAACTCATCGCAGAAATATTCAAGATGGAGGCTGAATAAGGCTGAGCACAATCTGGACCACCAACAGTAACGCGGGGCTCATCCTGAAATTTTCCTTTGCCGAACATGCTGTGACCAACCCATTCGACACCCTCTTTATAAAAGTCGCGCTCTGTACCCAAGGGGTGATAGCCCGGCTTATTCTCAGAACGCGCATACACATGCTTAATGGTGTTTTTGCTAAAAGGCCGACCTTCCGTATTACTTTGCACAAAATAGTCGTGCAGCATAGGCGCGATTTCCAACAATATATAGCGCATATGCCCAACCACGGGAAATTCACGCAGCACCGCATTTTTCTTTTGTGTTAAGTCATACCACCCCAAGGCACTAAAGCCGAGTATCAGCATCATAACTAACGTATCACCCTGAAAAAAAAGGTTATTGACCACAGCAATTACGCTGAAAATGATGGAGACAAACAGGAAAACTTTTCTATAGGACATGCTCTACTAACCTTATTGAGATGCGATCCAGTTGGAAGGCTCGCTTCCAAGCGAAATCAGCATGCTCATACCTGTGACAGAAAAAAGAAGCCGCGCGACCCTCATTGATAGCAATTTAACTGCAATCATTGCTGGCAAGCTGCTGGAAATAGCATCAGGCCGAGAGGTACTGGCTTCAGCAGATGGTTAGAGGTTACGTGGCAATAAGGTAAATTTCGAGGGGGGGCCAATAAATTTTTGAGTTAAGTGCTAATTTGTTCGTTTTCTATGTCTAAAGTCATTGAAGTTATATTGATATGCACAGAATTTAGCTCCCAACCTATTGAGGTAGATTCTATGAACAACAACGAGAAGCACTGAGACAGCGCTACTCACATACCAAAGCTAATACCAATAAAGAGATCGAACACCAAGGCTCGACCGTCAGATTAAGCTTGATTTAGAAAAAATTAGCCCAAGTATCGCTGACTCACAGCAACACAGCTTTTTACCACTTGTTCCAGTTCGCACGAGACATCGACCATATGAGTGAGGGGCTCGTCGCTAGTAGGCATTTCCAAGGTCGCATATTGGCTATCAAGCAGCGATACAGGCATAAAATGGCCCGCACGGTTTTTCATACGCTTCACTATGAGGTCTTTTTCGGCGTGTAGATGAAGAAAAACGACTTTGTCATTGCCGCTCCGAATGGTATCGCGATAGTTTTTTTTCAGCGCCGAACAGACAATCACACCTATTTCATTTTTCTTTTCAATGCTGAACGCAGCATCGCTGATTCTTTCCAGCCATGGAGCTCGGTCATCATCATTTAGAGCGTGGCCATCTGCCATTTTCAACACATTACTGCGAGGGTGTAGATCGTCGCCATCAATAAACTTTGCATCAATAGCCTGTGAAAATTGCAACCCAACGGTCGATTTTCCCGTACTTGCTACGCCCATGATAATAAAAACAGCTCCGCTCATATTCATTTTACCCAGTTCTTCTTATTTCTTATCTGCCGCCGATCATAACAAAGTTACCAGTAACATGTTACCTGTAACCTTGCAGATGTGAATCAGTTCAAAGAGCTGAGATTTTGATGAAAATAAGAGCGGCAATGCAATTTACAGACTGAATTTTACGGGTAACATGTTGCCGGTAACGTCCCTATTATTCATTCTAATAATCAAAATTAATCATAAGGTCAAGCCATGTCTGATCTCTCCCTAATCCTTACCGCAGCAGGATCCATCGTGTTACTGCTATTTCTCGTGATGAAAGTGAGGCTACACGCTGTCGTCGCCCTTATCGTTGTCTCTATGGGAGCGGGTCTATTCTCCGGCATGAACCCAGAAACCATTGCCGCTACTATCCAAAAAGGCATGGGCAATACATTGGGCTTTGTCGCTGTTGTGGTCGCACTTGGTGCCATGTTCGGTAAAGTCATGGAGGAAACAGGCGCACTCGATCAAATTGCCCATACCTTGCTAAACAAGTTTGGTACAGATAGAGCAAGCTGGGCGCTAACTTTCACCGGATTCATTTGTGCCTTGCCACTGTTTTTTGACGTCGCAGTTGTATTGTTGATTGGTATTGCATTTGCGGTGGTGCGCCGAGGAGGCGGCAGTGTTGTCAAAATCGGAATCGCTTTATTAGCGGGGATTGCCACCTGCCAAGCATTTCTTATCCCAGCGCCTGGCCCTGTGCTTGTCGCCTCTCAGTTACATGCCGATTTTGGCTATATGATTGTCTTTGGCCTTATCGCTTCCGTGCCTGCCATGATATTGGGTGGACCATTATGGGGCTCCTTTATCGCTAAACACGTGCATGTTGAGCTCCCAAGCGATCACGACACTGATGACAACAAAAGACTGGGTGAAGGCATACCTACGTTCAAGTTGGCGATTTCCCTGATCTTACTTCCTTTGCTGCTTATCGGTCTCAACACCATTGGTGGCCATTTCGTCGCCAAAGACTCTAATGCTCAGCACTGGTTACAATTTATTGGCCACCCTTTCACCGCGATCACAGTGGCCTGCTTGGCGGCATTCTATCAGCTTGGCTATCGCCGAGGCGTCAGCAACGATAAAATCATGGACATTTGCAGCGCCGCATTGCAGCCAGCGGGCGTGATTATTTTAGTGACGGGCGCTGGTGGTGTGTTCAAACAAGTCTTAATCGATTCAGGCGTAGGTTCAGCGCTTGGCCATATGCTTGCGGGATCGGGGTTGCCTGTGGTTGCTCTCGCATTTGTGCTCGCGGCGGCGGTGCGCGTGATTCAAGGGTCAGCAACCGTGGCCATGCTCACTGCATGTGGCTTAATCACACCTATGCTGCAACCTTTAGGTCTAGATGGCGCCCAACTCGCGGCGGTAACCATCGCCATCGGTGGTGGCTCAATTGTGTTCTCGCATGTCAACGACTCTGGCTTTTGGTTAGCCAACAAATTTTTAGGCTTATCGGAAATAGAAACGCTGAAAACATGGACCATTATGGAGACCATCATAGGGGTTACTGGTGGCGTTGTGGCGCTGGGTATTTCTTTGATGTTGTAAGGTAAACACAAAAATAGAAGGACTGCTAAAGCCCTTCTATTCGCTCACTTTGCTAACCAATTCATTCAATGAACTTATTCATCCAGCCCTCAAACTCTGTTTGATATTCTTGCCGAGCTCGTTCAACAATTAAATCGCCCTCATCACTGGTAATAGATTTTAAGTGGAGCTCTTTTTCCAACCATTCCCTATATTCATAACTCTTATGACTTGGTTCGTCATCTTCGCCGATGTAGTAACACACTTCGTCAAAACTCAATAGCGGCTCACAGTCGAGACTTAAGATTTGCAATAACTCATTCAGATTCTTGGCAACGATATGTGCCTCTCCTTCACTACCAAGTACCACTATTGGAACTAGGCTCAAATCCTTATCGTCCTTTGTAAGCCAAAAGGCATAGGATGAACCTGTAAAGTCCGCTTGAGCGAATTCTATAATGGAACAGAGAAACTCCTCGTTGTCACTATAAGCGAGTTTTAACCCCTGGTCGCCATCAGACAGAAGCTCAAAGCCACCAGAGTAAAAATGAGTTTTTGCGACCTCGAGATCGAAGTGGTACAAAGACAACAGAGCTTTAGGCAGCTCTAAATTTTTCAAGAGGGTAACCAATAATTCTGTCATGCTATTTCTTACTATCAAAAGTGATTAAAACAAGATGTTGTGAAATTCAAATACTCTCCCCATCATCGACCGTCACCGCCAACTCAATATTTCTACGTTCAATCTGACTGTCTTCTATTTGAGCAAGTAACTGCTCGGCCGCCAATTGGCCGATCTTCTGCCTTGGCGTGAGCACGCTGGCCAATTTTGGCACCATTGATTGGCCAACATCTAAACCATGAAAACCAGCCACGGCTAGTTGGCTTGGGATCTTAATGCCTTGATTATGACACTCAAATACCACGCCAGCAGCCAAGTCATCGTTGGTACAAAAAATACTGTCGACATCTGGGTATTTCTTCAGTGAGCTGCTCAAGAGTTTTCTTCCTAATGAAAAGGACGATGACTTATCTGTAAGATCATAACGTGGTGTTAAGCCGGATTCTTCCATGGCTTGTGTATAGCCTTGCATCTTGAGTTTAGTTCGCGTGTCTAAGCGAGCTCCCAGATACACGCAGCGAGAATAGCCTTTTTCAATCAATCGCTTGGTCATCAGGTAACCTGCATGGACATTATCAAATCCGACCGCTTGGTGAATAGGCGTTTTGGTGGTATCCATTAACTCTGCAGTTGGAATGCCTGCTATCTCTAACATCGAGAGTGTACGCTCGGTGTGCTCAAAATCCGATAGAATCAATCCATCGATTTGATAAGACAGCAACGAGGTAATATGTTTCTGCTCAACTTGTGGGGAATAACCATAATGCGCCAACATGACTTGGTAGCCCGCAGGCTCTGTCACCGATTCAATACCACGAATAACATCAGCAAAGACTTGGTTAGTTAAAGATGGCACGAGAACGCCAATCGCGTGACTTTTGGCATTGGACAGTAAAGTCGGGACTTTATTGGGAATGTAGCCAGTTTCAGCGATTGCCTGCTCCACTTTCTCTCGTGTGGCTTTTGAGACTTTCTCTGGCTGTCGTAAGCAGCGGCTCACTGTCATTTTGGTAACACCGACGATGTCTGCAATATCCTGCAAAGATGTACGCTTGTTTTTCAACACTGTTCCTCAGTGTTACTGTAACATCTTGGCATTATGCGCAATTAGTTAAATGAACTCAATACGACATATCAACAAGTTAGACTTTGGACTCTAGATTACATTGAAAAGATAAAAAACAAAGCTAATATAGGCCCTCATCTAAGAACCATTATATCCGAGTAATCTCATGGCACATACTAGAGGTTACCCAAGTAAAAAGAGCAGAATAAATTATCATGAAAAAATTATTAATGGCCGCTTTCCTATTCAGTGCCATGTCAGCGCCTGCAATGGCTGGTTGGCATGGCTATTGGTTTACGGGCTCTAATGGGAAATCATACGCCTATGATATCAGCAACTTAGGCGGGGCAGCAGTGTATGCGCCTGATGAGAATTATGTTAGCTTCACCACTGGTGATATTACGCACTGCCATACCCAATCGAATGTCATCAAAAAAGTGGATGACCGCTCTATCGCATTCAGCAGGTTCATCGCAGGAAAACTGTGTGTTTTTAAACCACAAAGTAAAAGTGATGAAGACTTCATCGTGAATCAGTTTAAATCGAAACAAATGGTCACTTGGAATAGCTACAATATACCCACTAAAGGCTTTGAAAGCATTTTAAACAAATAATAGGAAGAAACCTTAGCTTGCTACCTCCCTATGGCCGCCATAGCCTGCTGCGAGAACTAAACAAGCAAACTTAGCTCAACTTCTTTACATTGCTTTGTTGAGCTAAGTTGTTCTGGGGGAAAACCTACTTCCACCTACTCGCGACAACCACATAAACGAGCAATCAGTAATGTGTGTGAGCAGGCTTCATTGGGTTTTTGCCAAACTTTCAATTCAGCTGGCCAATATTAGACAGATTTTATCGGACAAAATGTTTATCTCAGAGCAATAAGTTTACTCCCCGATGTCAGTATGTCCCTGTTCAAATTCCCACTGGATACCGTATTTATCAATGAAGTAAAAGTAACGGATGCTTGCGATAATGTCGCATACTTTGTTTTTTTCGTTTGAATCTTGCTCTACCGCTTCATCATAGAAAAAGAACTCCTTCGACTCTATCGGGGAGATCTGAAACGGTTTGTAATTAGGGTTCTCAGTGATTAATTGCGTATCATGATGCCTTTTCACATGTTCAAAAAGCTCGTCGATTCCATTCACTTTAATACAAATATGACCAATGCCACCGATGTCATTTGCCTTCTTATTACGGCGAGTAACAACATCTCCTTTAGGCGCATGATACTCCATTAGCTCAAGAAAAATATTCGCGCCTTTGAGCTCTAAAAACGTGATCGAAACATCGACCTGCTCTGGCTTATCGACAAACCCAGCAGACTGAGCGAAACCTTTATTTTTAAAGTGAGGGAAAGATTGCACTGGCGCAGCATTGAATAGCTCTGTGTAGTAAGAGATAGCGCTATCCATATTATCAACCACAACGTTGATGTGGCCTAATCCAATTAAGTTCATTTTCTAATCTACTCTTGTTCTGATGAAGTTCACTACTGGAACCACCAATAATAAATGCGCAATTATAAGCATAAGAGAGTGATTGTATAGATGAATTACATTTCATCTACGAAAAGGCTCAATATTTCAGAAGGTTGTAGTTCCAAACGAAAGTGGTGTTCAAGGTTAACCCCACCAAAGTTAAATTTTGGTCATAGTTAGCCGCAGGAGTTTCGTTAATATCCAAAACAGAGCTAAAATGCGCAGCCGATTATACCCCACCATGTCGTTTGGAGAATTCACATGCTACGCCCTTGCTTGATGGCACTTGCGCTCGTCACATTATTTGGTTGCTCAGAGCATCAAGAGAACGAACTTGGATTGGGCAATGGCAGTGTTTCTTCTTACCCGCAAAATATGTCGGATATGCAGCTGTGCCAAACGTTGTATTTTTCTCGGCCAACCAATCAAACTCGTGTGGCGATTGGTGCGGAATTCGATCGTAGAAAGCTGAGTTACCAACAGTGCAAAACAGCCTACGACCAAAATGCGCTATCGGCCTTGATAAAAACCATTAGCATCAATAAAGACAACAGCAGCAATTCGGATGACTCCTCAGATGAAAATTAAATAGAGCGTACTACATTTCATCTTTTAACTGCTTGGTCCTCTGCACCAAATAGTCTTTAAAGTCAGCGCATCTAGCAGGCATCTGGCTGCGCTTTTGATAGTACAAACTTAATTCAAATTCACTTTTCACATAATCGTTCAGTATCGACACTAAGGTGCCATCGCGAAGTTCTTCCTTCACCAGCTGTTTCGGCAGATACGCGACTCCCCCACCTTGCAGCGCGACATTTTTTACAAACATACTATTTTCAATCTCGATAGTTTGAGCAATCTCCACCGTTGTGAACTCTCCACCTTTTTCAAACTGCCAACGATTCCCACCGACCAGTGTCGACGTGTATAGACAGTTATGAAATTTTAATTCTTCGGGTGTGATAGGTTCGTCATGCCGCTGGATATATTCAGGCGCGCAACACGCGACAAGTGGATAGCGCAGTAAAACCCGCTTAACCAGTAGACTGTCTTTGTCTAAATGCCCTTTATAGGTAGCGTGCGCTTTAATAGAAAAATCGACTTCATGAAGATGATCAACAGGCAAGGCAGTTTCAATGATCTTAAAGCTAACTTTAGGGTAGATTGCGAGATACTCACCCACAATTTGGCTGAGAAATTTTTGCGCAAACAAAGGCGTGGCCGCAATTTTAATCAAACCACGCATGTCATGATCAAGATTTTGGATCCCGGTAAACACGTCTTTAGCACTGCGATAAATAGATTCATATTGATCATACAGCTGCTGCCCAACTTCGGTGGGAGAGATCGTCCGAGTCGAGCGCAGTAACAAACTCACCCCAAGCGCCTCTTCCAATTCTTTGATCCACCGACTGCCTGCCGAGCTGGAAATACCGTAAATACGCGCCCCTTCCGAAATAGAGCCAGTACGAATCACTTCCACAAAAAAAGCCGCTTTATCTAGCACTTACCTTCTCCCTATCTATCCCTATTTTAGAAAAAAGAATCCCATTTTCAGTCAAATATCCCAGAAATGGCGACAAGGAGTATGACCTTGGTCAAGCTATTTTTTCTAAATAAATCCGATAATGATACTGCAACCATTTGAAATTATTAACAATGATTCGTCAAGTATTGATGACTAGATAATTCGTTATTCTGTTAACCAACTGTTTTTTCCCAAGTTGAGGCATTGTATTCCAGTTGCTATATCTAAGGAGCCTAATGAAAAGGATTTTATAGGGAAACTTAAAACGGAGGAAAACACCATGTTAAAAAACAAAATCTGCATTGTTACTGGGGGAGCCCAAGGTATAGGTCGCACTATCGTCGAACGTTTTGCATCAGAGGGAGCTGAGCACGTATACGCATGTGACATGAATGTTGAAGCCATCAACAAAGCCTATGAGGGAAGCAAAAACGTTTCGCCTGTCGCACTCAATGTCTGCGATCGAGAAAGCATTCAAACATTTATTGAAGATGTAAAGCAGCGACATGGTCGAGTGGATGTGCTGGTCAACAACGCAGGTATCACTAAAGATAACCTGTTAGAGCGCATGACTGAGCAAGAATGGGATTTGGTATTAGATGTCAATCTCAAAGGCGTGTTCAATATGACGCAAGCCGTTGCACCTATTATGGTCGAGAATAATGGCGGCTCAATCGTCACCATGTCTTCAGTGGTGGGCACTGATGGCAATATTGGTCAAAGTAACTACGCGGCCACTAAGGGTGGCGTCATCGCGATGACCAAAGGCTGGGCGAAAGAGTTTGCTCGTAAAGGGGCACAAGTAAGAGCTAACTGCGTGGCACCGGGTTTTGTTGAAACGCCAATGACCAAAGATCTACCAGAAAAAGTAATTGCCTATATGGTAGACAAAACGCCACTTAATCGCATGGCAACTAGCATGGACATTGCCAATGGTGTGACGTTCTTAGCCAGCGAACAAGCAAGCTTTATTACTGGTCAAACGCTCAAAATTGACGGGGGCTTAGTTATCTAACTCAGCCCAACGCGACCCTAAAATGTCAGAGCCCAAACCACCTTGCATTCATGAGTATTGGGCTCTTTGAAACACCTTCAATATCGTATAGCTGTAATCGCATCAACGTAATCGCGCCAAAAGAATCAGCGCCAACAAAACCAAAAGAGTTCACCCGGTAGTCGCCATATAGCACCACCGCCATACCAATACTAAAAATACCATTCCTTTGACCGTTAGCGCGAGGTACCCGCTATGAAAAAAAAGCGACAGTTGTCCTGTGAAAAAGCCGTTGAACTTATCCAAGACCATGACACCATCATACTCGGTGGTTTCGTCGGCGCCGTCGTACCAGAAGCCTTAGAACGAGCACTCGGTAAACGATATCTCAATACCAGAACCCCCCACAGCCTCAACCTTATTTTTGCCGCTGGGCAAGGCGATGGCAAAGAAAGGGCAATCAACCACCTTGCGCAAGATGGCATGATCAATCACGTCATTGGCGGTCACTGGGGGTTAGTACCTAAACTACAAGATTTAGCCACTCAAGGAAAAATCACTGGTCATAATCTCCCTCAAGGGGTTATTTGCCAACTCTATCGAGACTCTGCAGCGGGGAAACCCGGCACCCTGAGTCACGTCGGGTTACAAACCTTTGTCGATCCAAGACTCGAAGGCGGCAAGATAAACTGTCAGACAGAACAAGAAAGAGTGGAACTCCTCTCTATCTCCGGACAAGAGATGCTATTTTATCCGAGAATTACTGCCAACGTTGCCTTTTTACGTGGTACCACAGCCGATGAGAACGGCAATATCAGTATGGAAGAGGAATGCCTGTTTTTAGAAAACCTCGCCATCGCTCAATTGGTACACAATCAAGGAGGCACAGTTTTCGTACAAGTAAAACGCATTGTCCCTGCAGGTCAACTTGACCCGCATACCATCCGGATCCCGGGTATCTTCGTCGATGTCATCGTCATTGCCCAACACAACGAGCACCCTCTTACTTTTTCAGAACAGGTAAACACTTCCTACTTAGGCCAAGGCTTACCTCAACACCCTACGCAGTGTGATACCTCCCCTTTGACGTTGAAGCATGTGATCGCACGCCGAGCCTCAATGGAACTTATACAAGGTGCGATCATAAATTACGGCATCGGCGTACCTGAGTGTATTTCTCAAGTTATTCACGAAGAAAACGTCAGTGACCAAGTGGTGGCGACCGTTGAACCCGGTGCGATTGGCGGTACTCCTGCTGGAGGCTTGTCATTCGGTGCGTCTTCGTTTCCCGACGCTATTATCACACAGGACCAAATGTTTGATTTCTACGATGGCGGCGGGTTAGAGCAAGCCTTTCTTGGCTTAGCGGAAGTCGATAGCAATGGCGATTTAAATGTCTCTAAGTTTGGCAATAAGCTGGCTGGTTGCGGTGGCTTTATCGATATCAGCCAAAATGCCAAAAGCGTGTATTTCTGCGGCACGTTCACCACTGGCGCATCCCAAATTGCCATCACAGAACAAGGGCTAGACATCAAGAAAGATGGTGCTATTAGCAAATTTATCAAACAAGTACAGCAAATTACCTTTTCTGCCAACTACGCGCGCCAGCAAGATAAACCGGTGTTATACATTACCGAGCGCGCAGTATTTCAGCTCGCTCAAAGCGGAATCGAACTAATAGAGATAGCCCCGGGGGTGGACTTACAGAAAGACATATTGGATAAAATGGATTTTACGCCACAAATATCACCCAATCTCATTCAGATGGATAAACGTATTTTTAGCCCTGAACTCATGCAGCTGAAACTGAAATCAGACCAAGCCCCTGCCAAGTCGCAACAATGCTCCGACGCCAATCATACGGAAACCAATCATATGGAAGCTAAGAAATGGCGCTACCTATAAATACCGAACAACATAGCCCACAGCCCAAAGCAACCGAAGTCCATAAGAACCTCCAGCCTTGGCTTGAAGACTTTAATACCCAGCTGGAGCTATTGGCAGCCAGCAATTTTAAGCGCACCCCCGACGTCGCTAGGCAAGGCTTAGCTGCACTGACTCTCAGCCATATTCACCAGTCACCCGAGATAGACAAAGTCTTGGATGGAGTGGTCGCTGGCGTTCCTGTTAGGCTCTATCACCCTGCTCCAGATAACGCTTTGCCGGTGCTGATTTATTATCACGGCGGAGGACATATGTCAGGAAGTATCGATGTATATGATTCCATTTACCGCCGACTAGCACAAAGCTGCAATCACATTGTTGTCGCGGTTGAATATCGCTTATCTCCGGAGTTTCGCTACCCCGCTGGATTATCAGATTGCTATACGGTCGTGGAAAATATCACCGCCTACTTAGACACTCTCGGCGTGCTTTATAGCGATAAACTAGCAATCGCAGGTGATTCGGGCGGCGGTGCCTTAACCGCTTCGATAGCGCAAAGATCTGCGAAAGAGCCAGCCGTACAAATTGGTAAACAAGTCCTAATTTATCCAAGCCTAGACTACACAATGAGCTGCGCTTCAATACAAACTAATGGCCATGGCTATTTGCTCGAGTCTTCAACCATAGAGTGGTATTTTGAACACTACTTTCATCCTGAAGATGACAGAGTGGCAGCTTCTCCGCTGCTGTCAGATCTCAAAGGCGATATGCCAAGCACGTATGTCATTACCGCAGGTTTTTGTCCTCTGAGAGACGAAGGGATTGCTTACTACGAAAAACTACAGCGCGCAGGAGTAGCAGTTCAACACCAGCATTTTCCGGATATGATCCATGCGTTTATGAATTTAGCCAGCCTAGTGCCAGAGCAATGCATGCAATTGTATCAGTCGGTGGGAGATTTTCTTAATGAGGAAAGTCGCTAGGGTGTCGGAGAACGTGGGAAATGGGTAAAAATGAGCGCTCTTGTCATCACAAGAGCGCGCAATAAAATACTATTTTCGGCAAGCCACTGGGCATTTCGCAGGCAGCTTAGCCAGCAACTTCAGTGCAATTTTACTAAAACTTGGCATCAGGAAGTACACCGCAGCCACAAACAACACGGAACCGAGTAAGTCTTCTACTCGATGCATGCCCATCCAAATCCGGCTGTATTCAACACCTGTGGCCCAAAGTAAGATTCCCCCCGCCATTAGGTAGCGCTTATATTCGAGGAACAAGCCACCAAATAGAGCGATACAAATCGCGGCAAAGATCGTATGCCCTGATGGGAAAGAGTAATTCATCCCCTTCAACCAACTATGGATACGCCACGAACTCACCTTACCTTCCACTGATTCGATGACTTGCTTTTTTTGCGCTTTCGCAAGCTGATAAAAGTGGGCTGGCTGAGGAATCACCAATTCATTGGCTAAAAACGCCGTATAAGGTCGAGGGCTTTCCGTCAAATGCTTAAGGCCAGTTTTGCCTGCAAACCCGATCACCAAGATGACAGCTAATTGAATTGCCCGCGAAAATAGTTTTTCACGAGAAATGCCCAGCCGTAGTGCCAGCAAACTGAAAACAGCCAAAGACACAATAAAACCTTTGCCCGCAGAATCCGTCAGTAAGGTAAAAAATGCACCCGTGATTGTGCTCACGTGAGACGTCAAATTCACCCCTGATGCCAACAAACCAACCAACAGTACCGAGGCCAGCATGGCCACCAACATGATAAATCCGCTACTTTTTTGATGTAGTATTCTGTCCACAGCTTTCCCATACCAGCTTGAAAAATTGAACAGGGATTCTAGCAGAACACAGCGGAAATGTTTCAATTGGATGTCAATTTATACTTTATATTTACTCAGCAAGCTCATTCATTAATATATGCCTGTGTTGCTGCATAGAAGTGATTCACAGGGCCTCGTCCCTGCCCAACTGAAAGCTTATCTGCATATCTCAGAGCTTGAAAAATATACTCTTTCGCCTTTGCAACGGCTTCAACTGGCGATTTGCCTTGAGCTCTGTAACTGGCAATTGCCGAAGACAACGTACAACCTGTTCCATGTGAATTATTCGTTATTATTCTTTGTGTGGAGAATGGCAGCGCTTCAGCGCCATCGAACAACCAGTCACAACTGGTGTTCGAGTTTTCCGCATGCCCGCCTTTTAAAAGAACACTCTTCGCGCCTATCTGCAATAACCGAGTGCCCAGCATCACTACGTCAAAGTCGCGGCTACCCTGCTTTCCTGTTGCTAGAAAGGCACTCTCCGGCAAATTAGGCGTGATCATATCGACATAGGGAATCAACTCAGCTTTAAGCGCCTCTACTGCACTACTCTCAAGGAGGGGAGTTCCACTGGTTGAAACGAGCACAGGATCGAGAATAGAAAAGGCTGGAGTATATTTACGCAGATATTTAGCCACGACTTGGATGATATTGGCATCCGACAACATGCCTATTTTAATCGCTACCACATTTAAGTCCGACAATACTGTAGCTAACTGCGCCTCAACTTGCTCAGCTGGAAGAGGAAATACCTTGCTAACGCCTTGAGTATTTTGCGCGGTAATTGCTGTTATCACGGAGCAGGCGTAGCTTCCCGTCGCCGATATTGTTTTGATATCGGCCTGTATTCCCGCCCCACCGCCACTATCAGAGCCCGCAATCGTCAGCACAACAGGCGGCGAACGGTATACACCAAAATCATTCATAATTTCTCCTTAGCACAATTTAAAATCGCATATGAATCAATGGGTAATATTGACCCTAATACGAGGTTTTGGCCTACATCGCATCATGGCCTATATTAACTAAGTAAGTACCTGAGGGAGAGACATTATGCCTCAAACGGCTTTAATTAGTAGAATCAATGAGCTACCTAGAATTCAGCGAATTTTGCAAGAACTTCTAGAAATGGTCAACCAGGACGATGTAGATTTCACCGACTTGTCTAACAAGATAGTGATGGACCAAGTCCTCGCCGCGCGCCTACTGCGTTTAGCTAATTCCGCGCATTTCGGCGGACAAAAGAATATCGCTTCCGTCAATGAGGCCGTGATTCGAGTGGGCGCTGGCCCAGTTCGAACCTTGGTGGTGGCTTCCGTCCTTTCTGGCGTCTTTACAAATGTACCTACTCTCAATTTAGAGGAGTATTGGTCAGATACATTTGAAGTGTCGGTGATCGCGAGCAAGTTGGCGGAAAAGACCCAAATTGATAGCAATGCCATGTTCACGATTGGCATCTTACACAATATTGGCGAACTTATGATTCACACGCTAGTTCCCAATGAAGCTGAAAAGATCAATTTGAAAGTACGATCCGGAGAAGACAGGTTTGCCGCGCAAGAAGCGGTCATTGATATCTCAGCGCCCGCGCTCGGTGCCTCGCTGGCGAAAAATTGGAATTTTCCATCAGATATGACCGACGCCATCGCCCACTTCAACCAGCCAAGGGAAGCGGAGATTTCTCCCAAGTTAGCCGTCATTCTACATTTTGCTCACGACATCCAAACGAGTTGGCCACAACTTAGCTCCGAACAAGATAAAATGGAATATCTCGCGCAACATCCCGACGCTCGCTTACTTAGCATTGACCCTGAATTTTCCGCCATCATAGATGAGCATTTGGGCCAAGGACAAGAGCTTGCCCATCAATTGCTCGCGGCATAGCCAAGATCGAAAAAGGGCCTAATCTAGGCCCTTCGTCACTTTTTTGTTATTTGAGATCAAAACTAGTGAGTTTCAGACTCAGCCTTGCAGCTCGTTCTATCGAAGCGATCAACACTTTCTCCCGCCCCAACTAAGATCACTCGCACCAAAGGATCGTCAAGTAAAGACTGTAAATACTCAGGATCATCAGGTGTATGGAACAAAAAGATCGGGATATTCGATAGTTGCTTTTGGATCTTTGGTGAATATTTTGGATTATCTGGATTGACTCTATGCGTGGCACGCGTCGCCACCACAGTGATATCACAAAAGTAATAGGCTATCTTATACAGATTAATTAAGTACTCAGATAATGGGTTTTTTGCTGGCAATAAATCCCACGCCATGATGGTTTTAATACCAGCGCGCGTGTAGCGGCTGACCATCAACGGGTTAGAGCCTTCAACGTATGCTTTGTCAATCAAACCTTGATGAGGAGCCATGATCGTTTTTAAGCGCTCGATAGCCGCTTGGGTTTCCTGTTTGGTAATTCGATCTAGGTTTTTGAAATCAAGCCACCAGTAATACTTCTCACCGAACGTATTAAACAGTTGCTCTAGAGTCAGTGCATCTGGGTTTTGCAGTGACCCATCTGGGTTACGTGGCATGGCATCATGGCTGACGATAAACTGATCTGTGCCTGGATCGTAGAAAAAGTCCACTTCAGCCCCGACTGCGCCAGCATCGAACGCACGTTGAAAGCTCTCGAGAGTATTTTCTTCTGTCCGATGATTGTACAGGCCTCGCGCCGACCAAATTTTGTTGCAATCATTGTAGGCTCCTTCATGAGCCCGCTTTTCCAATTGACGTTCAACAAACATATTGAGCAAGTACACCGCAACGGCAATTACCCCAAACACTATAATAAAGATTTTCATTCCTTCAACTCGCTCTAACCTATATTTTCCATTGTATTGCTGCCCATGATGCCAGCCACAATAGAAAAAAGAAGTGAAAAGCGCATTACAAGACCTCTGAACCTTGAAAGCATGCTTTAGCCCACATTATTGTTAAATAAAGCCGAAAGAATCAGGCTGACAATACCCATTTATAACGATTATATAGAACCTGTGCTCCCTCAGACATCACAAGAAAAGTGCTATCTGTGCATTGATAATGGACACTAAATAAACAGGGTAAAACTCTATTTTGGCGCGTATACCTCATCTTAGTCGCGAGTATTACCATTCTTCTAATATTCACGGCTTCAGTGTTAGATCTAAGCCTATGAATCTCGCGAGAATCGCAACATTTGACAACCCAATGAGGAGAATATGGAGCTTTCTCCTTCGCATTTGAGCCTCCAAAACTTGTCAGCGATTGAGGTACCTTCGGCCAATATTTATTTGGCAAAACGTGGCGAACAAACACGTAACTTTTTCCACTCCTCACCTTCTAAATTAAATAATTATAGCGATCAAGATCGATAATTATGCACAAATTCCACACTTGATTGAATAATATTGTTATTAACTAAAAGGCCAAATACGAGTTACAAACATAATAATTAAGGAAGCAGTGCAATGAAAAAAGGTTTATATATCAGTGGTATGATTGGGGTATTTTCTTTAGGGGTTGCCACAGTGGCTCACGCAGGAGTCAACGAAGTTGATTACTGCACGCACACTGGTGGCAAAGTCAAAACCATCACAGCTGAGTTTCAAACAGCCGATCCTGCTCACCCCCAGAAAGGGTTACGTAAGCAATTTTGTACTTTTAAAAAAGATGGGGGTTATATCGTGGTAGGGCTCGATGCCTATGCCTCAAAGCATCCGAACATTGCCGCCACATATATAGAAAAGCTGGGTAATATTCCTGATGGCTCGTACCTGATGGCAGGAAAATATAGCAACCCTTCTTGGAACCTATGTAAGAACTTAGGCGGTGCTATCGCGGGTTACCATGCGCAAGGTGCGTTCACTGACAATACAGGACAATCAGATGTATGTGTGTTTGGCGATGACTCTATGGTCAGCAGTTGGAGCCTTTATTATATGGCAACTGGCCGAGATCACTACAATGAGGTGAAAGAGAACGTCCGCTCTGAACCCATCCAACAAATTAACCTTCCTAACGTATAAGCTTGTAGCAACTGATTAAAATAAAATCACGCAGCGCAACACGCTGCGTGATTTCTCGATTGGGAGAAACAGCTAACGGCCCATAGACTACGAATATGCATGCCCGATATAGAACACAAGAGAGGCTTCCTTCATCGCGGTAACACCCACCAGCATTTCTTTATTTTTACTCACTTTCATCACGGCATCTCCTGTGTAACCAATGGCATCGACAAACGCTTTCGCGCGCTCAAAACCAGCAGATGGCGTCTTCTCGGTGTTGGTAACACAGATTGCGACGGCGATGGCCACTTTCATCAATGCATAAATAGTGGCTAGGGCCTCGCCCTGTTGAAGCACGAATTTTTTCACCGAAAAAACCAACCCGACCAACGCCACAATGAACGAACTAACGGGGGACAAATACCCCACGGGAGTTTCATCCGAAGAATTTAATGCGTTGCCAAAATCGAACATCCCTTTAAAAACTTTCACCACCGATTTCGCAATACCGAATTGATCTTTGCTTAGACTGGACACCCCGTCCATACAACCGAGTACTATCGATATTTGTGTAGTCACAATATAACCGATAGTAAAAGAGGTTTTGACTCCTTGGCTGTCCGTCAGGCTTTGGGCCTCTGGCAATGCATTTGCTGACAGAGCATTTTCTGACAAATTGTTGCTGAAGTTTATTGATTTCAGAGAGTGCCCAGTTTCAAGCGCGTACAATGTATGCAGCGGAAATGCCACCATAAATGAATACATACTGCCCCAAGTTAAATCTAAGCCAAACAGTTTCAGTAGCCAGCTCAAAAACGGGACTTTTTCGTTCAGCCCCGACAGGGCAACGTCTTGGCCCAGCTGCGTCATCTGAGACAATCCTTCAATAACCTCTTGAATGACACCACATCCACTGTGAACTAACGCTTTTTGGTCCTGCAACACAGCATTTAGCGCAGAGCGGTTAAACCCTTTGATGGTGGCATCAAACAAAGAAGTCACCACATCGGTAGGGATGGCCAAACCGCCTTGGACGACGACTTTGCTTACCAGCTGCTCAACCAAGCTCTCTATGCTGCTATCAGAAAAATTCTCCGCCGCCCCAACACTGCTGGCACTCAGAGAGCCCGATGACTGCATTGAGTTGGCAAATTTATTGAGGACGAAATTCTGTACACAAGAATTACCCGCTGGCCCGTTAGACGCCGACAGGTTGAAGTTCTCGGTATAAGAATCGCCAGAAATCGATTCAGACTGACCACACAGTTTATCAATATTGGCATCAATGCTTTTTTCGTAGCCTGCAAAGCTGGTTTTAAGATCTTGCGCCCAAGCTGAACTTTGGGTGGCTACGTAAGAAATTTGATGTTTTACGCCCCTTTCCAAGCTGCGCGTCAGAGCAAAAATATCTTTAAACGCAAACAACAGCTTTAGATATTTGATCAAAGTTTCCACAGCATCAATTACTGCGTCTGCCAACGTCGTGATCACCGACACAATGGCCTTCGCGATATGCTCGATGGTATCCAACGCAAAGCTCACCGCCCCGCCGACATATTGAAAGGTAATGCACACCCCTTCTTCAATGGACAAGGCAACTTTAGTCACTTCACGCGCGACCCCATTGATGACCGCTTTCACACCCTTTTGAATCGAATGAACAATATGGTGGAACAAGTGGCCAATACTGTGAAAAAAGCTACCAAGCTCTACGTTGGCTCCTTCGCTGAGTGATTTGGCTTGCAAATCCACAGTCCAAGAGCCCGATAACAAATTCACTTCCGCGTTTGACAAGCTTGGGTTCATATAGCTGATATGTTGTAACGGGTTAATCTCTTGCGGCTGACCAGCAGCTAGAAGCGAGGAACTGGGCGCGGGAGCAGGCGACACTTGAGTGAGTCGGCTGCCCGCCGTACGCAATAAATTGGCATTGTCATCGGTGGCGTTTTTGCTAGATAGGAGCCCAGCTTTCTGAAGACTTTGTACGTCCGTGTGTTTAGGATCGGCGAGGCGCTGATGCGCATAAAAATCCGGACTCAGCTCCTGCCAAACGTGAGACGAACTATTCGAACTCAGCAGCACCGTTTGATTGTCCAGCTGATTGCTTTGGTCGTAAATACGAGCAAATAAGGTCGGCGATTTAAAATCGGTCGCTTTCATGGAAGCGACTACCTTCCCAGCAGCATTGGTGTAAAGGATAGCACTTGTTTCTCGGCTAATTGAATGGCCCCGGCCCGTATTGTTATCAATCAAACGTACCGGCTTAGAACTGCGCAGCTCAATCGGCTGATTGGCCCCAACCGAGTAACCATAGATATTCTGCACGTTCAGTTCCGCGTGATAGTAAGTATCGGTTTCTTGCTGCTGACCTTTATTTACATTGGCTTGAATGGACGCCTCCGACATCGGCACCATAATCGTTTCATCTTGTGCGGTTAGGCTGTATCTCACTACCTGCGTTGAGTGATACTCCACCGCTTGAGAATTTGGTGACAACTTGGCGACTAAATATTCACTGTCTTGTGAAGTCAATGGCGGCGCGACTAAACCGATACAGCCTACATCTAACGGCTGCCATTCAGCCTCAAACCAACTATCAAGTGGTTCTTTCGGCGTAATCGGTACAAATGGGCTTAAAATATTGTTGGGATCTTGACGCTGGCAACTCTGGCGGCGCTGATAAACGTTCCCTTTTTCATCTTGGGCAATCAAGCTTTTAATACCATCGGAATTCGTTTGCAAATGCATATCTTGCACAAATTGGTTAGGTATTGTGACTCCCCGAAGCAGAGCAACATTATGCTGGGTATCATTGGGTTCAGGAAGAACTAACTGGTAGTAATAAGGGTTGGGATGGGAAGGCTTAACTGAACAAACCACGCTAATCTGCCCGTCAAAGCAAGGTGCAGGAAAAACCTTGTATGAATATGAATCACCCAACATAAAATATTCCGCAAAGACATCACCATCTACTTCACTCTTACTAACATCCCATTGCCCAGATACCTTAAGTGTCACAAATGAGTCCCAATCGACTGAATAACTAACCAGGCCTTCAACAAATTCGCGATCAGTTGTAGGGCCAAAATGATAGCTAACAAAAGTATATTGTTGGGTATACCTATTAGCCGATATTAGCCGAACACGAGTAAGGTTTTCTAGGTGTGGGATCATCCCTCCTTGCCAGCCATAACTCATTTCCTGCGTATTCAGCTGATTCGGGGCGGCGGCAATATCTTCAATATCTTTGAATCTACGTACAAGGGAAGCTTCAGGACCATATTTCCACTCACTCATGTGCGTATCGCTAGTCATCATAAAATGAACGCAAGGCACCTGATCTTTTCCATCGCCATAAAATACGTCGACTAAAGTTCCATATTGCCAGCCGCCCATGATCGTCCAGCCCGTATCTTGTCGCTTGCTGCTGTCGTTTACATTGATCTTTAACGTCCTAAACCATTGGATCCAGCGCTTGCTTTTAAGTTGGATCCACATCCCCCAGCTACCAACGATCCAATCATCGACAACCGTGCCGTTGTCTTGGTGGCTAAGGACAAACAATTCATCCACCGTCTGACCGCTGAGCTCTTGCGCCACGTCTTTATCTACATCCATTTTAAAACCATGACCAGATTCGTGATCACGGTACATATGGACAAGATTATTGTGCTCATCAAGCCCCAGTAGCTCGCTTTCGCCACGGGCAAACAAATGACTTGGGTCAGCCGATTCACCTGGCATTGTTTGAATATAAGGAGTGGACGCAATCCCATTGAACATCACGTGACGACGATCGAATTGCTTAAACATCTGTGCGGATTGTACGGTGAGCTGCTCATCCATCAACTCCCCACTCAGTGAAACTGAACAAGCAATATTAACTTGCTGCATTTCGCTGTCGGTGAGTTGCAAGTTGGGATCGTTGACCTGATAGCTTGAATTTGTATTCGCCCAGACTGAAGGCGGTAGGCCACTGCCGACTAGCGCAGCTAACGCGGTTAACTTGCCTGCCTTACCCAAAAAAGCACGCCTTGAGACGACAACATCAAACCGCCCCATCTCTTTGTCGACAATAGTTTGGTTGGGGATCAGTTGAATAAGCTTTTGAGACAGCTGATTTCTTAGTTGCTTAAGATTTGGGAAAGAGGACATTTTAATACACCGCTAATAGTGAACAATTTAACGGTGTCATGTATATCAGTAAGTTATGTCATTTTTGTGATCTAAAGATGAAAGGCGAATATGGTATTATTTAGTTCATTGTGATTATGATATCAAGAGTTATCCCCCCACAGCCACGACTTCCGTTTACATAAGCTATTCCTCTAGCCGCATTGAAACTCGTCTAACCACATTGAAACTGCGCAGCGATTGCATCAACGACGATTCGAGTTCGAGCGGCATGAGCTGAATCTGCATGTAGGGCCAACCACACCTGATAAGGTTGCGAACGAGCCTTCTCCGGCCACACGCGCACCAGTTCTGGTTCTCGCTCCGCCATATAACTTGGCAGCTCTGCCAACGCCAGTCCTGCTTTGACAAAATTGAACAACATCAAACTCGAATTGAGCTCAGCGACAACATTCGCTTTGCTTCTATCCACTTCCACTAACGTTTCACTCTGCTGCGGCGACACCCCAGCCTGATAAATCGCGATCTCATGACCTGCAAACTTCTCGTCGACATGCGGACTACCTTTTCGGTCTAAATAGCTTTTGCTTGCATATAAGCCGACTTCCCAACAAGCAAGTTGGCGAGTGATCAAATCCAGTTGATGGGGCCGCGTTGTGCGTATTGCAATATCCGCTTCACGATTGGCCAAGCTCATGATCTGGGTCGTGGTACTCAAGACAATCCTTAATTGAGGATAGATTTTCTGAATTTGACTGATCGCGGGAACAATGAAATCAAGCGCTAAAGAATCGGTGGTGGTTACACGCACTTCTCCTGAGGCCACATCTTTTTCTCCGTCACACAGTCTTTCAAACGACACCGCTCTTTCTTCCATAGCTTGCGCCAGAGCGACGACTTCTTGACCCTTTTTACTTAACTTCAATTGATTGGAAGTGCGAAGAAATAAAGAGCAATTAAGCTTTTCTTCCAATGCCTTCAACCTTCGACCTGCCGTTGTTTGATCAATCATCAAGCTCTGCGCTGCGCCTTTTAACGATCCAGCGCGTGCTACCGCCAAGAAAACTCTGACGTCATCCCAGTTCATCTTTCTCTTTCCCGTACTCTTTCCTGCGATTGCACTTTTGCATTCATCACCTGCAAAAAACTGCATTTTCACTTCCTACGCATCACTTTAACATTCCCACGAATACCCAAGCCATCAAAATTACATTTACTCGTACCAGTTATAGGATTCTATTTATGCCTCGACCTTTATTTATCGCGACCATCGCCATGCTAAGTACCTTTGGTTTATTGGCCTCCGATATTTACCTGCCCAGTATGCCTTCAATGAAAATGAGCTTTCAGGTACCCGATTGGCAAATGACACAGTCAATCTCCGTGTACCTAATTGCACTTGCCGGCGCTCAACTTATCTATGGACCGCTTGCAGATAGAAACGGGCGTAAGCCGATACTGTACATTGGCATTAGCGTTTACATCGCAGGCTCATTGGGTTGTGCAGCCTCCACTGACTTTACACATTTTTTGATCTGGAGAGCCATGGAAGCTACTGGGGCCGCGTCAGGTTTAGTGCTTAGCCGCACTCTCATCGCTGACATCTGCAATAAACAAAGTTCAGCAAATGTTTATTCGATCATTTACCCTCTCGTTTCCTTATCCCCCGCACTGGCTCCTGCCATCGGAGCTCAGTTAACATCCCAATTCGGTTGGCAATCGAACTTTGTTTTCGTCGCGGTTTTTGGTCTGGCGAGTTTACTACTAGCACTATTCCTGCCGGAGACCCGCGCCGTATCGATAGCCGATAAACCCTCGAAAAAAAGCGCTATTCTATACCTTGTCAGTGATCCTGCTTTCCTTCGCTATAACTGCTTAGTTTGCGCAATTTATAGCGCTTGGTTTGTTTACCTTACACAGTCTCCATTTTTATTCACTCAACTAAATATGAGTCCTCATCAAATTGGCTGGCTCTACTTGCCACTAACATTGACAATCATAAGCGCAAACTTCACCTCGAAATGGCTACTAGCTCGCTGCCAATATCAATCGATTGTGCGTGGAGGATTATATAGTTTCTTACTCGGAGGTATGTGCTACATCATTACGTCTTGGATTGGCGTCCATAGTGTATGGACCATTGTGATACCAATGTGTTTGGTTGCAGTCTCAAACGGTTCCAGCCTACCTCTTGCCATATCAGCGGCTATTTCTGAACAGCGTCAATATCAAGCCATCGCCTCCGGTCTTGTCGGATTTTGCCAAATCGCCAGTTCTGCGCTGATATCAGGCCTTATCAGCCAAGTATGGGGCATGAGCACAACTGTGCTGGCCACTTCTATTGCTTTGCTGTCGATTATCGCTTGGGTGGCCGGTTGGAAGCCTAAACATCAAAGAGAGATCACATAAGTTCACACCAAGTTGAGTATTACAAATTAATGAATGGTAGATTTCAAATTAGTTTAAAGTATCAAAAAGCTAAGATAGCGCATACTTTTATCCTAAAGAACAACAAGATACTACTTAACTAAACAAAATTTGCTTAGTATAGATTTATTGAGACAACTGTGACGAACTTCATAGTGCTTGAACGAGTTCAAGGTTACATTAAATCACGTGATTTCAAAGATTAAACTGAATAGGATTGCTATAGAAAGCAAATAATTATACGAGAGGGAATACTATGAAAAAAATGAGACGAGCTCAATTACACCGCATTCGAATCCAATACTGGAAAGATTCAGTCAAAACTCCAAATCCCAAATCGTAACTCTTTGTCCAGAAAAAAGACTCAGAGACCCATATCTAGAATCAGACTGCTAGAAACAGTTACCTGAAAACAATTATCTAAAAAGTACTTAGAAACAAAAAAGCTGGCTTCGAAGCCAGTTTTGGTTTCAGTTGCAAAAGCAATTCAACTGTCATTTTCAAATGACTCATCTCCAAGCTTCGATTCGCAATCAATTTTATAGCGGTTAAATGAAAAAATACTCGGCCCATGAGAACGCTTAGTCGTAACTCTTTCTTCGGAAAATTGCACGGTTACATGGGTAAAGACTTTGCTCTTTGCTTCAATCGTATTGGCAAGCAGCAATTGGTCTATTTCTTCAGTAAGTGCATCTACATCAGACTTCGTTTGCGCTAGGCCTTCATTGGCACTCGCCTTAAATTCTTCAAACTCTTTTTCCGCCTCTTCCGTCCTTTGGTCTGGGGGAAGTTTCTTCAGATCTAACTCTCGATGGACGACATCCATCGTTTTCTCTTGAGCTTGTTTATACTTATCTTTTAAAACCGATAAGCGCTCTTTCAACTTTGGATAGCATGCGAATGCCTCAACATGGGTGGGGGTATCACCCTCTACACCTAAATTGACGCACGTGATTTTCCCACCCACTTTTGCGATACCACCACTTAATGTTCCTTGCCGACCGCTCGTATCGGATACCGCTAAATCTTTACCACAACGCAAATCATTTCCCATACAGTGAACCGAAAGTTCAATATTATCGGCCGCTTGCAATTGAGCATATTGTGCATAATTTGCTTTGATATTTCCCCCAGATTTCACAGCGCAAGTTTTTTCTTGCCCCTCTGGAACCGAGTGGCCAATGATGCCTTTTGCCACAACGATGTCGCCTTTCACTTGCACGTCCGCTGACTCGATAAATCCACCCACAGTCAGTGAACCTGTCGCCCGTACCACCATATCTGACTCTATATCGCCTGACACCACGACATTGCCTTTAAACTTCACATGACCGGTGCTCACACCAATAGCTGGAAGGCATAGTGCATCTTCCACTTCAACCGTTTTACTACGAATAATAGGCATCCCAGACGCATCAGCAACCAAGAGATTAGGGTTGTCGGGCGCTATTTTTGAGCCTCGCCCACTCATCAAAGCTTGGTCGTTACCTGGCTTTGCTGGAATCACCTTGCCTTGAACGGTAATCCCTGCCGTTCCTCTTGTTGCAGGCTCACGCTTCATTAATGGTTCATCAACCTCTACCGTGATGGTTTCTCCAAGGTTCAACATATCGACTTTATTGCTATCATCTTGCTTTTTCGGCGCAAGAACGCGCTTAGATATATCCTCGACTAACGGAATAAATTTAGCGTCTTTACCTTGAATTGGATTTTTACCCTGTGCAACGGGCTGAGTAAACGTCTCCCCTGACTTAAGATGCCCACTAGTAAGCAGCACTTTTTTCAAGGCGAGTTTATTGATTCCTTTCGTTACTTCCGCATTGGCTAGCGCCTGGATGATGTCGGGGCCATTTAACGGTTTTCCTGAGTATGCTCCTGTCACAACCATGCTCGCCAACATATCTTGCTCACTGAGGACGACTTCAACTTCTGCGTTCCTTACCTCAGCAATACGAATACCCTTATAGGCTTCGCCCTTTGATTCTTTAGCGCAGTTGATGAATCGATTTACTTCTTCTTCAATGAGATAAAACTGGCTAGCCGCTATCTCAGCCAAAGCTTCATCCAACCCCCGAGTATCGAAGCTAGTATTCACGTTGATATCCGGAGACAACTTAGCAACCACATAAGTTCCATCGTTAGAAATTGAAACAAATTTATTCCACATACCTATTCCATAATCTGGTCGCTACAGAGTAATTACATAGATAACACCAAGCAAAAAAGCACGACAGAGCATTACTAATGTATCCTGAACATTTCCTTTACAGTGTAAATTATAACCAAGAATTCATAGATATACACTAACCACAGCGTATCTTTCGTGACGGGGATTTACCTATTTTTAATATAGGTATCAAGCGAAGCTGGCTGTCTAACTCAACCAGTCAACTAATGAGAGGTAGAACCGTGAAAATTGCAAATAACCTACTGCTAGACAACTGAAAAGAAAAAGATTTAATCGTCTACCGGAAAGTGATGGCGCGCATTAAAATCATACACTGCGGTCACGCAAGTACCATTTTTTGAATAACGTAACGAGTCACATAGCTCCAAAGCCAATATAATTCCTCGTCCATAAGTAAGATTACTATCTATATCCTCATACTTTTTATAATCAAAACCTTCACCATTATGTTCAAGCTCCATAATAATACAGCCATCTTTAGGCAAATAATTCACCTTCAATTCAAGCTCAGCGGTCGCGTCCAATTCACTCAGTTTTTGCTCTCTAATGAGGTAATAATTATAAAAACCATCAGGGTCGTCTTTAATTTTTGACTCAAGTCTAAGCAATCCATGTTCAATCGCATTTGCAAACAGCTCAGATAGAACTGAACAAATCAGATCCAAATGTGCTCCGCCTGGAATAATTCCCATCAGGTAAGATCTCACTTCATTCATAACTGACGTATCTTTTAACACGTCAGCTGAGAAGGACAACGTGGACTGAATGGGCAATGCTCGCCTTTCAACCGCCTCTACCAACTCGTTATGTGAGCTACCATTAGTTATCGGAAAATCCATCGCTAATATGGAGAGATCGTCTCCCGCACCTTTTTCGGTAAACTGTTGCACTTTTTCATACAGGTTGGAAATAATATTTGCGCTTTCCTCAAGGACTTTTTCTAGCCTTACCGTTCCAAATTGTTCTCCGAAATGATTTTCAGCTTCAGTGATGCCGTCAGTATAACTAATTATTTTCTGGTTAGGCTTAAGCTTTACATGAGTCAAATTGATTTCAAACTCATTCTCATTTAGCACCCCAAGGGGCATATGATTAGAGGCAAGCTTTTTGATTATTTTCCCATTTTCATCAAGAACATAACCATCGGGTAGTCCTCCCCCCCACCATGACACCTCCAAACCATTCGCTTTAATTTCAAACACACTGGCGGCAAGCATCATCCCTAAAGGTAAGAATTTAACTAATGAATTGTTTATTTCAGTAACGATTTCTCCTAAAGACATCCCTTTCGATGCCATAGTAAAAAACGCTCTAGTTGCAGGAATAGCAGAGATTGCTGCCGGTAGCCCATGCCCAGTAGCATCAGCAATCATCACGTAGACTCCGCCGTGAGGGCGGTTTGCGACAACAATAAGATCACCATTAAAAATCGTCGAAGGCGTGGATATATAATTGATGCCGTAGATATGGCTGACTTGAGAACTCATTTCATCCATAAGATTTGTGAAAATTGACTCAGCTATCGCGTAGTCATATTTCACATGCTCATGGAAATGCTGAAGCTCATCGCGTTGTTCAAGAACCTCACGGTGCATAGTCACAACACGATGGTGAGCCTGGACTTTAGCGACCAGTACACTCCGTTCCACAGGTTTGAGAATGAAGTCATCACCGAGCGCTAAACTACGTTCAAATGAATCATGATCATCAAGAACGGTTAAAAATATTATCGGGGTATGATGATCAGGAAATGCTTCTCTAATCTCTGCTGCCGTATCAAAACCGTTTTTAATCGGCATCATCACATCTAGCAATATAACGTCGGGTAAGCTCGACATTGCCTTCATGGCTTCTACAACATTTTCACCGTCATCAAACGTATCGATTGTCTCTGCGATGTTTGACAGCATATAACGACAAAGCTCTCTATTTGTTTCATGGTCATCAACGATCATGACTCGCATAAGCCGTCCCTCAAATTAATCGATACTAAACTTTTTGTCGAATCTAGAAATAAGTAAGATTTTTTTTACTTGCGGCAGGGTATTCGTTATAGCAATCGACTTATCCCCCTGGCCTATATATTTATGCATATTGAGTAACATACCTAACCCAGCACTATCGATATAATCTACTTTCCGTAAATCGATAACAAACCCATATTCTTTTTTATCTATATAAGCACTACGAAATTCCTGTACTAAACTAAATCCAAACGCTCCCTCTATACTGATAGTGACACGTTTTGAATTTTCATCAATATTTGTTTCAACTGTCATGAATGCTCCTTAAAACAGTTCAACTTCACCTTCATCAATATTAACTTGGTTTGCCGCAGGGGCGCCGCGAGCATCTGTTTTATCAATGATAGTCCCCAATTCTTGATGCAAACTTTTGCCATCCAACTCACCAGCCTCGTAACGTTTCAGTGCACCCGTAACGTCATCAATAAAGGTAAGTGACAGCTTGGCATAATCTCCCTGCTGCACCACAATATCAGCAAATTGCAACGCACGAATACCGTTATCAACCTGCGTATGTAACTCCGAACCCAGCTGATGGATTTTCTGTATTTCTGTTTCTATTTCTACGTTAACCTGATGAACGCCTCGTAGCATTTCATCTACTTTTTCTTTAGACTCAATCGCTTCTGTCATATCTATTGACGCCATAATCCCAACCGTTTTGTTTGCTTGAGTCACGGTTTCTTGAGCGACGTTAATCTCTTGTTGAATTTGGTTGTTCAATTCGTCTGCGCGAATAGAAAGATTTCTCACCTCTTGGGCGACAACTGCGAACCCTCTGCCTGCTTCACCTGCTCTTGCGGCTTCAATCGCTGCATTAAGCGCGAGCAAGTTTGTCTGCTCAGACAGCCCTCTGACCTGATTTAACAACTTGAAAATAACTTCCAATTTATCAGACATGTCATGAATACTATGCACAGCTGAAATACTTTTTTCCGAGACATCAATTAGGCTTTGAACATACTCCGAAATAATCTCTTCTGTTCGCGGTAACACCTTAGTTAAGTCATATTCGCTATCTTTGTTGCCCATCAAGTTATCCACAAGCATATTGGATATCTCATTTTGATCTTCAGCCACTTTTTGCAACGTAAAAAAGGAGTTATTAAGGGTTTCGACCGATTCATCAACAACGTGGTGCTGACGATCCAAAGGATCCAATATCTGCTGATGCGCTTTTTCCAATACTTGTTTAATTTGACTTACACAGTCAGATAAATCCGTCTCTTTTCCTCCCTCCTCAACTTTTTTCACTTGGGTTTGCTTCATTACATTCGATAACAGCAACCAAGGAATAGCGGCGAGCGCCACCATTAATGCTAACTGCGATATAGACGTGGAATAAAACAAACTGGCGATCAGCAACATGCATTGACCACCAATTGTCAATGCGAACTGTCGCCGTGTCCCTTTAATTGTTCTTTCCATAGAATACTCTCTAGAATTAGTCGGAGAATTTTTTAACGATACAAGTACTCGCATATTAAATTTGGAATCCGTTTTAAATCAGCTACTTTAATTGCTGCATCAAGTTCAACTGCCACTTTGGGCATCCCCCACACAACCGAAGACTTCTCATCTTGAGCAATCGTCATTGCACCCTGATTGCGCATTTTAAGCATACCTTGCGCTCCATCTTTTCCCATTCCAGTCAGTATCACCCCGACCGCTTTATCTCCCACAGCTTGGGCAACACTGTCATACATAACATCCACGGAAGGCTTGTGCCTATTCACAGGTGGGCGCTCATCTAACTCACAATATAAGTTATTGCCTTTTCTAGTCACGATCATGTGTTTGTCACCAGGAGCTACGTAAGCACAACCATTGACCAAAGGCGCTCTGGTGGTATCAAGCTCTTTCACGTTAACATCACTACTATCATTTAAACGCTGAGCGAAAGATTTAGTAAACATAGCGCTAATATGCTGAGTAATAATGATCGGAGGCATACCCGCTGGAAGCGCCGACATGACTTCTTTGACTGCTTCAGTCCCCCCCGTAGATGCTCCAATTGCTATTAATTCGCACTGGGTTTTAGGCAGTGGCTCATCGCCCCACGCTTTCGTGGCTTCATTACTTGAATACGCTACGTCTACATTTGCACCTGCGGCCATTTTGATCTTGCTGTTGACCAACTCTTTGTATTCAATCATCTCGCCAGACTTATCCACTTCCGGTTTGGGGAAATAATCAACCGCGCCAGCTTCTAACGCCGCTAACGTAGCTTCAGCGCCGTGCTGTGTAAGAGTTGAAATCATAACAACGGGCATAGGCCGTAAACGCATTAGGTTTTTTAGAAACTGAACACCATTCATCTTTGGCATCTCAATATCTAGTGTTATTACATCTGGGTTGTGACGCTTTATAAGCTCTCTTGCTTCATAAGGATCCGCCGCCTCAGCGACAACGGTTAATTTAGGGTCGCTATTGATCAATTGACATAGCAACGCTCGAAACACAGGAGAATCATCAACTACAAGCACTTCTACTATTTCTTCCATCAGAAAAGCTCCACATCATCATCGCGATTTTTATGACTTTCTTCATCAAGTTGATGAGCATATTTCTCTTCATCATGATGAATTTTGTTAACTTCACTAAAGGGTATTTTCCTAATCCATGCCCGCCCCGTGGTTGGTTCAAACATGACTTTTCTAGGCTCTTTCCCGCCAAGATCTTCTGCAATTACATTTAACTTCTCTTGACCCACATAGCTCAAGATAAACTCGATGTTTTTTTCTCCAATCATGGCGAATTGGCCCATTAAATTCGCGCCACCAAACAACTTCACCTTCAACTTTTGACGATTGGCTCCATGGGATACAAGGTCATTAATCAAAATTTCCATCGCGTAACTGCCATAACGAGACGCTGTAGAAAGTAGCTCGTCAGGGTGCCAATGCCTTAATTCGGCATTGCTGTCAAACGGAAGCAAAAAGTGATTCATTCCACCGATTTGGAATTCTTCATCCCATATACATGCCGCGATGCAAGATCCAAGGCCAGTACAAATAATCTCATCATCATCTGATGAGCAATACACGCCACCGGGAAACACCTTAACTAAATGCTTCTTCTTTTGAGGATGGTAAAAACGATTAACCTGTACTTTCTCTCCCTCTGCGCGTAAACGGTTTTTTTTCATCGGTACCATTTTAACCTGCCTTTTTCACGTAGATGGTATGCCCTAAATGATGAAAGATATCAGCACACGCCCCCACGCTTTCTGAATGCCCAAGAAAAAGTACGCCATTAGGTTTTAACTGTTGGTGGAACCTTTTCAATAACTTTTCCTGCGTCGGTTTATCAAAATAAATCATGACATTTCGGCAAGAAATCAAATCAAATTGAGTGCTCATCGGCCAAGCGTCCAGCAAATTTATCTGAGCAAATTTAATAAATTTTTGTAGTGCGCTTTTTATCTTTATCGCACCAGCTTGGTCCTGTTTACCTCGAACGAAGCAGTTTTTTAAATATTGCTCTGGGATCGTCTGAATAGCTTCTTCGCTATAAACCCCTTTCTTGGCATGCTCCAATACTTTGGTATCGAGATCGCTTGCCAATAGCTTCACATCTTCACACCACTCAAGTACCCCTAAAGAGTACAATTTGGCGATGAAGCTATAAGGCTCCTGCCCTGTTGAGCACCCTGCCGACCAAATACGTAGCCGATTTAAATTCTCGTCTTTCCACTCTGCCATAAGCACTTTTTCGATGAATTCGAAATGATGATACTCACGGAAAAAGTCCGTTTTGTTCGTCGTTAGGCTATTGATAAAGTGGATTTGCTCTGATTTATCCCCTTCAATAAGCTCACGATATTGAGAAAAACGAGTAAAACCAAGCCTACGCAGCTGCCGACTCACACGGCCATACACCATTGCACGCTTACGATCGTTGAGGTAAATGCCAACGGATTTATGCATAAACCACTGTATGAACTTAAAGTCTTTAGCGGTCAGCTCAAACTCTTGAGCCTCCGCTAATAAATCACTATCGTTCTGGGTTAAAACTCTTCCCATTCGTCACTGTCCTCACTCATGTCCAATTTAGAATTGGACACTTTCGTCTTACGAAGTTTACTCACGTTGCTTCCGCGTGCTGCTTTCTGAGGCGCTTTGTTTTTCTTACTCGGCTCAAAGGTGGTGATATTGCTATCGTCGTTAAAGAAACTCATCAATTTGATTAGCTCTTTGCCTTCATCTTTCAACGATTGACTCGCCGCAGATGTTTCCTCAACCAGTGATGCATTTTGCTGCGTCATTTCATCCATCGTCGTAATAGAACGGTTGATTTCATCAATACCCGTCGACTGCTCTAGGCTTGAAGAAGCAATTTGTGCTATCAGTTCGGTCACTTTTTCCACCGCCTCAACAATATCATTTAAGGTATCGCCCGATTCATCGACAAGGCGAGAGCCTTCATCTACTTTCTCTACACTATCTTTGATAAGCCCTTTGATCTCTTTCGCGGCCGCTGCGCTTCGCTGTGCAAGATTTCGCACTTCGCCCGCCACCACAGCAAAGCCTCGGCCTTGTTCACCTGCTCGGGCAGCTTCCACCGCTGCATTAAGTGCTAGCAGGTTAGTTTGGAAAGCGATTTCATCGATAACACCGATGATGTCTGCAATCTTCTTGCTCGCTGCGTTAATTTCTGACATTGCTGATACAGCTTGGCCAACCACATCGCCACCCTTGCTGGCTTTCTTCGCTGCGTCATTAGCTAATCCATCAGCCCCTTTCGCATTATCTGCATTCTGGCGTACCGTTGCCGTCATTTCTTCCATACTGGCGGCCGTTTCTTCAAGGTTCGATGCTTGTGCTTCAACACGTTGACTGAGATCGTTGTTACCATCTGCGATTTCGGTTGAAGCCGTCGCGACCCGAGTAGAAGACGTTGTTATCTTCTCAACCATATCTCGAATATTAGTAATGGAAGTATTCACGGCGTCAGACAAGCGGCCAAACTCCCCTTTGTTGTCGTCCGACATCGTATTATTAAGATCGCCATTAGCAACTTGACTCATCACATCAATACATTGCCCTAGTGGATCCACTAAGGTATCCAACAAGTTATTGATCCCATCACCCAACTCTTTCATGAACCCGCTGTACACCGTGGTGTCAATTCGCTCGTCCAGCTCACCCGCTATGGCTCGTTGAATCATAGATTCAACCTGACGCTGGCCGTCCCTCTGCTCAGTAATGTCCTCCCATTGCAAAGCAGGGCCAATATATTCCCCATTTCCATCATGCATCGCGATACACGTTAGGTTAAACTCAAGTCCGCCCACTTTGATATCTGAGCTAAATGGTAAGCGATCGGGATTATTAATAATGTTTCGTTGATGGCTCGGGTTTTTGTGGAAAATATCTATATTTACTCCCACTAACTTCCTTGCATCAAAGTTCGGTAACACCTGCTGAATTTCTCGCTCTCGATCTCTTAACAATTTATCCAGAGAAGGATTAAGGTATTGAATGATCCCGTCTTTGTCGGCCATCATAAGGTTGGTTGTCATACCTTCGACAGCGGATGCCAAACGGCCTACCTCAGTGTCTCTTGCGCGCTCTGCCGTAACATCACTCCACTCCAATGTATTACCGATATAATTGCCCTCAACATCAGTGATAGACGCTACATTCAGTTCAATAATGACATCGACAATCGTAATATCGGTTGTGTATGGCAGGTTCGCAGGATTAGACAGTAACTGCCTTTGATGTGCTGGATTACGGTGGAATTCATCAATACAACGTCCAACCAACCATTCTTCAGAAGCTGTGAACCCTGTCCACACTTCTCTAAACTTGGTCTCGTGAACTTTGAATAGTTCCAGCGTTTTCATATTTGCATACGTAATAACAAAATCGCGATCGATCATAACCATGGCGGTTTGTGCTTGATCGACGGCCCCTTGTAATCTTGCTACGTTATTTTGTTGCACTCGCTCCTGAGTCACATCCGCCCATTCCAACGTATTACCGATATAGTTGCCGGAGGAATCTTTTATCGCCGACACATTGAGCTGTATCTTGAGGTCTGCAATCTGTATATCTGTGCTGTAAGGCAAGTTTGATGGATCACCGAGAAGCTGGCGTTGGTGCGCTGGGTTTTTATGAAACTCATCGATACAGCGCCCTATCAACCACTCTTCTGAGGCCGTAAATCCTGACCACACACTACGAAGCGTTGCTTCATGTTTCTTAAATAGGTTAATCGTCTCTTCATTTGCGTAGGTGATCTTCAAGTCTCTGTCGATCATCACCATCGCCGTCTGAGCTTGATCGACTGCGGATTGCAATCGACTCACATCATCAGCTCGCTTACGCATATCCGTCACATCCGCCCATTCCAAGGTGTTACCGATATAGTTGCCATTAGAGTCTGTTATCGCCGACACATTGAGTTCTATCTTGAGATCCGCAATCTGTATGTCTGTGCTGTATGGCAAGTTTAACGGGTCAGCTAGCATCTTACGTTGATGGGCTGGATTTTTATGAAATTCATCAATGCAGCGCCCTATCAACCACTCTTCTGAGGCCGTAAACCCTGACCAAACACTACGAAGCGTTGTTTCGTGCTTTGCAAATAGCGTGAGTGTTTCTTCGTTTGCGTAGGTGATGGCAAAGTCCCTGTCGATCATGACCATCGCCGTCTGAGCTTGATTAACCGCGGATTGTAAGCGAGTCACATCATCGGCTCGCTGACGTATATCCGTTACATCTGCCCATTCCAAGGTGTTACCGATATAGTTTCCCCCGGAGTCTTTTATCGCCGATACATTGAGCTCTATCTTGAGATCGGCAATCTGTATGTCTGTGCTATAAGGCAAGTTTGACGGATCACCGAGAAGCTGGCGTTGATGGGCTGGGTTTTTATGAAACTCATCGATACAGCGCCCTATCAACCACTCTTCTGAGGCCGTAAAACTTGACCAAACACTACGAAGTATTGCTTCATGCTTGGTAAAGAGTTTCAGCGTCTCTTCATTCGCGTAGGTGATCTTCAGGTCTCTGTCGATCATGACCATCGCCGTCTGCGCTTGATCGACCGCGGATTGCAATCGAGCCACATCATCGGCTCGCTTACGGATATGCGTCACATCTGCCCATTCCAAGGTGTTGCCGATGTAATTTCCGTCTAGGTCGGTGATAGATGACACATTCAGCTCAATACAAAGATCTGCGATTTGGATGTCGGTACTGTAAGGAAGGTTGGAAGGGTCCGATAGGAGCTGGCGTTGATGAGCAGGGTTTTTATGGAACTCATCGATACAACGATCAATCAACCAATCCTCAGAAGCAGTAAAGCCAGGCCAAACACTACGAAGCGTCGTTTCGTGCTTGCCAAACAGCTTCATTGTCTCTTCATTTGCATAGGTGATCTTAAAATCACGATCTATCATAACGATCGCGGTTTGCGCTTGGCTCACCGCAGCTTCTAATCTTGATACATCTTCTTGTTGCTTCCTATAGCTAGTAACATCTGACCATTCCAAAGTATTACCAACATATTCACCAGAGGCATCTATAACAGCCCCAACATTCAGCTCAATTTTAACCCCTTGCACATCTATCGTGGTTACGTAGGGCATGTTAGAGGGGTCGGATAATAAGCGGCGTTGATGCTGAGGGTTTGAATGGAAGCCATCGATACAAAAGCCTACAATATGTTCTTCGGTGGCACGGAAGCTTGGCCATATAGACTGGAATAGAACTTCGTGAGTTTTTAATAACAACATGGACTGCTGATTGACGTAAGTGATTTTGAAATCTCGGTCAATCATCATCATTGCGGTCTGAGCAGCGTTCAATGCTGACAACAACTGCTGTTTGCTCAATCCTGATTCTTCTTCTCCTGGCTCGTAGTCATCCAATAGAGAATCAGGAGTTCTTGCTACATATTGTGTCGCAGGTTCTTTACGTTTATTCCAAAATGCCATGAATCTTCCCTCACGCTGTCACTTCTTCCGCTGACGTTTTATTGAGCTCCGCTACATCAAATAGAGCTTCCAAATTAATTAGGATTAGGTGGCCACTGGTAACCGAAGCAATACCTTTGATATAGCTTTCGTCCACTGTGACCGACATGTGAGGCGCGGGTCTTATCTCTTCCTTGGATAAGTTATACACCTCGGCGACGCCATCCACGATAATACCTAGAGGATGACTTTCTGCGTCATTGAGCACAATAACGACCGTTGTAGGGCCGATGCTGGCAGGCTCAAGATTAAATCGCATACGCAGGTCCACAATCGGAATGTACTCCCCGCGAATTTCCAATACCCCAAGTAAATACTCCGGTGAATTCGGTACTTGCCTAACTTCACTCCAGCCCCTCACTTCTCGCACATCTAAGATCGGGACGCCATATTCCTCTTGGTCTAAAACAAAACTCAAAAACTCTTGTGTTGCCATCTCTATCAACTCACTTTAAGAATTCGTTCTATGTTTAGTAATTCTCCGGTATCAAGTAACGACATCACCTGATCACCGACGTTTAGTACACCTTGAAGATACGGAGTAATATGAGATTCCCCAACGGCTGGAAATAATTCATTATCTCCTTGGCTGATCACATCACTCACTGCATCCACAACTAACCCCATTAAACGCTCAGTCTCTTTACAACGACTGCGTAGCAGCAATACAACGGTTGTAGGTAAATAATCACACTGGCCAATTTCAAATCGACTGCGTAAATCGATAACGGGTACAATCATTCCCCTTAGGTTGATAACGCCTTTCACATAGTCCGGCGAGTGGGGAATAGGGGTAGGTTGCTCCCATACTCGTATCTCTTCGACATCTTTGATTTGCACGCCATAAAGCTCGTTATCAAGGCGAAAGCTCAAAAAGTCTGCGTTTTCGCTTACTTCAGCATCGACGGTCTCAATAATATCTTGAGCAATTTTCTGTCGTTTTTCTTGGCTTGGCGAGATTACTTCAGTGGTCATGCTCCCCTCCTATGCCGCTATGCCGCTACGGCTATCACCATTTCGGCTTAAAAATCCGCTGATGAGCCCCTGAATATCCAATATTAGCGATACCGAACCATCGCCCAATATTGTCGCTCCAGAGATTCCCTGCACCTTGCTATAATTTGACTCGAGACTTTTTATTACGACCTGCTGCTGATCGAGCAACTCATCCAATAGCAATCCTACTCGATTGCCTCCCGCTTCAACAAAGCACAAAATACGGTCATCAAGACTTCCGGCATCGCCCATGCTCAACTCGTCCTGTAGACGTACGATAGGTATATTTTCTTCTCTGAGCCTGTAGAGCTCTACGCCACCTGATGCATGTTTTAAACAGCTCTGATCAATTTGGATTGATTCAATAATGGTAAGCAGAGGGATTATGTACACCTCACCGCCTACTTTGACTAATTGCCCATCGAGAATCGCCAGTGTCAGCGGCAAGCTAATGGTAAAACGGCTGCCCTTGCCCACTTTTGATTCCACTTCAATGTGGCCACCGAGTTCTTCGATATTTCTTTTGACCACGTCCATACCGACCCCACGCCCAGAAATATCTGAGACTTCTTCGGCAGTAGAAAATCCAGGAGCAAAAATGAGATTGAGCACTTGCTTATCGGTCATTTCATCCCGACGGGCATCCGCAGGTGTCACGCCCTTTTCAACTGACTTTTTCCACAGTTTGTCACAATCTATACCTGCGCCATCATCTCTGATCTCGATAATGATCGAGCCACCTTGATGGTAGGCATTGAGCTCGATGGTGCCCATTTCTGGCTTGCCACTTTCTGCGCGGACCTCCGGCATTTCTACGCCGTGATCAATACCGTTTCTGACCAAATGCACCAAGGGATCAACAATACGCTCCAACACCGTTTTATCTAGCTCAGTGCTTTCACCTTTAATTTGTAAATCTACCTTTTTCCCAAGGCGGCTGGTTAAATCTCTCACCAATCGAGGAAAACGACTGAATGCAAAACTCATTGGTAGCATTCGAATATTCAGTACATTCTCTTGCAAGTCTTTACTATTTTGCAGCAGTTGATCTAACCCAACTTTTAACTTCTCAAGTTTATCTATCGTAAAGTCGTTACCAATCTCGGCAAGCATAGATTGGGTAATCACCAACTCTCCCACTAGATTGATCAAGCTATCAACCTTATCAATATCTACTCTGATTGAGCTTACGCTCGATTCAGCTTTTGCCACTTTACTGGCAGGTGCATCTGCTTTCTTGCCGCTACTAGGTGGCGTTGAATCTGCCGAACACGAACTCGGCTCAGGTTTAGATGAAATAGGCGCTGCTTGCTCTGATGGCTCAAAGTTGATATTTTCAGATTGCGGTTGAAGCGGCGCGGTTTGGGTCACCTTTCTATTAAGAACAAGGTCACATTCATCTTCCACCCACTCGAAGATCTCTCTAATTTCCGCTTCAGAAACACTGGCTGCTAAAGATACGTACCAGCTTAAGTAACTGATCTCACCCTCAAGTTCATTGATATGCGGTAGAACATCTGAATTCGCGATGATGCTACAAGCGGGATCAAGGTCGGTTAGCTCTCTTAAAATACGTAAAGGGTCGTTCCCACTGAAAAACATTTCTCGATGAGGGATAAAGGTTAAATCCCATTTCTCTGTTGAGGGAGTGACCTCTACTGGGTCAGTTTGCACTTCTTGAGGCTGAGAGCCAGATTCTTGAGTTACGGGGGGAGCATTTTCTGTCTCTAAGAGCTGAGCAAGCATTTCACTGACGGATGCCTTCAGCTCTGTGTTGACCTCCTGGCCACTTTCATGCCCCTCAAGCATATTCATAATACAGTCGACGCTCTTAAATAGAACGTCCACGCTTTCAACCGTCAACTGCAGTTCTTCATTTCTAACCAGGTCTAAGTAAGCTTCGACGGCGTGAGTAAATTCACTAATATCAAATAAGTTAAACGTGCCCGCCCCACCCTTAATGGAGTGCGCGGCACGGAAAATCGTATTAATCTGTTCTAAATCCGTTTGGCTCGGGTCGAGTTTAAGAAGTACATCCTCTAATACTTCAAGATTTTCACGACATTCCTCGTAAAACATCTTGCGCAACTGTTCCATGTCTAAAGCCATAACCAATCCCTATTTTGCTCGCTGACGTTATTATTTTTAAACTGTTATTATTTTTAAACTGTTATTATTTTTAAACCGTTGTTTATATGAAGCTGATATTATTATGAAACTGATGTTATTATGAAACTGAGGGTCAGATTACTCGCTTTAATGTTTTTAGTAGCGTCTCTGGGTTGAAAGGTTTCACCAACCAACCTGTTGCTCCCACTGACTTTCCTTGTTGCTTCTTCTCAGTGCTAGTTTCTGTGGTTAACATTAATATCGGAATAAATTTGTATTGTGGATTTCCCCGAATTGCTTTCACAAAATCAAACCCTCCCATGACGGGCATATTGACATCAGAAATAACCACATCAAATTTGGTTTTCTGTGCTTTATTTAACGCATCTCGACCATCATTTGCGGTTTCAACGTCATAGCCTGCATCCTTTAAAGTATGACTAACCATTTGACGAATTGAGACTGAATCATCTACAGCTAGGATCTTAGTCATTTTCACCCTCTCACTCTTACTCTCGGTCTAATTGAAACAACGCACCTAACCCCAAGATGGCGATGCCTTCCTGTAGAGTGTCTGTTGCATTGAGAAGCTTTACATCAACGTCAGTCCCTTGCGCTGTCTTGAACATAGACGCAAGGGCTTGAATGCCGGCAGTGTCGACCCGCATTACTTTTGAAGCATCCACCATTATCGGTGTTGATTGTTTAAGCCATTCTGAATATGTGGACGTGGAGTCCATCACCGTGGAAATATCTAAGCATTCGCTAAGTAGGCATTCCATGTGCATCCTATATTTATTATCGTTTTATTAAATTTAAGCCAAACGTTAATATCAGTGTAGGTACAAACTCATAAATCGCCAATCTGTAGAATCGCTTAAGAATGCTCACTTTCAAGAGTGTGACGGGGGCACGGTAGGAGTAGGAAAGTAGCGTTTTAGTTGCATTATGCGCTTCTATCGGCATACACCCTATATCACAGATAACACCGCGTTAGTATGAGACTGCGGAGTCAATGAAAACACGGCGTAATAAGTCTAAAATCCGAATAGGCTAGTCACTGGCAAATCAATGTTCGCTAAAAGCGTGCCTAGACGACATCTCAGAAAATTCAAATTCTCTTTTCACCTGACATGGGAATTAAGGAGGCGACTGGCTTATCACCTTTTATCGCGATTTAGGATTGGTATGGTATTTTATCGCGCTTTGTCAGCTAGTGTCATTTCGACCGATGATCTTTGACGACAGCGCTAGTCGCCAAATCACCAGTGACAGATTGGACAGGAATCAAAAGGATTAACAAAAGTTAGGTATTGGCGGGCTGTGCATTATCTTGAGTTACTAAAGTGTCTTGAGCGACTTAAGTGCCTTGGGTTACTAAAATGTCTTGCTCTCCTTCATTGCTTTCGATTGCTTAACTTCTCCCACGCCGATACTAGTTATTTACAGTGTAAATTGAAGGTTATGGTGCGCGATTCAAATTACTATTCAATTTACAGTGTAAACCTCGATAGTAATTCCAACGTATCCTTTCTCATTTGTTGCTCGGCTTGTTTTCTACCAAGCAAAGAAAAGTGTTCACAGCACGCCGCCCAGCTCTTCTGTAACACTACTTTGTAAAGCAGTAAATCACTCACCCACTCTAACTGTCCTGCGGGTATTGCGAAAATCAAACTATTGAGCCACGGAGCAACACTTTCAATATTGCTCCCGCCCGAAGCATAAATACCAACTAATTTTAGCGTATCGGCTTCCACACCCCGAGATGTAGTGAAGGGCAAAAGCGTACGCACAAGCTCAGGTTCGAGATCGGATAAATGCCCTGTCAGTGAATAGGGTAACGACGACGAAAGATATCTCTGCCCCTGAGCTATCCATTTTGAATAATCCGAATGAACCATGACCAATGAATAAGTGCCGCTAGCAGTGTCTTTACGACTGCCAATTTTCACCGCTAGAAATCGATTCTTAGACCAAAAGCGAACCAACTCAGGTGTTGCGCCAAAGCTGACTGAATAGAAGTCGTAATTCACAAACTCACGAACGACCGTCAAAATATCTGTGCCAAGGCCTTGCTGCTGATATTCGGGGTGAACCGCTATCCGCATTATACGTAGACTGGTTTCCGTCAACGCTTGTTGGATTCCAGTCGAAGTGACAATAGTGGCGGGAACAAGATGTCCTTTCGGGCGACGCCTTCCCGACTGAATCTCACCAGCCATTGCCAAACTCAACCCGCCCTCTTCTACTGCTAAAATACATGCTAAACAGGTGTTGCCATTGATTGTTGCGAACAGCATCGCTTTATCATCACGTAAGAAAGTGAACAAATCGTTAGGCGTAGTTTGGTAATGTGCTTGTACCAATAAAGAGAAACACGAACGAAACAGAGATATATTTTCTAACAGCTCTTGTTTGGTAATTAAGCGAGTCACGCAACCGGGACTATTCGACTCAGTGAGCGTATCAGTTGCTAATGTATCAATCGCCAACGCATCTATTACCTCAGTGCAATCCAACATGAAAGCCTGATATTGCCATTGTTCAAGCCAATCATTTTCAGACCAACGTATCGCCTGGGTGAGATGAATATTACGAGTGGCTGGCATTTTATCTTTGAGCCACGTTTGAAATTTTAACGTGAAGCCGCGACCACATCCTTCATACCCATGCACAGTCGTGGAAAAGACCACGCGATTGTTGCGTTCGACTATCGCCTTTAGCATTGGCAATGGAATGGCGGATGCTTCATCGACAAACACTAAATCGTATTCATGACGAGAACGTAGTAATTCATCTGGAGCAACATAAGTAAGCGATGAATTGTGATGATTGAGTTGCGGTTTATTCGACGCTTCCACGCCTAACTGTGCTCTGGCGTGAGAAAAGAGCGTTGCCACGGCGTCAGGCCTTGGCGCTGTCACCGCAATATGATAGCTGCTGCCTTGCATTAATTGTGCGGACGCGATACCTAATGCGCTGCTTTTCCCTCTTCCTCGGTCAGCCGTCAAAATAAGAGGGCGTCGGCTTCGGCCTGTTGCGACTTTCACGACAGCCGTTATCGCGATGCTTTGCTGCTTGTATGGATTTTCGTGATCTAATTGTGGGAGCGTGGGCAGTTCGGGAAGAAGATGGTTTTCAGAAACTGCCAATAATTTATCAAGCTGCGCATGTAGCCAAACTTCACTTAAATCAATTGGTGCATCTTCTAAAACCACAATCACCAACAAGCCTCCTCCCATCAAGGTGCCAAGCGCGCTATTAAACGAATTAGCATCAAACCCCTGACGAAAGTCGCATATAAGCAAGCCACACTCTTGGCCTAGCAACTGCTTACCTTTATTGAATGCCGACCATTTATCGATGGAAGATAAAGCCTCACCACCTAGTTGGAAGCAACCACCTTGAGCAGAGACCGCCGAACTCTGATATTCATTGACCAACTCTTGCATTGAATGAAGTAGCCACGGGGTTGAACCCTGCATCACCACCCCGTAACGCTGATGGCGTGTATGAAGATGTGAAATAAACTGAGACAAATAAGCGGAGACTGACGGCATCATGACGTTTCTTGAGAAGTAATGCTGACAGTTTATCACACATTAAAAAAGCCGCTGAACGCGGCTTTTTTAATGTGGTCGATGTTATGGGTGCTTAGCCAAAGCGCTGTTCAATAAAAGCTAGGATATCTTGCATCATGGAGTCATCGACTTTTTTCATCGTTAATGAAAGGTTCGCACCTTTACGGCTATAGCTCACTCGACCTTTCACTAAGTCAATCTTACTATTGGCCGCCGATTTTCTTGGCGACATATCTTGAATCCAAGATTCAATTGACTCAGACACTTCCTTCGTTAAACGAGCAACGCCTTGAGCTGAACTGCGTAGCCATACCGCTTCCTTTTCCGACTGACATTTATCAATCAGTTTCGACTGATTGTCTTCCGTCAATTCGTTGTATTGTTTATGCAGTTTAACAATCGTCGGACGCCCCAAGTCACCGACATTTGGGTAAGCTTGTAGTAATTCTAACGGCAGAGCCGCCGCCTTCAACGCCCCACTGACCAGCGCTTCGCTACATTGAAAAGCCTTTGCTAACGCTTTTTGGTCTTCCGCTTCTCCACTGTCTAACTTCGCTTGCATCTCTTTGCCTTTCTCGTACAAAGAAAGCGGCTTATGTGCGTTCGCGACATCGGAGAGAAACTTTGCATGAGTGGTATTGATGTCATCAGCAACGTAGACTAAAAAATCTTTATCCGCCAAAAGACAAGACATGCGACGGCGGCTACCATCAAGAACTTCAATCCGTCCATCGGGTAGATGGCGTCCGACTGCTGGGTATTGCTGGCCTTTTTCTTTTAAGGTGACGAGCACATCCGACAATGCATGTTCATTAAGAAATGATTGTTCTCGGGCATTTTGCGCGAACACTGTCGTCTTTGCTTCAATCTCATTAGCAGGAATGCGGAATAACTCGAACGACACCGCTTGCTCACCAGCGACATCAAGCTCAATAACTTGAGCTTGTGCTTTGACTGCCGTGCGCGCTTCTTGAGGCGTGGTCGCTCGACGTTTATTCGCTTTTCCAAATAGCTTGGCGTTCAATTCAGATGTTTTAATTGCCATTCTTTCGTTATCCTTTGTTCAGTGACTGCCAATTACTGTGGAGAACCCGCTCCAACTCTAAAGCACTTTTTTGCACCGCGTCTTGAGCCGTCGCAAGCGTTTTCTTACCCCCTTCAAAATCACCTGTCGTCAGGTCGAAGACCGTACTATAAGTGTCTGCACAAGTTTCAAATGCTCTGCTTCGAGGGATCGTTGCCATCATAACTTGATCACCCAGCAGGTAATTCATTTCCGTCAATACAGAAACCTGTTTCTTATTATCGTCTTCGAAAATGGTGGGCATCAGGCGTACGAACTCCAACCCTTTCCAATCGTCTGAAAACATTTCATAAACCGTCGGCAAATGCTGAAAAAAGTTAACCGTTGATGCCCAGTCTAACCTCTTCGCCGCACATGGGATAAGCAGCGCGTTTGACGCGTACATTGCGTTCCAAACTAAGGGGTCAACGTGAGGGCCAGTATCAATCATAATAATGTCGAAATCATCAGCGATCTTACTGATTAATTTCTCTTTAAGCAATTTGACGATATCGAGAGATTGATCTTGAGACAAATGCTGCCACGCCTCGGCATTAAACATCGCATCTTCAGGAAACGCTGACACCGTTTTTAAATTCGGGTATTGGGTAGGAAGCAATACGTTTTTCTGCAGAAACTCTCGGTCGACCGTGACGTCTTCTGGCAGATTATCAAGCATCACATCAACCGCGGAATAGATATTTTCATGTTCATTAACACTGATCTGCGGATTCAAAAAAAGACGTAACGAACCTTGTGGATCCAAGTCAATCAGGCAAATGCGATACCGCTTATCTAAATTAAGCGCCAAACATGCCGCAAGGTGCACTGCGGTCATCGATTTACCAGTGCCACCCTTCTGGTTTTGAACGTTAATAATCCACGGCTTGTTACCACCATTCTTTTTACGTTCATGAAACTTATCGACCCCAGCCGCTTCCATGATCATGTGCGCTTCACTCAAGGAGATTGAATAATGGTTAGCGTTATTTTTTGTAAACGTATGACCTTGGCTTTCAAGCTTGCTGATCGCCTCATCAAGTTTTCTACGAGTGAGTCCTGAACGTGTTTCCATCAACGCCTTCGACATTGGAGGAAAGTGGTCGTGACTGCGTTCTTCTAGCACTATTTCAATACGATCAGCTTGGACTTGCTGAGTTTGCTCTGCTAATTGATAAAGATTTTCAATCGTTTGTTCTCGTTTCATCGCCAAAATCCGTTATAAATGACATTGCATAAAATTGTACAGCAATACATATCTAACACAACAAAAAGGTGAACGTTTAATTAATGGTTCAAAAATCTACTTAGCGCACAACATTTATGTAATCTATCAATAATTAAGAATATATTGAATATTTCGCGCCATTCTATGAGGGATAGAGACACAAAACACGTCACTTTTAAAATGTCACAGCGTCACGTATTTACAATGTAAAAGGTAAAATTTAAGTACTACCCTCGGAACGATTGAAATTGCAGCACAATTTACGGCCAGCGTAAAATTGATAACCATTCTGGCAAAAAAAGACATTATCCGTGTCACCGACAACGGAAAAAATCCTAAGATAGCCATTCTAAGTTGATATACGGAACTATGATCAAGTTACTTTCTTGATCATAGTTCCAATCAATCTCTTGAATTATGGAACTATGATCAAGTGAAATAGATCAGGCATTGTGATCATTTCGATGTTCATTGGAATCATCTGACATTGGAACAATGATCAAGTTAGGTTTTATTATCGGAAGCATGATAAATAATGGATAAACTACGGCTAATGTCAGATATAACAAAGGATTTTTAGCCGATTGAGCGTCGAGAAGCAATTCAAAATTGCGTTCCATCACACATTTATCTCACACTCACTTTCCTGATCATGCTTGCGCGTCTTAGCATCATCGCTCACATGTTTAAATCATACCTATAATGAGGTGATAATATGAATTGAACCAACATACGTGCTTATTTATCGATTAAGTTTGCACCTTGATCATGCTTTCAATGCCCAATGGCCATAAATTATGAAGTCTAGGAGACGAATTTCCCTCCCAATAACGATCGTATTGTGTATAAGTTGTGGGTGCACATTGATCATGGTTCTGCATATCACTTGATCATCACTGCTGACTTCATTGATCATGTATTCAAGCACTTATGATCATAGATTCGAAATATGATGATCATTAATTCTAATCCACCTTGATCATCGCTCCCAATCGACAAAAAAATAAATGATTAATTTTCAACATCTTAAGGCCTCGCCGCATAGCCAGATCATAGATCATATAATCATTTAAGATCACTTTAATCATTAAGATCAGATTATTACACCCGAATAAATATTTTCTTAATATGATCTTTGCCCATTGTCCTTTTTACGGAAAGGTGTCAAAATTACAGCTCAAGTAATATGGATACGAGTCATGGACCCAAAGCAAAAAGTTTTAATCAAGGCCCCTAGAAGCCACAAAGATGGGCACCTATTCGAAGTTTCAGAGACTGCAGTAGATTGGATTGAGCAATATCAACACTTTAAAGGCGTCACAAAAAGTATTGTGGAATTGCTCAACCTAATCTCCTTACGTGGGTTTGGGAGCAAGGATGGTTTTGTTTCCACCACCGAATTGATTGAAGCAACCGATGGCAAGTTAACTCGAGCCGCTATCCAACAAAGACTTAGAGCTGCGGTCAACATAGGTTTATTTTACCGTCATCCGGTAAAGTTTGAATATGGTTTAGCTGGCAAAACCATGTTGCATCAATTTGTCAATCCTAGCTCTTTGATATCGGCTTTAGGTGCTACAAGCCTAGTAACCGAGTCTGTAAAACAAACGCAAAAGAAGAAACGCTCTAAGGCGCTGGCTCAAACCCAAGTGAATAAACGTTTGTTGAATGAACATGGGCTAAATATCCCTCCGGCACTCAAAGACGAAGCTGATCAGTTTGTCGTCTCACCGACCAACTGGGCAGGGATTATTGATCAAGCGCTAGCGCCTCCTCGCACCAGAAAAAGCTATCAAAAATCGATGGTTTCTATCTCAGGAACTCGAGCGATCATTGAAACACGATCATCAAAAAATATTATGACGGTTGATGACTTGATGACGCTGTTTGCGTTATTTACGCTGACTGTCCAATATCATGAGCATCATCAAGACCATTATCATTTGGATGCAGTGCAAGCGCCGAATAAAACGCCGTTGTACATTACGGATATTCTTTCTCTGCGCGGGAAAAAAGACAGTGGCCCAGCTCGCGACTCTATTCGCGATAGCATCGACCGCATCGAATTTACCGATTTTCAGCTCCATGAACTCACTGGTCGTTGGTTAAGTGAGAACATGCCTGAGGGGTTTAAAAGTGATCGTTTCCGTTTCTTAGCACGAACGATCACGGCTTCGGAAGAGGCACCAACAGAGGGCGCAGACGGTGAAATTCGGATTAAACCGAACCTGTATATCTTGGCTTGGGAGCCTTCTTTTTACGAAGAGCTACTGACTCGCGATTACTTTTTCTTATTTCCACCGGAAATTTTGAAACAGCATACGTTAGTATTCCAGTTGTACTCGTATTTCAGAAGCCGGATGTCCCGCCGTCATACCGATACCATGCTGCTTAGCGAATTGAATCAAAAGCTGGCCCGAAATATCGAATGGCGACGCTTTTCTATGGATTTGATCAGAGAATTAAAAAAGCTTGCGGAGCCCGATCCACAAGCGGATCACTTTACGGTGAACTTGTGGGGTTATCACCTTACCATCGACTCTTTGTACAAGAAGGGGAAGGTTTCTGACTACCAGGTCGACATTAAGTGCGATGTTGAAGAAGTGCTACGTTTTTCTCGAGCGAGAATGACTAACGCCGGTAAGCGAAATATGGCACCGACGCTGCCTAACCCACTGAGAAATGAAATCGTTTCCAAGCAAAAGTTAGCTGAGTTATCAGAAATTATCGACGGTGAATTTGAACCGATCCAACGAAAAACCGCGAAGCCGAAAGGAAAACTTGGCCGCCGCGTTAAGCTAAGAAAACATCTCGTTGAGATCAACGCAGATGAGATAACCATTACTCTATCTAAATATACCTCCTCAGAGGCTCTAGAACGGAGTATAACGGCGCTATCAGCGATGACAGGGCATCCCTATACCTCAATCAAAGATGAGTGTCAGGAGCTCATTGATAAGCTTGATTATTTGAGAGTCGGGGAGCAAGTCATCCAATATGAAGCGTTAAGTCGTTTGGTTGAGTTGTATAACTCTCAAGGTAACAACAAACACTTGTCCATCGAACGGCTGATTTCTGGCCTAGCCGTTCGGCGTAAGATTTGTAAGCTGGTCTTCGATGGCCACATCGATGAGTCAGTTTATCGCGCTATGGATGACGTCGCGATCTAATGCTTCTTTGCATGCTGCTGAGATAAATATACCGCTGAGATAACAATATTAATCAACATGAATGTTCTTGTCTCGGTGGCTGTACATATCAGGGGTCGTATGCAGCCCACCAGTGAATCCAGCGCGTTCTAGCTGCAATCTTACACTTCTGATGTCCTCTCCCGTCACAACTTGCTTACGGTCCCCGAGATAGAATCGTACGAATGTGATCAACTTAGCCAGCTCTTGATCTGATAAAATCTCGGCAAAGCTGGCCATCGGCATGAAGTTGCGCTTTTCATCTACATACGATGGTGATAAACCACGAATGGTTACGGCAATTGTATTGAAAGGATCACTGTGCATGATAATACCGTTGTGCAGCAGTGTCGGCGCGATATCTTGGCGGCCTTTTCCGTCAGCGCCATGACAGGCACCGCAGGTATCGCTAAAGAGGCGATATTCTTCCGTTTGTAAGGCTGAAGGGGTAAACCCGCTAGGAGACAGTTGCTGAGCATCGGGCTCAATATAATTGCCTTCATCCCCGTTCAATAAGTAGTATGAGATACTTTCAATGTCGTCACGGCTCATATGGCGTAAGCTGTTTTTCACCACGTCAGCCATCCCTGCAAATGCTGTCCCTTTACTCGAACGACCAGTATGGAGAAAGTCCGTTAAGCTCGTGAGATCCCAGCCATCGGTATACAGCTCATTGGCGTTAATCGCAGGGGCATTCCAGCCGTCAATCAAGTTGCCTTGGTACATTTTATCGGACTCTAACGCTTGCGCGATATTGCGAGGTGTGTGGCATTCACTGCAGTGGCCAAAACTACTGGCCCAATATTTACCTCGTTGCCACTTATCAACATCTTTGACGGTAGCGCGCAGTGGCTCGGGTACGTTGTAATCAAGTGGATCTGTCTCCATAAAGATCAAGTTCCAACTGAGTAACCCAAGGCGAATGTTTGATGGAAAGATCATATGATTTGGATCGTTGCGTCTTGGCACGGCGATGATCGAGCGAAGGTAATCCCACAGAGCCTTTAGATCTTCTTCAGTGACATGCTGATAGGAGGTATAAGGCATGGCCGGATACAAATATCCATTCTTGCCTTTGCCATGCACCAGCGCGTCTTTAAACTCGGCAAAGTCGTAGCTACCGATTCCCTCACTTATATGCGGGGTGATATTGGTGGAATAGATGGTGCCAAATGGGGTGACAAATGGCAGTCCGCCCGCAAATGCTTCGCCGCCAACGGCGCTGTGGCAAGCAATACAGTCGCCTGCTTGCGCTAAGTATTGACCTCGTGCGACGGATTTTTTATCGAGCGCCGCAATGCGTTGGTTGCGATTGATGCGCTGATGAGTGATGTACGCGCCGACAGACAGGATTTCGGCTTCTGAAAGTTTGCTGGCGAATTCAGGCATGACACTGTTTAAACCAAGCCGAATCGTTTGTTGAATATCTTCCATACTGCCGCCATGTAGCCAAATAGAATTTGATAAATTCGGCACACCACGGATTGGATAACTTTGTCGGCCATCGCCATGGCACGCTGAACAATATTGCAGAAAGGATTCTTTCCCTAATTGTCTCTTGATAGCAGGGACACCTGTGACACGTTCATTGATTGAGACGACATAATAGGAAAGGTTTTGTATTTGCTCGTTTGTCAGGATGCCTTGCCACCCTGGCATTGCGCCATTACGTCCGTGCTTGATTGAGTGCAGGATGTCTTTGTCAGTGTCTCCATAGAGCCAATCGTTATCAATTAAATTCGGAAAGTTCTTTTGCCCTTGAGCGTTACTGCGATGGCAAGCGGCGCAATGAGTTTGAAACAAAGTTTTCCCCGATGATACTAACTGAGGGTTCTGGGCAAGCTCGCTCAACGATGCCGGAGTAAGTGCTGAAACTTGGGCGGATAGGGTGGTGCTTGGTGAACTGAGTTTATCCGAGCTTTGTTTCCAGTTGAGCAATCCAGGCCAATTACCAAGGCCTGGGTACAGTAACAAGTGGCCGAAGGATAATGAAAAGGCAATCAGATAACACCAGAATAAGAATTTGGGCACAGGCGCGTCGTTTTCTTTTACGCCGTCGAAGGTCTCTATGGTTTTGTTCGCGTTGGCGTTGTGATTCGATCGCCAATATTTAATGACAACCGACACCATAGCAATGAAGAAGATCACGGTTAGGGCTACGGCCCAAAGATTCCAAAACACGCTCATTGTGCGTTCTCCCCAGCCGTGTCCACGCCTAAACTTTGTAAATAGTGAACCAACACTTCACCTTTGGTTTTGCCGCGTACCTGTAGACGAGAATCCGAGATTTGCGCATCACTATACGGCACCCCTAAGTATCTGAGTGTGCGCATTTTGGCGGCAATGCTTTCGCCTGTTAAGGTTTGTTCGAATAACCATGGATACGATGGCATGATCGATGACGGAACCACGATCCTAGGGTCGATCAAATGGGTGACGTGCCATTGATCCGAATACTTATTGCCAAGGTTGGTAAGATCGGGGCCAGTGCGCTTGGATCCCCATAGATTAGGAAACTCATAGATATCATCAGCTTCTTGGCTCGCCCGTCCACTGCGTTTGATTTCAGGTTCGAGCGGTCTGACCATTTGGGTGTGACAGACATGGCAACCTTCACTGATATACACGTCTCGCCCTGCTAGCTCAACGGCGGTTAACGGCTCTGCAGCGCTGTTTTTGGTCAGGTCTGAGGCCGTGAGTATGTTAGGCACGACCCACACGAGCAGTGAGCATGCTGCTACAGCGACTGTTGAGGCGATCAATATCCCGACGGATTGAGTAAAGTCTTTGCTCACCATGATCATGCTTCCTTAGCAATGAGGGGGCGAGGGGAAGTGACGGTCTTGTAGAGGTTGGTGACCATCAATAACATGCCCAAAACAAAGAAACAGCCTCCAACAAAGCGCATTAGTAACCAAGGAGCTTTGAATTCTAATACTTCAACAAAACTGTATTTCAATTCGCCATTGCTATCTTGTACCAGCCACATATAGCCTTCACCAATTCCCGCAACCCAAAGTGAAATGGCATAAAGAGCGATACCAATATGCGCCAGCCAAAAGTGCCATTTTACGAGCCGAGGCGACCACAGTGTTTCTTTTCCCCACAAACGAGGAATGAAGTAATAAAATGTCGCAATGCCAGATAAAGCAACCCAGCCAAGCGCACCGGAATGAACATGGCCTACAATCCATTCCGTGTTATGGGCGACCATATTGAACCAGCGGATGGCGAGTAAGGGGCCTTCAAACGTTGCAAGGCAGTAGTAAATAACAGCAGAGAAGAAGAACAGCATGATGTAATCAGTTTTGAGCTTGGCTTTATTTTGCAATAGCGTCATTGCACTGTTAAATGCGCCAGCCCAAGAGGGAAGCCATAAGATTAATGACATGATCACGCCAATGTTTTGTACCCAAACCGGCACCGACGAATACAATAAGTGATGTGTGCCTGCCCAAGTGTAAAAACCGACCAATCCCCAAAAATGAATGACCGACAGGCGATAAGAATAGATTGGCCGCTCTGACACTTTGGGGATGAAATAGTAGTTCATGCCAATTATTCCAGCGGTGAGCAAAAAGCCGACCGCATTGTGTCCCCACCACCACTGCACAATGGCATCGTTTGCACCTGAGTAAATGGAATAGGATTTAGTCAGGCTTACGGGCATTTCAAGGTTATTGACGACGAATATCATCCCAATCACAAGAATAAAAGCGGCGAAGAACCAATTGGCCACAAAAATATGGGCGACGTTTCTTTTTCCCAGGGTGCCAAAAAATAGCACCGCATACAGCACCCAGACGAGGGCGATGAGAATATCGATTGGCCACTCTAGTTCTGCGTATTCTTTTGAAGTGGTATAGCCAAGTGGTAGGGTGATCAAGGCAAGTACCAGAATCAACTGCCAGCCCCAAAAAACCATCCAAGATAAACTGACGTTATAGAGGCTGCATCGCCCTGTTCGTTGCGCTATGTATAGAGACGTACCCATCAAAATGTTGACGACAAAGCCGAAGATGACGCCGGATGTGTGTAATGGACGCAATCGGCCAAATTGAAAATATTCTGAGTTGAAATTTAGGAAAGGCCAGTATAGTTGAGCTGCCAATATCACCCCGATGGTCATGCCAGCCAGCGCCCAAATGACGGAGGCAGCAATAAAGTATCTCACCACATGATCGTGGTATTGTGGCTGAGTGCCATCCATAGCGAAAGTCCTTATTGACTCGTTTCTTTACCTAAGTTGGAGTAGTAAAACGAAATGTCTTTGATGTCTTGCTCTGATAAAGAATCAGCTTGCTGCTGCATTAAAATGGCGAGTCCGCTCGTTCTATCCCGTGCTTTATAATCCTTTAATGCGGAAATGAGGTAGCCCACCTTCTGACCACGTAGATTTGGGTAGGGATCGAGTGTGGATATTCCATCTGCGCCGTGGCAGGTCATGCACACTTTGGCTTTTTGTTTACCAATATTGAATTGGTCCTGAGATGCATGTGCAGGAGATGAAAGTAGAAAGCTAAATAAAACAACAAAATGACCTACAAATAACCATTGCCTTATCATTTTAATGACCTTTTTATCTGTAACGCGGCTTGGGTAAAGCTTAGTCGTAATTGGAAAAAGTGCTTAGTAGATCACATTACTGGTAGAGATCTAGAGACAATGTCATTGGAGAAGTTAGGTGATGTTAGGAAAAAGTGGTGCTTTCCTTGATCATCGTTGCGAGGATTAGGTAGGGGAAACATGGCAATAAGAGGCGCAGGTTGGGGTGAGGTTGTGAACATTCAAGCGTAAGTTGATGAAGTATTTTTGCCAGAATCAGGAAGCTCTGGCTAAATCACAATTTTTGAATACGGGGTTTAACAAACTCGTACGGCTTTGATATTCATAAGCGGTCCCAAACAATTCATCTTTTCGGAGGTACCATGTCCATCAATTCTATCCAGCGCGATGAAATGGAGGATATTACGTATGCAGGGGATCACATGGAAGAAACAGCCACACCAGCGCGTACGTCAAAAGCAGTCAGATCAGCACAAGCCCGTCGCCGCATCGAAATGCTACAGGAAATTAAAGAGAGCGGTTTAACCGTTGAGGAAGCACGCGAGTTGGGCTTACTTCATTAAGACAGCACAGGCCCTCGTTTGCCCTTATTTTATTGCCTTGCTGGATCTGCTAATCATGATAGGGCGCTATGCGCGCCCTTGTTGCCTCAGCCCTCTTCTCCAAAGACGAAAGTTTTTCGTTTTAGATTGGTTGTGCTATATTCCCCGCTATATATTGACAGCTTCACAACCCACTTATGCCTTATAACCTTTCACTGCTACCGAGTTCGGATAAAAATAGGATTGAAATCGATAAACGTGCGTCCTATTGCGTATGGCAAATTAAGCAAGGCGAAGCATCTGCTGACACGCTTTCAGCCGCTCAATCCTCTCTTTCATCGGAGCAAGAGCATGAGTGGTTTGCTGAATCCGTCGACAAGTATAAAAAAATGATGGGGCTGGCTTAGCTGCGATTTTCCGCCATCGTTTTGTTACGTTGTTAGCGTTAATTTGAATTAGAGAGAACACCCCAATGGGAAGAAGTTTTGAAGTGCGCAAGGCCTCAATGGCTAAAACACAAGGCGCAAAAATTAAAGTTTATTCCAGATTCGGCAAGGAAATTTACGTCTGTGCAAAAAATGGCGGAATCGATCCTGACATGAATTTGTCGCTTAAGCATTTGATAGCTAAAGCAAAAAAAGAACAGGTTCCTGCCCACGTTATTGATAAAGCTTTGGATAAGGCGAGTGGTGGCGGCGGTGAAGATTATCAACCAGCACGTTACGAAGGCTTTTCTCCGGGTGGGGCAAGTGTGATCGTCGACTGTCTAACTGACAACGGTAACCGTACTTTCCAAGATGTTCGCCAGTGCTTTGTGAAAACAGGCGCAAAAATTGGTAGCCCAGGCACAACTGCACATATGTTTGATCATAACGCAGTCTTTCAGTTTCAAGGTACCGATGAAGAAGCGGTTCTAGAAGCGCTGATGATGGCCGATGTTGACGTGACGGACATTGAATTAGATGAAGGCGTGATTACTGTGTTAGCGCCGCATACTGAGTTCTTCAAAGCAAAAACTGCATTGAACAGCGATTTTCCTGAATTAACGTTGGATGTGGAAGAAATAACGTTTGTACCACAGACTCAAACTCCAGTGACGGGCGAAGACGCGGAAAAATTCCAAAAGTTCATAGATCTTCTGGAAGAGTGTGATGATGTGCAACAGGTGTATCATAACGCTGAGTTGTAATCCGTCAATAATTCTGAAAAAAGCCGAGCTAATAACGCTCGGCTTTTTTGTATCTGGCGAGAGAGGTAGATTTACATTGTAAATTATTGCTTGGTGATTATTGACAATAGTTATGACTATTTCTTCATATAATCTACTGACAAATCAATGAAAATTTTGTCTAAAATTTACTTTGGCGCAGCCGCTAGAGCTGTGGTAGTGTAGCCTCGTTTACAGGAGTATAAAAAACACGCAAAGGAGTGGTTGGGTGCCAGATCTTCCGGTTTGGTTTCACATTAATTACGATTTTGTTTTGAGCTATGTCTATTCAATATATTCGTTTTCTTAAATCTTTGCCGAGCGTCGCCCACTATGTCTACCCAGATATTCAGGGTGTAAAAAAGTTTAGATACAACTTCAGATTCTGCGTTTGGGCTATGTTGAAGCCCAATATTATGCAGCAAATGCAAACGACTTTCTCCCAGCCAGAAATGACGCTAGTCGCCAAAAATAACCCGCGTATTTTCGAAAAGCCGCTTAAGCCGTTTGTTTGCCTCAAGTGGCGTCCAAAGCAAAGAGCGCAGAGAATTTTAGAACACTTTCAAGTTCTGCAGCAGCAATACGGCCAGGCATTCCTTAATTTCTATTCTGATGATGGTTGGGATTTGCTGGATGTTCTCGACTACAAAGTGGTTTTGTGCGCTGGACCTGACAGAGAAGGTTCGTTGGCGTTGAAGCTGATTGATACTGATCACCTTGAATTGTTCACCATCTCATTTAATATTTCCTCAACGCCAAGGCGTGAAATCCATATTGGTGCGCTGCAGGGACCGGGACAGCATATTGAAGAGCGCGGTGAGATCATCAAGGGTTTGACGCGCGGAGTACATGGTTTACGGCCAAAAGCCTTGCTGCTTGAATGTCTATTGATGCTGGCTCGATCGTGGCAAGTGGAAAAAGTATACGGGATCTCAAATAAAGGTCATGTATATCAAGCGCTGCGTTACATGGGGTCGAAACGTTCTTCGGTTAGCTACAATTATGCGGATTTATGGCAGGACTATGGTGGGACTCCCGTATCAAAATACTTGTATGAGATCCCGTTGCAGCCTCAGCGTAAAGACCCAAGCGAACTGAAAAAGACTAAACGTCGCCTTTACACCAAACGCTATAAGTGGCTTGATGAGGCAGAGCAATCTATTCACGGGCGCTTACTTGAACTGGAGCGATGAACTGGAGCGATAGTTGCTCTAGTGCTTCAGTGTGTTAACCATTCTGCTGGGTGACTAGTTTTACCCAACTATTGGCGGTAGTGATCGCTTGTTTTCGGTTGCTGATCGCCAACTTTTGATAAATATTGCGGATGTGAGTTTTAATAGTGGTGGTGGCCACCTCCAACTCGAACGCAATATGCTCATTACTGTGTCCTGCGTGGATAAGTCCCCATACCTGCCATTCTCTGTCAGTTAAAGGGCTGGTTTTAAGAAGCTCAGGGGCAGCATTGTGGTGGATGAGTTGTTGGATGAACTGGCTATCAAAGCTTGGCATATTCTTGTTTCTTGGCTTGATGTACTGGCCAATTTCCCGGGCGGTTCTCTGTTCTATCTGGTTTGCTTTTGGCGAGGAAGTCAGATCGTCAACGAATGGTAGTAGCGTTTTTCCGTCGATAATAAAGTCACCGATAGTATCGTTCTCACCACTAGCGGTTAGTGCCTGAAGTAGTCGCTTTCTAGCCAAAGTGTCTTCTTTTTGTTCGATGCGGCATAAAGACATCATCAGCCAATTTTTAGTTTTCTCACTGGTCAATTGATGGAGCGCTGCTTGTTCTTGTAGCCATTCACAGCTAGTCGTTGCTGCTTCCAGTTGCTTCAAATACACTTGAGCTCGGGCAATATTGCGCCATTGTAGCTGAGTGACAGCGTTGGCGGCATTGGCGGGGCGCACCGCATTCATAAGCCATCGTTCAATCTCAATTGTTTTATCGGTTGCCTGCCAACATATCAATAATATCCGGTCAGCTATGGCCATACCTTCAGTGTTTGCTGGACTTGCCGTGAGCGCACTTTCTAATTTTATTAGCCAATCACTCGTGCGCTTTTGCTCTCCCTGATAAAGCGCAAGCCGTGCTTGTATCGAGTAGTAATACACAGGTATTGACGTTTCTAGTAGCGCTTCGTACTTTGATATGCTGATCTGAATATCATTGGGTTTATGCCAAGAAAACAGCAGCTCTATCCTAGTGGCGACGAGCGAGGCAAAGCAGGGGAGATGCTGTAATTGGTGATGTTCGACAAATTGGAAAGCGTTATCTTGGATCTCATAGGCAAGTTTTGGCCGTGATAATGCTAGGAAAATTTTGCTTTGCTGAATCGCAGCGACAAGGGTTTGCTGGTGGAGGTGATGTTGCCGTGCAAATTTCTCAGCTTGTTGCATAAGAGGAAGTGCTCTATCTAAATGCCCTAGCTGGTGGTTCGCTTGGGCGACCGCCAGCGTCGCCATGACACGGCTGTCATGCTGATTCGTCTCAATGCAGCTCAATGCTTGTTCGGCTAACTCAAGTGCGAGTTCGGAGTGACCTTGTTCAGCGGCAAGCTGTGCACTTAACGCGTTGATTTCTCCTTTTTCGTTGGATGATAACCCCTTGTTCGGGCAGACGAAGTGCTCCAGGAGGTGTGTCGCTAGCTCTGTATTACCTTGTTTATGTGCTTGCCAAGCTTGTAATAGTGACAGTTTCGGGTTTTCTATAGACTGTGATTGAGGCAATGTATCTAACGCTTGGATGACAGCGTCCCATTCACCTAGATTGATCAGCTGCCATGCATATTGGTGGAGGATACTCGTCACTAATTCTACATCTTTAGCTTGATGAGCGTGGTTCAGAGCATTGGTTGGTTCGGCCTCTTCTAAACACGATTGCGCCGCAAGAGTGTGCAGCTGACGTTCTTCACCCGGCAGCTGAGACTGGCGCTCGTCAGTGAGAAAGTCAGCAAAGATTGAATGGAAGCGATACCGATTATTTTTTCCTGAAACTCGGCTGAGGAATAACCCTGAGTGTTGAAGCGAGCTAATCAGGCTTTGAGCATTCGGCTGACGAGTGATAGAAGCGGCCAATGTTCCATTGAAGTCATGGCAGATAGCACAGCGCAATAGAAAATGTTGCTCTTGCTGGTTGACCGTTTGCAAGACCTCCTCTCGTAAATAAGGCCATAAATAGTCGTGGTTAAGCTGATACACCAAGTCTGAGGTTAATTTGAAATTTGACGATTTAAGCTGAATCTGTGTTGCCGCGAGTCGCAGCGCGGCAGGCCAACCTTGGGTATAGCCTTGCCAGCTCTCGCTGATTTGGCTAGGTATTGGGCGGTCGGACTGCTGGGCTAAGAAGCGATGCGTCTCTTGCAGATCAAAGCTAAGGTTATCACTGGTTATTTCTCGGATTAGCCCTTTTACATGCAAATTGGCGACATTTAATGACGGTAGAGCTCGACTTAGCAGCACAATGGATAAGTGGCTCGGTGCATGTTTGATGAGAAAGCGCATGCTTTGATGGATTTCGGAGTTGTTAATATGATGGTAGTCATCTAACACTAGGTAGCAGTGCTTGGGGAATTGCGCGAGAATGGCCAACACCTCACTAATACAGGCCTCTATCGAGGTGTACGTCTCTACAGCCGCATGAGTTTTATCTCCAATAGCTCCCTTGATCGCCTGATTAAAGGCCGTGACGAAATAGCGCATAAACTGCTGTGGTTGGTTGTCGCTCGCATCGAGTTGGTACCAACCGATATTACTCTCGCTTTGCAACCAAAGTCTCGCGGTGGTGGTTTTACCAAAACCGGCGGGAGCGAGCAATAAGATCAAACTACAATGCGCAGCATGCGATAGCTGTTTTAAGACCGCTGAACGTTCAATCACATCACATGGCAGTTCTGGGGCTGAGAGCTTGGAAGACACTAACATGGTGACCACACAATTCCTTGTTGTGTAACCTAGTTTCTTTAGCAGGAGAAACAGGTTTTTAGGCAAATGCCCAGCATGGACCAAATTGAAGCTATCTTGAGTCCTGTTTCGAGCAGAGCGTTGGGCGTATTCGAGTCTATACCCTTACTTATGATCCCCATGGTCTTGTGATTTAAGCACGTTGTAAATCATCTACGCCCTAATAATGTGACACTGATCGTCAAATGGTTTTGATTGACGTTTTTTTGCCGATGTATAGAGATGATTTGTCGGCTAAAGTCTCGATTATCATTGGCTTCCTGCGCCAGTGCATCGTCTTGATTCAGTTTTCTTGAAGTTATTTTGAATCTAACCCAAAGGGAGGATGGCAAGGTAGAAAAAGTTAGGCATTGTAGTCAGTTACTGCACTCCCAAGTTACCTCAAGGTGAACGTATTTTCTCTCATTGGGTGAGTGTCTTGAGGTAACTTGGGTATAGGTTGTAATCAGCGGGGAAAGCACGATGCCAACAGATAAACACAGAATATTTAATAAACAGAAGTTTCAAGAAAGTGTCAAAAAGCACTTATATGCTAGCTATGCGACGACGGTTGAAAGCGCAGATCAGCGAGCTTGGTTTTTGGCGATGGGACGCGCTTTAGCCGAACAAACCACCATGGATTTGTTGTGCACTGAGCAAGACGAAAAAATTCAAAATGCCAAGAGCGTTAATTATCTTTCATTAGAGTATTTGATCGGTCGATTAACAGGCAATAACTTGATCAGTATGGGCTGGTATGAGCAAGTCACAGTGGCCATGCAGGAACTTGGGCAGAATTTAACTGACTTGCTAGAAGAAGAACGCGATCCGTCACTGGGGAATGGTGGTCTAGGCCGGTTAGCGGCTTGTTTTATGGACTCATTGGCTGCGCAGCAATTTCCGACTGTAGGCTATGGGCTGCATTACGAATACGGTTTGTTTAAGCAATCATTCGAACAATGCCACCAAGTAGAAGCACCAGATGCGTGGCGCGGAGTCGAAGGCTACCCTTGGGAAGTGGCGCGTCCGGATTTGGCTCAGGAGATCGGTTTTTACGGGCATGTGGAAGTATACCAAGATAATGGTCAAGAAAAGCGTCGCTGGCTACCGGGCATGACTGTTAGAGCCATGCCATGGGATATGCCTATCGTGGGTTACGATAGTCATACAGTCTATCCGTTGCGTCTGTGGGAATGCCAAGCGATTGCGCCGTTCTCACTGGAAAGCTTCAATAACGGCAATTACTTTGAAGCTCAGCATACCTTGATTGACGCGGGCAATATTACCAAAGTCCTGTACCCCAACGACAATCATGAAAAGGGAAAAACTCTACGTCTGATGCAGCAATATTTTCATAGTGCGGCGTCCATTCGCGATATATTGCGCCGCCATGAAAGTGCGGGCCACACGCTGGCGTCTTTGCCCAAGTATGAAACCATTCAACTCAATGATACCCATCCGACCGTCTCTATTCCGGAATTGATGCGTATTTTGCTTGATGAAAAAGGACTAGAGTGGGACGCGGCTTGGAACATATGCAACCATACGTTCGCGTATACCAACCATACTTTGTTGCCTGAAGCATTGGAAACTTGGGATGAATCTTTGTTGCAGCGCCTGTTGCCTAGACATATGGAAATCATCTACCAAATTAACTATTTATTTCTCAAAGAGGTCAGAGAGAAGTGGCCGGGAGATGTCGAAAAACAACGTAAGCTTTCCATTATTCAAGAAGGGTTCCATCGTATGGTGCGCATGGCGAACTTATGTGTCGTTGGGTCTTACGCGGTTAATGGGGTGGCGGCATTGCACTCTGATTTGGTGAAGCGTGATTTGTTTCCGGAATTTAATGAGTTGTATCCCGGCAAGCTGCAAAACGTGACCAACGGTATCACGCCGCGTCGCTGGCTTAAGTTTTGTAATCCTGAGTTGTCTGCGTTGATTAGCGATAAAATCGGCTCCGAGTGGCCTAGTCAGCTTAGCCAATTAGAACAAATTGCCGCCTATGCTAACGACCCTGAATTTCAACGTGAGTTTATGGCGGTCAAAAAAAGTAACAAAGATCGCCTAGTCAAATGGGTGCAAGACAATATGGGACTTGAGCTCGATAGCAATGCCATCTTTGACGTACAAATTAAACGCCTGCATGAATATAAACGTCAACACCTTAATATTTTACATATTTTGTCTTTGTATCATCGCTTGCTCAATGACGTTGATTTCGACATGCATCCAAGGGTATTTGTATTTGCAGCTAAAGCGGCACCGGGCTATTACTTGGCGAAAGAGATAATATATGCGATCAATAAGATAGCGGAAAAAGTGAATCACGATCCGCGCATTGCCAATAAATTGAAGGTTGTGTTTATTCCTGATTATCGTGTCAGTGTTGCTGAAATTATCATTCCGGCCGCCGATGTTTCAGAGCAAATCTCTACTGCAGGTAAAGAAGCGTCTGGGACCGGCAACATGAAGATGGCATTAAATGGCGCACTGACCATAGGCACAATGGATGGTGCTAATGTTGAAATTCGTGAAGAAGTCGGCGATGACAACATCTATATCTTTGGCTTGGATGTCAATGAGGTTGAGTCATTAAGGCTGCAAGGTTACAACCCTTTTGACTATTACCATGACGATCCTTTGCTGAAAAGTTCGTTGGATCTGCTCATTGGCGAGGAGTTTACTCCCGGAGAGCCAGGTAAATTACGCGCAATATTTGATAGCGTATTGGATGGCGGCGACCCATATTTTTGCTTAGCGGATTTTGCCTCATATGTGCAAGCACACGAAGAAATCGACGGGCAATATTCTGATACCTCAGGTTGGGCTAGAAAAGCGATCATGAATACCGCTCTAATGGGCAAGTTTAGCTCAGACCGCAGCATACTTGATTACGTTGACAATATTTGGAAACTAAAAAAAGTAGAGCGTTAAACACCGATTGAGAGTTAAGCCTACTCGTGTTCTCTATAGCATAGAGATGAGTGGGCTTTCATGGCGATTACATAAGGAGGGGTATGATGAGTAGCTGCGACGCTGTTGCCAAAGTGGCGAGTCTTGCCAATATTTCCGATCACTATATTAATGCTTGGGGTACAGAGACTAAAGTCTCGGATACCACAATATTTAAGTTACTAAACGCAATGGGGTATGACACCAGTTCTCCAGATGCGCTGTTACACTCAGCGGACAAGCACCATTCTAAGGATGTTCTAGAATCGGTGCTGGTGTTTTCGCAAGGCACGAAAATTAGCGTGCCCTTAGCTCTTCAATCTTCGGCGCGCTCAAGCGACTTTAGCTGGAGGATGACAACCGAACAAGGGCAAGTGCTTGAAGGTTATTTGCAATCGCAGGTTGTCTCTGATCGGCGTGATGAAGGAAAGGGTTTAGAGTTTTTGATTCCGGGCGATCTTCCGCTGGGCTATCACACACTCGAGCTTTTTCGTAAGAGACGAAAATCCCCTTATGTGGCGTCTATCATTGTGACGCCACAGGCTTGCTATAAACAGCCCTCATTGAATGACGGTTTGAAAATGTGGGGGCCAAGTATTCAGCTTTATAGTTTGCGCTCTCAGCACAACTGGGGCATGGGGGATTTTGGTGACCTCAAACAATTGGTTTCTGAAGTGGCGGCAAGAGGCGGAGACTTTGTTGGCCTTAACCCCATTCATGCCTTGTTCCCTGCCCACCCTGAGGCTGCCAGTCCATACAGCCCTTCATCGCGTCGATGGCTCAATGTGTTGTACATCGATGTTTGCTCTGTGGCTGAGTTTTCGCTAAGTAAAGCTGCCCAACAGTTAGTGGGAAGCAGTGAATTCCAGCATAGATTGCAAATGGCGAGAGAGTCGCATTGGGTGAATTATACCGATGTAGCTCGCATGAAATTAACCGTGTTGCCATTTTTGTATCAGGAATTTAAGCAGCGCCACTTGGCTGTCAACTCAGATCGAGCTCAATCGTTTCTCACTTTTGTGAAAGACGGTGGAGAAAGTTTGCTCCAGCAGGCCACCTTTGATGCTTTGCATGTGCAGTTGAACGCCAATAACGACAATGTATGGGGATGGCCTGTATTTCCTGATCGGTACCAAAATTTTAACAGCAAAGCGGTGCAACGCTTTGCTAAGAAAAATAACGACGACATCCAATTTTATATGTATTTGCAATGGATAGCGGACAGCCAAATTAAAGACGTTCAGTCTTTAGCTACAGCCAAAGGCATGCACATTGGCCTTTATCGCGATTTAGCTGTTGGGGTTGCAGAATCAGGGGTGGAGGCATGGGCTGACAGTGGAAGTTTGGTGCAAGGCGTGAGCACAGGCGCGCCACCGGATATTCTTGGTCCGCTGGGGCAGAGTTGGGGGTTACCCCCATTTCATCCTCAACGACTGCGCGAGACAGCCTACCAAGCGTTTATTGATCTGCTGCGAGCGAATATGAGCCACTGCGGCACACTGAGAATTGATCATATCTTGGGTTTGATGCGATTGTGGTGGGTACCGAAAGAAGAGCCTGCAACAGAAGGGGCTTATGTTCATTACCCTGTCGAAGATATGCTATCTATCTTGGCGCTAGAGTCTCACCGCCAGAAGTGCAGTGTGATCGGTGAAGACTTAGGCACGGTGCCAGACAAGATGCGAGAGAAGCTGCACAAGGCAGGCGTCTATTCCTACAAGGTATTCTTTTTTGAGCGCTCTCAACAAGACGGCGGTTACCTCTCTCCTGCTCATTACGCGCAACAATCTATGTCCGCTTTGTGCACACATGATATGCCGACTCTGCGTGGCTTTTGGCATTGCGAAGATTTAAAAATGGGTCAAGAGTTGGGGTTGTACCCTGACGAAGAGCAATTGCAGCAATTGTTCGATGACAGGTTGGTGTGTAAACAAAACATTCTAGACTCGATTCGCTGGCATGGTCTCTTGCCCGAAAGTGTTGGTAAACAAGCAAACTTGGTGCCGATGGATAGGAATCTATGTGAAGCGCTCCAGCTACATCTTGGTTTAGGTGCATCTGCATTGCAAAGTGTCCAGTTAGAAGATTGGCTTGAAATGGATAAGCCAGTCAATATCCCCGGCACCGTTTCGGAATACCCGAATTGGCGACGAAAATTGTCGGTCGGTTTAGAAGAAATGTTTGCCAATGAATATATTAACCGATTGTCGGAGCGGTTATCCGAAGTTCGTATTAAAGCCAGCACAGTCGATACTGGGCTGCTTAACGCTTAACGCTTAACGCTTAACGCTTAACGCTAGCGTTAAAGTCCGCTTTATGTCACATTTTGTTGCATAAAGCCTCATTTAAGAGTAATAAAAAGGAAGGAATAGTTTGGAAAGTTTGGTTAGGGAGAAAACAACTTTGAAAACTTTAGTAAAAGACAACAGCGCACAGACGTATAACCAACTTTCGCGAGCCGCATTTTCTGACCCATTTTCGTTTTTAGGGCCATACGTTGCAGATGAGCGTTATGCGCTACGAGTTTGGTTACCTGATGCTTGCACAGTGACATTACTGCTAGACGGTAAGCCAAGTGGTGAGTTGCAAAGGGAAGGGGAGTCTGGCTTTGTTCTTCTGGGAAAGAAAGATTTAAGTCATAAGCATTACCAATTATTGGTGAATTGGGGAGACTCGGAGCAGATCATCGATGACCCTTACCAGTATCACGGGATCTATGCAGAATACGATGATTTGCATACGCCAAAGCAAATGTATCAGCATATGGGTGCTCAGTTCGTCACTCAAGATAAAGATGGGCAGCAAATTTCCGGCGTCCGATTCTTGCTCTACGCGCCGAACGCGAGTGCGTGTAGTTTAGTCGGAGATTTCAACCGCTGGGATGGCCGTAGGCACCCGATGCAGCGCTTAGACTATGGTATTTGGGGTCTATTTATTCCGGGTCTAGCGGAAGGCGCACAATACAAATTCGAACTCAAAGGGCCAAATGGCGAAGGGCTCCCTCACAAAGCAGACCCGTGGGGTTTTTGTGCTGAGCAGCATCCTTCGTTTTCCTCCGTGGTTTATGATCATCAAGGCTACAAGTGGTCAGACAATGATTGGCAGCAACGGCCAGTTACCGATAAGCGTAAGGAAGCGTTGTCTTTCTACGAGCTGCATGCGGGATCTTGGCGTCGAGATGAGGACGGTAATTTTCTAAATTATCGAGCGCTTGCCGAACAGTTAATTCCTTATTTGACTGATCTAGGATACAGCCATGTTGAGCTGATGCCCGTTTCTGAATATCCATTTTACGGCTCTTGGGGCTACCAGCCCGTGGGCTTATTTGCGCCAACCAGTCGCTTTGGCACACCCGATGATTTTAAGTATTTTGTCGATAAGTGTCACCAAGCTGGTATTGGAGTCGTGCTTGATTGGGTGCCTGCTCATTTCCCATCGGATGATCATGGGCTGGCAAACTTTGATGGTACGCCATTGTTCCATGATCCCGATCCCCGCCGCGGCTGGCATCAAGACTGGAGCTCTTACATTTATGATTTAGGTCGTGAGCACGTGCGCCGCTTCCTAGTGTCAAACGCTTTATATTGGTTTGAGCACTTCCATATTGATGGCATACGAGTGGATGCGGTCGCATCGATGCTTTATCTCGACTACTCGCGCAGCCATGACCAGTGGGTACCGAATGTTGATGGTGGTAATGAAAATTACGACGCTATTGCAACCTTGAAGTGGATGAATGAAGAGGTCTATAAGTATTTTCCGAATGCCATGACGATTGCCGAGGAATCGACAGCGTTTCCTGGCGTGTCTCAGCCAACGTATCTGGGCGGATTAGGTTTTGGCTTTAAGTGGAATATGGGGTGGATGCACGATAGCTTGTCTTACATTCAAGAAGATCCTATTCATCGAAAATATCATCACAATACCATTACCTTCCCTCTGATTTATGCGCACAGCGAGAATTATGTTCTGTCGTTGTCGCATGATGAAGTGGTATACGGGAAGCGCTCAATCCACAATAAAATGCCAGGCGATGAATGGCAGCAGACTGCGAACTTGCGCGCCTACATGGGATACATGTTTGGTCAACCGGGTAAAAAGCTTAATTTTATGGGCGCTGAGTTTGGCCAAACAGGTGAGTGGGATCATGACAGCCAGCTACAATGGTTCTTACTCGAATTCGAGCGCCATCAAGGTGTGTTAGCGCTTACTCGCGATTTAAACAAGCTGTACCAAAGAGAAGGTGCCTTACATGAGCTAGATTGTGATCACTCAGGATTCGAATGGCGACTGCAGAATGCAGAAGAGTCGAGCATACTTGCGCATGAGCGCATCAGTGAGCAAGGCGAAAGGGTACTGGTGGTGAGTAACTTTACTCCAGTGCCACATCAGAATTTCCGTTTAGGGGTGCCATTGGCTGGTGATTATGAACTGTTGCTCAGCACTGACGATCAGAAATACTCTGGTAGTCACTACCATACTCAGTCTATGGTTCACACTGAGCAAATAGAAAGCGAATCACTTGCTCAGTCACTGTGTTTGAGTGTGCCACCTTTATCAACGCTGTTCTATAAATTGAAAAAATAGACAATTACTGCTGAGATCTAAGTTTTGTTGTGAGTAATGGCCCGCTTTTATAAAGCGGGTCATTTTTTTGCCTATAACTTTGAAGCCAAACCCGTTCCTTATTCATTTGAGAAAAGCTCAAAGTGATTATTGCACTCAAATCATATGAGTCTTCTACACTATAGCTAGCGGCGTGACTCCAAATTAACAATGAGAGTGGACCTATGGTAGGAGGAAGGGTGATGGTATTTTGGCGCTGCTTTTTCATTGGTAGAATTATGCAGGCGAACGGGATTTTAAACGGAGAAACGCTGGAGCGTGAATGAGGGATGCAAATTACCTTTGGTTGCATTATTGGGATGATTGCTTTGAACCGAATCGATGTGCCTTTATTTTAGTCAGTATCTAAGATGATGATAAAACTTCCACCCCCATGGTCATTGGTTCTGATTGGCTTGATATTGAACATATTTGCGATCTTACTTTCAAGCATCGTATTGGATAGCCTAAGTGGAACCATTGCAGAGCTAGAAGAAAAAAAACAAGAAAATCAGTATTCTATCCAGCTATCTTGGAATAGTGTGGAAACATTAGAAAGGAAGCGAGAAGCATTACTTCAGCATATTCATTTACACGGCTATATTAAAGCCCCTAACCCTTTGAATCAGATGCTTGCTGAACAATTACAAGGCTGGGTAAATCAACCTGTGCCGCAAGTTCACCCCGATAACCTTGCCATCATTACTCAACTTATCGATCAGTCTCAACAGGTTCAGCGTGACACGATTGATAACTACTTTTTAGAAAATCTATCTCTGAATGATCAGGTGATGGCATTGAATAAAGACATTGCACTCTATAAAAATATCGCATTGTTTTTACAAGTGTTTGGCTTGGCACTTATTTTAGCTAAAGATTTGGCACGGAAGGCTTAATAATGGTGTTCTACCAACCTATTGGGCTTGACAGTAACTAAAGCAAATCAAACCAAAGCAAGCTAATAACCACCTATTAAATAGTTTATTGTTTAAATCATCACCACCTACGATATGGGTAACACTTTTCTGCCCACTTATCATCACTATTGTTATAAATATGTAAAATGACGCAACTGAAGTTGAATATGGAAATTATGTGAATGAGCGAACGTCAACACTCTCCTTTAGCGCCGACGGGACTTTTTAGTCGAAATAACCTGATTATTATGGCGGATATTATTTTATTTATCGCCATGTACTTTTGGTTACCCTTTGATCCTAAAGTGGTATTAGGCCTTAGCATGTTAGTCTTTATTGCGGTGTTGTGGCTTACTGAAGCGCTGCACGTGACGATAACGGCCATTTTAGTCCCAGTCATGGCGGTGCTACTGGGTGTATTTAATACTCAAACAGCGCTCAATAATTTTTCTAACGCAATTATTTTTTTGTTTCTAGGTGGTTTTTCTTTGGCCGCTGCAATGCACCGTCAAGGTTTGGATAAAGTGGTGGCGAATAAAGTATTGTCGCTTGCTCGTGGCCGTATGAGCGTTGCGGTGTATTTACTTTTTTTGGTGACAGCTGGCTTGTCTATGTGGATCAGCAACACGGCCACTACAGCGATGATGCTGCCTTTAGCATTAGGCGTACTGAGCAAATTGAACTCTGAGAGTGGCCATAAAACCTATGTATTCGTGTTACTTGGTATTGCCTACAGTGCCAGTATCGGTGGAATTGCGACAGTGGTCGGGAGCCCGCCAAATGCAATTGCGGCTGCGGAAGTGGGGCTCACCTTTGCAGATTGGATGAAATTTGGTGTGCCAACTGCTGTTATATTGTTGCCTATTATGATTGCGGTTCTGACGTGGGTGATTAAGCCCGATTTAAAAGGGAATTTTGAGCTAGACCATGAGCCCATTATATGGAATCGAGGCAAAGTGATTACGTTGACAATTTTCTTGCTGACTGTTTCGTTGTGGATTTTTAGTAAGCCAATCAATGCATTCATTGGTGGCTATGCCAAATTCGATACCATTATTGCTCTTGCCGCCGTGATTATGGTGGCTGTTACTAAAGTGGTGCACTGGAAAGACATTGAGAAAACGGCAGATTGGGGGGTACTACTCTTGTTTGGTGGGGGTATCTGTCTTAGTAACGTATTGAAAGCGACAGGCACCAGTGTTTTTCTCGCTCATGAGCTAACGCAATTGATTTCTAATCTAGGGCTCGTCAGTGTGGTGTTGATTATCGCCACTTTTGTCGTTGTCTTGACTGAGTTTGCCAGTAATACCGCCAGTGCCGCGCTGTTGATACCTATATTTGTTTCGGTTGCTCAAGTATTTGGTTTGTCGCCAGTTGTTGTGTCTGTGCTGATTGCTGTAGCGGCATCTTGTGCATTTATGCTACCTGTTGCCACTCCCCCCAACGCGATCGTTTTTGGTACAGGGTATATTAAACAGACGGAAATGATGAGAGCGGGGATCGTTCTCAATATCGTTTGTATTGGAGCACTAACGGCAATTGTGATGTTGTTGTGGCTATAGTAAACGTAGGGTAGGTTTGTAAATGTAGGAACAGGCAGGGTGGTCCTGCCTGTTCGCGGCTTAGGATTCGCTGTGTGAATTTATTACAAACTCTTTGAATTTCGCTTTAGTTTTAGCGTCCGCTTTGCTATACCAGAAGTGCAACATTTCTTCGGCAGTATTCTTACCTTTTAGCTCTTTCAAATCGCCTTGGCTTAGCGCTCTTTGCGTCAGTGTCAGTGGTGTTACGATAGCCGCGATGCCGCCTTTCGTATTGTAGTTTTGGGCTTCACGTGGGTAATCACGACCGACTTGCATCCCTTCTTTGATGAGTTTATCTTTTTTGATGGACAGCTTGTGACCTGATTCATCCACTAGGTTCCATTGCATGGTGTTAATACTTTTCTGAGCAATGCTAGACGAGCTGTATTTTGGCAATTCAAAATGTAACTTCGCGTCTTTTGCCGTGAATTTCGCAATAATGGCTTCACTTCTTGCGGTTACTGTATCCTTGCCTTGGGTAAAGTGTGGGGTGTATTTGAAAACGATTTGGTTGTCCCCATTAGGAAGCGTAATCGTTCTCTCGGTCGAAAAAAGGCTACCACTGAGATGCGGCTCTTGGCTGTTGGCGGCTAAGAAATCAACGGAATCTGGAACTGTGATGGTGACGCTTGCCATTGTCATGCCACTAAATGCCATCGCCATAATGAATGAGAGAGGTTTGATGAGTTTCATGAATCATATCCTAATAGTCTTTTTAGTTATGCTGAAGACTGCCTAGTGAAGCGGTATTTTGCAATCTTTTCGCTGATAAAATATGACTTTTTATCATGAAGGGCGTGCAGAGCGATTAGGACTCGGTTATTCCTTGTGAGGTATTTTGCCTATTGGCGAAGAAGACAGGCCCAAGATTTAGGTTCTGAATTTGGTCATATGCTGCGCAATACTTTTGCTGAGCGACAAGACTTTTTCCGAGTTCGCCTGATTTTCGGTCGCGCCATTGGAGACATCGGTTGAAACGTCGGAGGCTTCTACTATTGCTTGGCTGATGTCATTAACAGCTATGCTTTGTTCTTCGGTCGCGTGTGAAATTTGCCCGCTACGTTCAGAAATATAGGCAATGAGTTCTTGGACCTCTTTGACGGAGTTCTGTGAGTCGCCCACTTTCGAGGCGGTATTCTCTAACATGCTCGCAATTCGAGTGATCTCACTTTCAACCGACTGAGTGGCGTTATCGAGCGCTTCGATGTTTGCTTGAATTTGATCTGTGGATTGGCTTGTTTTGACCGCTAAGTTACGGACTTCGTCGGCGACTACGGCAAAGCCACGACCCTGCTCACCTGCTCGAGCCGCTTCAATGGCCGCATTGAGGGCTAATAAATTGGTTTGGCCTGATATATCGTTGATCACGTTGAGTACGGTGGTGATTTTTTCTCCTTCCTCGATGAGCTTATGCATTTCATTGTTGACGTTGTTCATTTCTTCACGCATGTTGAAAATTTCTTGTGATGATGACTCAATCGTCGCGTTTACTCCGTCAGCAAGTGTGGTGGCATTACTGGCTTGCTCAGCAGTGTCTGATGCCGTATCGGCAACTACCGCGACGGATTGGGTGAGCTGTTTGGTTGCCGCGGCGACTGTTGTGAGTTGCTCCTTCTGAGAATCCAGTTTTCCTGCATTCTTGCGCGCCATCGCGCCATTTGCGGTAGCCTTGGTTTCTAAGGTCATTGATGCTTGAGTGACATCCACAACGATGACCCGCAGTGATTCGGTAAACTTGTTTATGCTGTCGGTGATGTCGTCGAACTCTCGGTATTTGGCTTTTTTAATTTTATTGGATAAGTCGCCGTCTCCAGATGACAGAGCGTGAATCCGCGTTGTGAGTTGACGTAGCGGTTTGAGCACAGTCAGCGTTAGAGCAAGCACGATAGCAATACAGATGATGATATCTAAGATAAAAAGCTCACCGATGTTATGGCGCAAAGACTTCGCTAATTTTGCATCCAGTGCATGGGTATCGAAGTAAACTTGGACTGTGCCGACATCATTTTTCTCTTCGTACTCGATAAAAACCAAGTTTTTAGTCACCGAATCTTTTTCATTAAACACCATATCTTCCGTGACTTCGATGGCCCCGTCACCTTCTTCCTCGGTGGTTGGTGCATTTGCATCAACATTTTCTTCAGATTCGGCTACCGCTTCAGATTCGCCCGTCTGCTGTGATGGTGGTGCGTGGCGAGCCAAAAACATCACATCAGCACCTTGGTTATCTCGTATGCGAATGGCCGATATTTCAGGTGAGCCGAGTTCTGATGCCACGGTGGAGCGTAGTGTGTCTAAATCGAAGTCCCAAAGTAGGCGAGGGATGCTTTTACTCATTCGTGTCGCAATGTTGGAGACATCCAGTGAAAGCTCTTGGTGTAAGTTACCTTTAAACGTTTCATATTTAATGAAAGCGGATATTAATAATACAACAGTAACCAAAGAGATGACTTGAACCAGAAACACCAACTTTATGCTTTTCAAACTCAGCCCCTTAAAATGAAGAAATGGCTGTATTAAAAAATAGTAATCAGGGACGTATTTAGCAACTTATTGGCCAGAATGCCGCTGTTCTCGCGCGTTTCTAGCGCATTGAAAACGAATATCCTGCTTGGAAAGGCACCTAGGCAGACCGTCACCACCCGACCTGTAATGCAATTTACCGTGAACGGAATTTTGAGATTTACGTCATTTTTCAATAGATAGTCTATTCTTGTGATGAGTAAATAGTCACAGTCCAAGGAATAGGAATAGGAATATGAAACGTCAAAGCAGCGTAGCCATAGCGAGTGTCGTGTTGGCGAGTTGGTCATCTTTTGCTTACGCTGAGCCCGTCAAACTAATGTCCTTGGATTGGACTAGCCAGCAAGTGCTGACAAAGGTATTGGGTAACCTGCTGCAGCAGAAAAATGTTGAGGTGGAATATGTGTTCACCGATGCACGTTCACAGTGGTATAAGCTTGCTCACGATCAAGGCGATGTTCAAGTGGAAGTGTGGGAAGGTTCGATGGCGTCTAAGTATCAGCAGTTACTAGAGTCGGGCCATATTACCGAGGGGACGACCCATAAGGCTAAAACGAGGGAAGACTGGTGGTATCCCGATTACGCAGAAGCCTCATGTCCAGGCTTACCAAATTGGGAAGCGTTAAAAAGCTGCTCTCAAGCGTTCGCTGAAGGTGGGAAGAAGGGTATTTATTTCACAGGACCATGGGAAAAACCAGATCGCGCTAGGATTCGAGCTTTGGGTTTAGACTTTAAAGTCGTACAGCTCAACGATGGTCAAGCAATCAACGAAAAAATTAATCAATATATTGTGGATAAAAAGCCACTGCTGATTTTCAATTGGTCGCCAAATTGGGTAGAAGCCAAATACCAAGGAAAGTTTGTCGAGTTTCCAGCCTATGACAAAAAGTGTGAAGAGAAAGCATCGTGGGGGGTAAATCCGAAATATAAATGGGACTGCGGTAATCCCGTTGGCGGTTGGTTAAAGATTGCTGTATCAAAAACCTTAGCTGAAAAATCGCCTTGTGCGGCGGCAATTATCGATTCGTTTTCGTTGGATAATGGTCAAATAGCGCTTGCCGCAATGCTGGTGGATGATCAACAACTCTCGGTTGATGACGCTGCCACTCGTTGGCTGAAAGAAAACGCCCAATCTCAAGATAAGTGGTTATCTCATGGAGCGTGTAGCTAGCTAAATTGAAGCTAAGAGAAAATCGTCTGTTTTGATGTGCTAGATCATGACTTAGCTCATATTCTTACTCTACGGCGGCACAGACCTTGAGTTTTGGCTCTTATCAGCGCAGAATTGGCGCAAAAATGATTAGGAGTGACCATGGAACTGAATGATATTCGGCGCGAGTACATTAAAGGTGGGTTAAGAAAAAAAGACCTACGTGATGATCCCATCGACCAGTTTCGGTTTTGGCTTCAGCAAGCGATCGATGCCAACTTGATAGACCCAACTGCGATGACGGTGGCAACGGTTGATCCAGAAGGTCAGCCGTATCAACGTATTGTTTTATTGAAAGATATCAATGAGCAGGGTTTTGTTTTCTATACCAACTTAGGTAGCCGAAAATCTTTGCATATTGAGCAAAACAATAAAGTTAGCCTGCACTTTCCTTGGCATCACTTAGAACGTCAAGTGCATATTACAGGTGTCGCTGAAAAGCTATCGACAGTTGAAGCAATGAAGTATTTTGCTTCTCGCCCAAAAGAAAGCCAGATTGCGGCCATCGCAAGTCGCCAAAGTAATCGCATTTCTGCACGTGGCGTATTAGAAGGTAAATTCTTAGAGCTGAAGAAGAAGTTTGAAAAAGGAGAGATTCCAGTACCAAGCTTTTGGGGGGGCTATCGTATCCGACCACTGAGTGTAGAATTTTGGCAAGGCGGTGAACATAGACTGCACGATCGCTTTTTATACTCTCAAGATGAAGCGAATTGGGATATCGAGCGGCTCGCTCCTTAACTCCTTGGCTTTACTTCTTTATTTTGCTGATCTCAACATAAAAACGCCGCTCTAGAATTTTGCTTCTAGAGCGGCGTTTTTGATGCGAATAGCCGCTCCCTAATTTATTTCTCTCACGACACGGAACCCAACGTAGTTGGCTGCCGCTGAAGGTGAGATAAATAAGCGTTGGTAGGCTTCTGCCATAGATGGGGAGAAGTTCCATGCGCCTCCTTTTGCAAGTCCTCGATTGTCGTGAGTCCACTGCCACACATTTCCGACCATATCGTACAACCCGAGTGGGTTAGCGGAGAATGCGCTGACTGGTGATGTGCTTTTATTTGACCAAGGTGTCCCGCCCCAACCCGTATTCGCCTGACCGGGCTGGAACTTATCGCCCCACCAGTAATTACCATGTCCGCCAGCCAAGGCTGCAATTTCCCATTCGTCCTCGCTTGGTAAGCGGTAAGTAAAACCTGTTACCTTACTTAACCAACGCACGTAAGCTTTGGCGTCGTTACGACTGACACAGACGACAGGGGAGTTCGGGTATTGTTTAAACCCAGGGTTACGCCAGTAGCTATTCACGATAGGGGTGACTTGCGAGCCTTTTACTGTGGTGCAGGTATTTTTTAGTTCGGCATCGGTCTGGTAGTTGGTGGTGTTAATGAAACTTTCGAATTGGCGCATAGTTACTGGTGTTGCTCCAATAGCGAAAGCATGATCAAGGTGAACTTGTTGTGAGGCATTCTCGCCAATCAAGTATTCACCGGATAATACGGTGACAACATCAGGCGCTTTCGTCATGCTATTAATGGCATCTGCGAATTCTTTGCCCGCTTCAAGTTTATTTTCTTGTTGGTGTAGCACGGCTCTTAAGTGCTGATCGGAGCGTACTTTCAACTGTCGGTTAAACGAAGTAAACCCGTCTTTACGTACGACCACGCTGTGTTCTCCGACGGGTAACATCACTTCGACAGGGGTGCTCCCATACACCACGCCATCAATGAGTACCTGATCGTTATATTGGTTCGATCGCACGGAAAGGCTCACCCAAGCCACTTCTTGCTGCTGACCGGGTTTCTCATCGTAACTACTTGGCTCAAAACAGTATTTTGCTTCTAAGCTGAGCAATTTACATGAAGTGCTTTCTGCCGGGCGCGCATTTAGGCTGACATCCAATACGGTTCTAAAGCGAGATCCATCATAGAAACCAGATTGCAGCGTTTTGTGGCCGAGCACATGAATATTGAGTGAGACTTTTTCGACGTTCTTTTGCACCAATCGAGACTCAGTTGCTTGAGATACTAGGTTTTTTTGGAATAGTTTGACGGCTTTTTGTAAACCTAGCTCTTTGGTTTGAGCAGTACACTGCGCTATCGTCATACTGGATTGGCAGGCGTTACTAAAGCTAATTTTTTCTTGCCGGGTTTGGTTGAGCTCGTATTTCAGCCTGTCGACTCGAGCGCGTTTTTTATCTTCGTTCAAGCTGTGGATGTTTTGCTCAATTTTAGTGACAGCAGACTGTGCTAAACGGTAGTTGACGGCAGCTTCTTGGGTATTTTGTTCGGCTTCTAATCGGGATTTTTGGTTCTGTTTTACTTTCGACCAAGCGTCCTGATAGCGGCGCTGAGACTGCGCGAGATCGATATCGGGATCATCAATCATTTTTTTATAGTCTTGCTCAAGGCTCAGCTTGGCCTTGGCTAAGGCTTGATCGTATTTTCTTGCGTCGGCGGTTAGAGAGTTAAGCTGCTTCTTTTTTGAACTGAGTATGTCCTTTTTGGCTTTTTGGCCAGCTTGTGCCTGTTCAAGGTCGGTATTCTTATTGAGCAACTCAGCATTTAGAGCGACTACAGACGAACCCGTGGGCTCGCCAGTCGCTGAGGTCGGAGTGGCCATAAGGCAAAAAGTCGTCGCTACGAGTGATGCAGGTAAACCTAGTCGCATGGTCTTTCTATTTCATCCATTTAATAGAGTGATACTCAAATATGTTAGACGCCGTCAGCTGCGTTTACTGGGTCTTAGTTTGACCCAAACTGTGTCTTTACCGCGTACGTAAATTGTGCGGTTATAGGTTTCATAACCTGACTTAGAAACAGTCACTTGATGGCGGCCAGCGGGCAGTACTAACTCAACAGGAGTGCTGCCATAATCTATTCCATTGATAGTCACCGAGTCATTATACTGATCCGATCGCACTGTTACGTTGGCCCAGCTTTTGTCTTTGTGGGAACTGCTTTTTCCCGTTTCCCCTTTTACGCAATATCGGGAGGAAACATCAAGCAACTCACAAGCGGCGATTGCTGCGGGCTTAGCCTGAAGCTGAGCTTGTAGCTGAGTAAAATATTTGTTGTTACCCTCGAAGCCAGCACGCATGATTTGGCTTTCTTGGACATGAATATTGAGTTGAACGCCTTTGACGTTCTGTCTTGCAATAACGGATTCAGTGAGATGTTCCATCAGCTTGGCGCGAAATGATTTGACTGCTTTTTGCTTGGCTAAATGTTTCCCTTGGCTGGCACATTCACCTAATGTCATCGTGGTGGAGCATGTGGTTTTGTAGGTCGTTTCAAGAACTGAACTTTCTCTTAGTTCAGTGTCCATCCTTTTGACTCTTGCTTCGACGCGCTGCTCTTCTAAATTAACAGACTCTGTATTGAGGCGTGCTTGCTTTTGCTTTATTTGCGAAAGTCGCATTTCATTTTCGGTAATAGCTTGTTGGCTTTCTAGTTTATTATTTTGGTTCGCTTTGACTGCCGACCAAGCTTGTTGGTATTTCTTTTGGAAGGAAACCAGATCGGTATCTGGATCTTCAAGGAGCCGGTTGTATTGTTTATCTAGTGCAGACTTGGCACGGTTACGTTTGGCGTTGAGAGCGTCCGCATCGCGTTGTAACTTAGTGAATTCGTTGTTGAGCTGCTGCAGTTTAGCGGATTCTATGTCGTATTCTTTTGCGACCGAGTCGATTTCAGCTTGCTTGGTGCTCAATTTGAGATCGATAGCGGCGACGGGATCGACTTGTTTGGCCTCCTTAGCCAGAGCCGATGTTGACAACCAACATGAACTTAGCGCTATGAGTAGCGCTGGAATGCGACGTTTGATCATAAATCCCTGCATACAATAAACCTGTTAATCGGCATATGTAGAAAACAATTGGCGCGCACTGGATTGTGTGGCGGTAATGTTTTCGCTCCTTTACATCGTTAAATTCACTAAGTCTATGACTTTGAAAATTTTACAATCGTGCATGATCTATTGTGTGCACAATATGGGATTATGCAAGTAGAGAATTTTGAACTGGTTGCATTATCAACACTCGAATACACATTGACCGTAATTAATGTGCACTTGATCATTGTTCCGATGAACTCAACGATCTGTCGCCACGAGATTTTTTCAGACAAAAAAGGTAGCTGAGATGAGGGGTGGCGAGTGATGTTTCTGTTTTAGGCATCTTAGTTTTTATGAGGTATGATGCCAGCCGCGTAGTTCCGATAGAATAATAACAATGAATGACCCACTAAACCTTCAATTTGACGTTAACTGCTTAGAAAAGCAGGAAAACATGGTGCCACCTGCACAGATAGTGACGTTACCTTCTTATATTGAATGTCATGATCATGACTATACCCAAATCGTCATTGGCTTGCATGGCCAAGCGGAATTTGAGGTGTCTGGGGCGGGCAGTTTGGTGGGGCCGGGGCAGGGGTGCATAGTATCATGT